>CATJLA010000143.1 GCA_949741215.1 uncultured Oscillospiraceae bacterium
CCGGGAGAGATTTTGGTATTTGGGCCGGAGGGCGTGGTTTCCCGCAGGGAACACTGCTGCCAAAGGCCGAAAAAGTTGTGTGTGTTTGAGTATATTTATTTTGCAAGGCCGGATTCGGTGATTGACGGTGTTTCGGTACAGGGGGCGCGGATGAAGGCAGGGCGGATTTTGGCAAAGACCCATCCGGTGGAGGCTGATATTGTGATTGGAGTACCGGATTCCGGGATGGATGCGGCGCTGGGCTTTAGTTTGGAATCGGGGATTCCTTATGGCATTGGGCTGGTTAAAAATAAGTATATTGGCAGGACCTTTATCTCCCCGGGGCAGGAGCTGCGGCTGGACCAGGTGCGGATTAAGCTGGGCGCGGTGGAGCAGACCCTGCAGGGCAAGCGGGTGGTTTTGATTGACGACTCTATTGTCCGGGGCACTACTGGCGGAAGAATGGTGAAGCTGGTGAAAGAAGCCGGTGCGACAGAGGTGCATTTACGGATTTCGTCACCGCCCTTTTTGCACCCCTGCTATTATGGCACCGATATTGACTCGGAGGAGAATCTGATTGCCTGCCACAACACCCCGGAGCAGACAGCTGCTCTGATGGGGGCGGATTCCCTGGGGTATTTGCCCACACAGGCGTTAGGGGAGCTGGCGGAGGAGGCAGGCTATTGTAGTGCCTGCTTTGACGGCAGATATCCTACGGAAATTCCCACAGATACAGGAAAAAGCCGGTTTGAACAGCCGCTTTCCCGGCGGAGAAAGGAAGAATAAGGCATGGAATTTAATAAAAAGCTGATTTTGGAGGACGGGCAGCAGTATTATGGTTATTCCTTTGGGGAGAATTGTGACGCGGTGTGCGAGCTGGTGTTTAATACCTCTATGGTGGGGTATCAGGAGATTTTGTCCGACCTTTCCTATGCAGGGCAGGCGGTGGTGATGACCTATCCGCTGATTGGAAATTATGGCATGGCAGCGGAGGATTATGAGTCCATCACCCCGGCTATGGGGGCGCTGGTGGTGCGGGAATATCAGCCGGAGCCTTCCAACTTTCGGGCAGAGGAGAGCCTGGGGAATGTGATGAAGCGGTTCGGGATTCCGGGCATTTGGGGGGTGGATACCCGCAAGCTTACCCGGAGTATTCGAGACTTTGGGAGCAGGAAAGCATTGCTGACGAATGCAGGCACGGCTTTAGAAAATGGGCTTAGGATATTGGAGAGCAGTGCCGTCCCCAAAGATGTTGTGGCGCGGGTGAGCTGCAGGGAGATTTGGGTTTCTCCAGCAAAGGAAAGCCGATACAATGTGGTGGCGCTGGACTGCGGCATGAAGCGGAACATTGTACGCTCGTTAAATGCTTTGGGCTGTAATATGACGGTTGTGCCTTGGAATACCTCTTCCGCAAAGATTGAAAGCCTGAGACCGGACGGGGTGTTTCTTTCCAACGGGCCGGGGGACCCCGCCGACCTGCCTGAAGTAATTGAAACGATACGGGAATTAAAAGGAAAATATCCTATTTTCGGGATCTGTTTAGGACATCAGCTATTGTCGCTGGCCTATGGGGCGTCCACCTATAAGCTGAAATTTGGGCATCGGGGCGGGAATCATCCGGTGAAAAATTTGCTGAATGGGAAGATTGAAATTACCTCTCAGAATCACTCCTATGCGGTGGAGCAGGGGAGCTTGGCAAATACCCGGCTGGAGGTCACCCACCTGAACCTGCTGGACAGCACTGTGGAAGGGGTTCAGTGCAGGGAGGACAGGGCTTTTGGGGTGCAGTATCATCCCGAAAGTGCGCCTGGGCCCCAGGACAGCGGGTACTTATTCCACCGGTTTTTGAATTTGATGGAGGAAAATAAGCGATAGTTTTGGGAAAGAAATCGGCAGTTACGTCGCTGAAAAGCTATACGTTAGCTTTTAGGACGGTACTGCCGGATCAATGCTGGATGCTTGAAGACAGGGGCCCCGGGGCATGGAGATGCCGGTGGGGGTTCGGTTTACAAAGGAGGAAAATAAGCTATGCCCAAAAGAACGGATTTGAAAAAAGTGCTGGTGATTGGGTCGGGGCCGATTGTGATAGGGCAGGCCGCTGAGTTTGACTATGCGGGCACTCAGGCTTGCCTGGCCTTGCGGGAAGAGGGGTACGAGGTGGTGCTGTGTAACTCTAATCCTGCTACGATTATGACAGATGCGTCTATTGCTGATAAGGTGTATATGGAGCCTTTGACATTAGAATATTTGGCGAAAATTGTAAGATACGAGAGACCGGACGCTATTTTGCCGGGAATTGGAGGACAAACCGGGCTGAATTTGGCCATGCAGCTGGAGAAAAAAGGGGTGCTGCGGGAGTGTAGAGTGGAGCTTTTGGGCACCAAGAGCAGTTCGATTGAGCGTGCTGAGGACCGGGAGCTGTTTAAGGAGCTGTGCGAGGGCTTGGGGGAGCCCATTTTGCCCTCCCAAATTGCAGGGAGCATGGAGGAAGGAAGAATTGCGGCTGAGAATATTGGCTATCCGGTAGTGCTTCGTCCTGCTTTTACCCTGGGGGGGACTGGCGGCGGTTTTGCCGAAAATGAGAGGGAACTGCTGCCCCTTTTGAAGAATGGGCTTGCCCTTTCCCCGGTGAGCCAGGTGCTGATTGAGAAGAGCATTAAGGGGTTTAAGGAGATTGAATATGAGGTGATTCGGGATAAAAATGATACTGCTATTACTGTTTGTAATATGGAGAATTTTGACCCGGTTGGAATTCACACAGGGGATTCTATTGTGGTTTGTCCCTCTCAGACCCTGACAAATAAGGAATACCAGATGCTGCGGGACAGTGCGCTGAAGGTGATTCGGGCGCTGGAAATTGAGGGCGGATGTAATGTACAGTTTGCGCTGGACCCAAGTTCCTTTCAATATTATTTAATTGAAGTGAATCCCCGGGTTTCCCGGTCTTCGGCGCTTGCTTCTAAGGCCAGTGGGTATCCTATTGCTAGAGTTTCTGCTAAAATAGGGGTAGGAATGACCTTGGATGAGATCCGGCTTGCCAACACGCCGGCCTCTTTTGAGCCTTCTTTGGACTATGTGGTGACCAAAATGCCCCGCTTTCCTTTTGACAAATTTACGGATGCTGACAATACGCTGGGAACTCAAATGAAGGCTACCGGTGAGACGATGAGTGTGGGGAGAACTTTCGAGGAAAGTCTATTGAAAGGAATCCGGTCTTTGGAGACAGGACTGTTTCATCTGCATAAAAATTGCTTTGACGACCTTCCGGAACAGGTGCTTCTCTCCTATATTAAGGCTGGCACTGATGATAGGATTTATGCTATTGCGCAGCTTTTTCGCTTAGGCTGCAGTGTGGACGCTGTAGCAGAGGCTACTGCCATTGACCGGTTCTTCTTGAGAAAACTTGCTAATATTGTGGAGCAGGAAAGGCAAATAAGTGGGAGGCCCGGCGACGTCACAGTGCTGAGAGAGGCAAAGGGCATGGGCTTTGCGGATAAGGAAATTGCAAGACTTTGGGGGCTTTCAGAAGAGAATATTTTCGAAATCAGAAAGAGAGAGGGAATTTGGCCTGCCTATAAGATGATTGACAGCTGCGCCTCGGAATTTGATAGCTATATCCCTTACTTTTACTCCACTTATGAGGAGGAAAATGAATCAATTGTGTCCGGGAAAAGGAAGGTTGTGGTGCTGGGCTCCGGGCCGATCCGCATTGGGCAGGGAGTGGAGTTTGATTATTCAACTGTACATGCTGTAAAGACAATTAAAGAGGCTGGGTTTGAGGCAATTATTATTAATAACAATCCGGAGACGGTTTCGACGGATTATACATGTTCGGATAAACTCTATTTTGAACCTCTCTGCGTGGAAGATGTGATGAATGTAATTGCTTTGGAAAAGCCGGAAGGCGTAATTGCAACTTTGGGAGGGCAGACAGCTATTAACCTGGCGGAATCTTTGCAGCATAAGGGAGTAAAGTTGATTGGAACAGGATGTGAGGCTATTGATCGGTCAGAAAATCGGGATACCTTTGAACAGTTGTTGTCGGCTTTAAATATTCCTAGACCGAAGGGGCAGGCGGTTAGCAATATAGAAGAAGGGCTGACAGTGGCTTCGCAGATTGGCTATCCTGTGCTGGTCCGTCCCAGCTTTGTGTTGGGAGGCAGGGCTATGGAAATTGTAGCTGGCGAGAAACAGCTTGTCCATTATTTGAAGACAGCTGTGGAAATTGACAGCGATCGTCCGGTTTTGGTAGACCACTACATTCGGGGCAAAGAGGTGGAGGTTGATGCCATTTGCGATGGGAAGCAGGTATTTGTTCCTGGGATTATGGAGCTGGTGGAGCGTACAGGGATTCATTCTGGAGATTCCATCAGTGTGTACCCGACTTTCAGCATTTCTCAAAAGGTAAAAGATACAATTTTAGATTATACGCGAAAATTGGGGTTGGGTATTGGGATTATAGGATTGTTCAATATTCAGTTTATTGTGGATGAACAGGAGAATGTCTATATCATTGAAGTGAATCCGCGGTCCTCTCGAACAGTGCCCTTTTTATCTAAGGCTACAGGCTATCAGTTGGCGGACATTGCGACCTTGGTGATGCTGGGGAAAAGCCTGGAGGCACAGGGAATTCAGGCAGGCTGTCCAGTCGAAAAGGAACGGTTTTATGTGAAAGCACCGGCATTTTCCTTCTCTAAGCTGGGTGGAATGGATGCGTATCTTTCTCCGGAGATGAAGTCTACAGGTGAGGCTATAGGCTACGATAAAAAGCTACATCGAGCCATGTATAAGGCGCTGATTGCCTCTGGTGTGCGGCTGCAGAATTACGGTACTGTGATGGTGACCTTGGCCGACGAGGATAAGGAGGAGGCGCTGCCTTTGGTACGCCGGTTTTACGATATGGGGTTCAATATTGAGGCTACTGTTGGGACGGCAAATTTTCTTAGAGAACATGGCATACGCACCCGATTGCGTCGGAAATTAAGCGAAGGAAGCGAGGAGATTTTGGAGTCAATCCGGGCAGGATATGTCAGTTATGTGATCAATACCCGGGCGATTTTATCCGGTGTGCACTTTGAAGATGGGGCCGCAATCCGCCAGTGCGCCTGCCAAAATAATATTACGATGCTTACCTCGTTGGATACAGTGCGGGTGCTGCTGGACGTCCTTGAGGAAGTTACAATAGGAATTTCTCGAATTGATGAGGAATAAGGAGGTTGAGCAATATGCACTTTACAAAAATGCAGGGCCTGGGAAACGATTATCTCTATGTATATGGAGAACCGGAAAATCCGGAACAGCTTTCGGTGAAGCTATCCGACCGGCATTTTGGAGTTGGGGCGGATGGAATGATTTGGATTTCCCCCTCGAAAGTAGCTGATTTTCGAATGAGGATCTTCAATGCGGACGGTAGTGAAGCAAAAATGTGCGGTAATGGTATCCGTTGTGTTGGAAAATATGTTTATGACAAAGGGTATACCGATAAGAAGGAACTGACGGTGGAGACCCTTTCAGGCATCCGGAAGTTGTGGCTGCAGGTGCGGGGAGGACAGGTAAAAAAGGTGTCGGTAGACATGGGAAAAGCGGCTTTAAAACAGGATTTATCCCTAATTGTGGAGGGTACGGCTGTGACGTGCACGCCGGTTTCTATGGGAAATCCCCACGCTGTTTTGTTTGTGGACGACGCTGAAGCGGCACCTCTTACCACCTTGGGGAAGGCTTTGGAAAAGCATGAGGCTTTTCTTGGAGGGGTGAATGTAGAGTTTGTTCAAGTATTAGAAAATAATCAACTTCGGATGCGGGTATGGGAACGGGGCAGTGGTGTTACCATGGCCTGTGGAACCGGCGCCTGTGCTAGTGCAGCCGCTGCAGTGAGCAAAGGAATGTGCAAGCCAGGGGAACCGGTGTATGTAATTTTGGACGGAGGCACCTTGGAAATTGTGATTTCGTCGGATTGGAATGTGACTATGACTGGCCCGGCAGAAACAGTTTGTGAAGGAGATGCAGAAGTATGATTAGACCAAATACGAATTATGGGAATCTGAAGGATTCGTACTTATTCTACAATATCGGCCAGAAGGTGGAGGCTTACCGGAAAGCAAATCCGGAGAAAAAAATCTATCGTATGGGCATTGGGGACGTCTCTTTGCCGTTGTGCAGTGCGGTAATTCAGGGCCTTCATCAAGGGGTGGAGGATCAGGCGAAAAGAGAGACATTTCACGGCTATATGCCGGAATGTGGCGCCCCTTTTTTACGGGAAGCTATTGCGGATCACTACCGTCAGCGAGGGGTGGAAATCTCACCTGAAGAGATATTTATATCCGGTGGAGCCAGTGATGAATTAGGAGATATTCTCGACCTGTTTGACCGTCAAAGTGCCGCCTTGGTGCCGGAGCCTGCCTATCCTGCCTATGTGGATGCCAATGTAATGGCAGGGAGAAAAGTGTATCCTGTAGCCACTTTGGCAGAGAACAGCTTTCTTCCGGAGCCAGATGAAAGCCTTTCGGCAGATCTGATTTATCTTTGTTCCCCGAATAATCCCACAGGGGCTGTTTTCGATAAAAAGCGACTTCAAAAATGGGTGGATTATGCGAACCAAAAGGGTGCGATCATCCTATTTGACGCTGCCTATGAAGCCTTTATTGAAGAGCCGGACCTTCCCCGAAGCATTTTTGAGCTGGAGGGAGCCCGTACCTGTGCCATTGAGATCTGTTCCCTTTCAAAAACGGCCGGATTTACCGGTACGCGGCTGGGCTACACGGTGATTGCCAAAGAACTGGTTCGTCAAGAATTTAGCTTAAATGCTATGTGGGTGCGTAATCGTACCACTAAAACCAACGGCGTTTCCTATATCATTCAGCGAGGGGGCGCGGCGGTTTTTACACAGGAGGGACAGCGTCAGATCCATGAGAATATTGCGGTTTACAAGCAAAATGCCCGTGTTTTAATGCAGGCACTGGATCAGATTGGCATTTGGTATTGCGGCGGTAAAAACGCACCTTATCTCTGGCTTAAGTGCCCGGATAACATGGGAAGCTGGGAATTTTTCGATTTATTGCTAAATGAAATTCAAGTGGTAGGTACTCCCGGAGCCGGCTTTGGAGAGTGCGGAGAGGGATATTTCCGGTTCTCTACCTTCGGCAGTCCGGAGGACACCCAGGAAGCAGCCCGTCGTCTGGTGGAGCTGCTGAAACCAAAAAAGTCGTAAATCCAGGCTAAAATATCAGGCGGTGCATGAAATTTTAATCCATGTACCGCCTGTTTTGTCAGTCCTGTTTGACTGGCTAACCGTCTTTACAAATGTTCAGCAAATGGTTCTAAGGTGTTTTGTATTCGCTTTTGGACGAAACTGCTATTGCGGTTCTGTAACATTTCGGAGAGCCTCTGCCGCTTCGTTACTCTTTTCCGCCATCTTCCGAATAGCCGAAAAGCTCTCGCTGCTGATGACATGTTCCATCCGGCAGGCATCCTCTGCCGCAATGATCGGGTCCACTCCCAAGGAAATCAGCCAGGCAGAAAGCACGGTATGCCGCTCATAAATCCGCTGCGCAATCTCCTCTCCCGCCTCTGTCAAAGTAATATGGCCAAAGCTGTCTACGTTAATAAAGCCATTTTCCCGCAGCTTTTTCATCGCAACGCTGACACTTGGTTTGGAAAAATCAAGCTGCGCCGCAATATCAATGGCATGAACCTCTCTGCGATCCCTGTTAAGGATCAGAATCGTTTCCAAATAGTTTTCAGCCGATTCCTGTATCTTCATCCTGCGCTCTCCTTTCCTTCGGATAACCTAATTTCTTCGTTCAATCAGTTGCCCCAGTGTCCTATCAGCTTAGTTTATAGCCTAAAAATATAAAGCAGGCACTTACGTCGGCAAAAAGGGGAACAGGGCAGCCTTTTTCTTATCATACCACCTTGATAAAAACGACGCAAGAGCATTTTTTAAGGACGTAACAGCAATTTTATGTTCCTGTGGGTTTCAAAGAGGATTTTGCAGGAATTAAAAAAACAACTCCCCTGCGCCGGACTCGGGGAAGATCCTGCGCAGGGGTATGATAAACGGCAGCCGTGAGGAAAAGTGCCCTTTTTAAAAATAAGCGAACCGCAGCCTTTCCCCCGGGCAAAGGCTGATACTGCCCCCACCCCGGCTGCCGGGACAGGCGGCTTTCTTCCGCTGTCTTGCCTTATCTTATGCAGCAGGGTGTCTTCCCGTCATCAGGGGGAGAAAGGGTTTTTGGCTAAAGGACTGACATTGCCGGAGGTTTTTCTTTTTTAGAGCTGCTTTCCTGCGGGAACAGGCGGAAAAAGTTTTTTTCGCAGGGCAAACAAGGCTTGACGAACCTGCCAAAATATAGTATACTGTTGAATGGATTTTCCCACATGCTATGCTAGTGTAGCACAGCCGGTAGTGCAGCTGATTCGTAATCAGCAGGTCGCGTGTTCGAGTCACGTCACTAGCTTAAATGCGCCCCAGGGGCAATAAACTGTGGCTGTAAAGCAATGTTGTGGGAAAACTGAAAAAATCAATCTTTTTAAGGGACGGCGTGACGGAAGTCATGCCGTTTTCCTTTTCCGCAAACCATCCCGGAGGAAAGATTACAGGGCCTTTCTGCCTTAGGACATCCCGCAGCCCGAGGCCTGAGGCGGAGCCCTGAAACCTTAAAAACCGGGACGTCCTAACCGGCAACTAACCATTTAGGACAAGCTTAAAAAACGATTGATCAGCCCATAGGTTTGCTTTACAGAGGCAAACCGGGGCGGCAGGGCAAAAAAACCGTGCAGCGCATCCTCAATGCGGTGAACCTCTACCGAGCCGCCCGCTTCCTCCAGCCGGCGTCCGTAGGCTTCCCCCTCATCCCGCAAAGGGTCGTACTGGGCAGTAATAATCAGGGTTTTAGGCTGACATGACAGGTCCTTTGAGGTTATGGGGGCAAAATAGGGGTTTTCGCTGTAATCCTGGCCGCCGCTGTACAGTTCAAAATAGTCGCAAAGCCGCCGGGAGGTCAGCAGATAATCGGTACCGTTCTGCAAAACGGAGGGGAAGGGGGAACTGTCGCTGTGGTCGAAATGGGTGGCAGGGTAGATGAGAATCTGCCGGGCCGGCAGAAATTCCCCTCTGTCCCGAGCCATCAGGGAAACCGCCGCCGCCAGGTTTCCTCCGGCGCTGTCGCCAATCAAAGTGATTTCCTCCGGCGGAATATGCAGCAGCTCCGGATGGAGAAACAGCTCTCGGGCAACCGCGTAGCAGTCCTCCGCCGGGGCGGGAAAAGGGTATTCCGGGGCCAGGCGGTAGTCCACTGAAATAACCAGATGATTGGTGATCTGGGCCATGGCACGGCAAACCTGGTCGTAGCTGTCGATATTGCCTTTCACCCAGCCTCCGCCGTGAAAAAACAGCAGGGCCGGGTGGTTGCCTAAGGTGGGCGGGGTAAAAATCCGGCAGGTTACGGTATGGTCGCCGCAGGGGATTTGATGATCCCAGGTTTTGTAAAAAAGCCGTATTTTAGGCTTTTTAGCAAGTTCTTCCATATGACGTTCTATTTTATAGCTTTTTTTAATATCTGGCTCCGGATAGGAAAGTGCTTTAAGAGCTGCCCGCATAGCGGGATTGATGGACATATTATGGTATCTCCTTTTTAAGATAAAATCGTGCAGGAACGCTTTGCACAGAAACGATGAAAATATTACTGCGTTTTTTGAAAATTTCTGATGAAAAGGGATCTGTCCTATAGGGGATGGCCGTGCGCAGCACCTCCACGATTCACTCTGACTTTTTGGTTTTATGCTTCCCAAAAAAGCTTCAGCCTCTTATTAAAATTTGGGAAGAAGCACGAAACCAAAAACCGGCTGTGCCGTCCCCAAAGAAAAGGGGCGGTAGGTTCTATTTACAGGACAAAGCCCCATATAATGGCAGTGTTCCCCCACCCCAAGCTTTCAGAGAGGCTCTTTAATCGCTCTGCACTGCTCTTTTACTGATTACTTTGCATTGCTTCGGCATAAAACTGACGGTAATCCTCCAAATTTTTCCGAAGCAAGGCGGGCGTGTCCAACCCATAAGGGCAGCGGCTTTTACACCGGCCGCAGTTCAGGCAGCCTTCAATTTTCTCCATCATGGCCCGGCTTTTATCCGAGAGATGGGGAGCAAAAGGAGAGCGCCGCAGCAGCAGGGACATCCGGGCGCAGGTGTTGATCTCAATACCCGCAGGGCAGGGCATACAGTAGCCGCAGGCCCGGCAAAAGTCCCCTTTGAGCTCGCTTTGGTCCTTTTCCATTAGGGTTAGCAGCTCGCCCTCCAATACAGGGGGGTTCTGCTCCAAAGAGATAAACTGCTCCAGCTCCGCCATCCGCTGGATGCCGTAGATTGGCACGGCGTTGGCAAAGCCCTCCAGAAAAGCAAAGGGGAGACGGGCATCGGTGATCAGGCCGCCGGAAAGAGCTTTCATGCAGATAAAGCCGATGTTTGCTGCTTCGCAGTCCCGCACCAGCTGCTGCTCCTCCGGAATGGACAGGTAGTTAAAGGGATACTGGATGGTATCGTATTTTCCGCTTTCCAAAGCGGCGCGGGCGTTAGGAAGGGAGTGGTTGGTAATGCCGATGAACCGGCAGTAGCCCCGCTTTTGGGCCTCCAGCAGGCCGGCATAGGCGCTTTCGGGGTCGTCAGTATTCGGCAAAACGGAGGGATTATGGAGCTGAAGGATGTCCACATAGTCGGTTTTTAGCTTTTGCAGGCTGGTTTGGACGTCCTGCAGCACCTTTTCTCTGGTGCCGCTGGGGGACTTGGTGGCGATGATAATTTCATGACGCACATCGGCAAGGGAGTAGCCGATTTTCTCTTCGCTGTCAGTATAAGCCCGGGCGGTGTCAAAAAAATTGATGCCGGCCTCATAAGCGCGGCGCAGAATTTGGCGGGCGGTTTCCATATCTACCCGCTGCACCGGCAGGGCCCCAAAGGCGGTTTTGGTTACCATCAAATTGGTTCTGCCAAGTTTTACTTTTCTCATGCCGAGGTTCTCCTTTCGTAGGCATATATACTTTTATTATAGCGTTTTGGAGGGAATTCTGCAACTTTTTTTGGGGACAGAAGCACATCCCGTTATTTTTGTGCGCCAGGGATGGCTTTTTGGCAGGAAAACGACCTTGACATCACGGTAATTGTAAGTATAATAAAAAGAAAGACGACAAAAAAGCCCCAAAATCGGGGAAAAAGTGTTTTTTGTAAGAAATGCAGTCTGATTGGGGTCGTCTGCTGGGGAAAAACGGCAGGTGCTGCCGTCCCCGCATTTAATTGTTGATGGAGGAATGGAACATGTTCTGTAGAAATTGTGCGAATCCTATGGATGACAAAGCGGTTGTCTGTGTAAAATGCGGCGTAAGAAAAGGCGACGGAAACAGCTTTTGCCCCAACTGCGGCAGTGAAACTGCTCCGGAGGCGGCTATTTGTGTAAATTGCGGTGTGGAGCTGAGAAGAGGCGCTTCCTCTGTCGTGCCCTCCGGTTACACCACCAGCCCTGGGGTTGCCAAGTCCAAAACCACTGCGGGCCTGCTGGGTATCTTCCTGGGCGGGTTTGGTGTGCATAACTTCTATCTGGGCAAAACCGGTATTGCTATCGCCCAGATTGCCGTTACCCTGATTACCTGTGGTATGGGCTCTCTGTGGGGCTTTATTGAGGGAATTCTGATCCTGGCCGGCAAGATCAATACCGACGGCTACGGAAATTACTTAGAGGATTAATCTTTACAATATATCCCATATGTAAACAGGTCGAAACCGTCGATAATCGGTAAATGGTAATTTGCTGCGCAAAATACCATGCGAGTTTC
>CATJLA010000144.1 GCA_949741215.1 uncultured Oscillospiraceae bacterium
AACTATACAATAATATACAATACGTTATTTTAATAATCTATGCCATAAATTGCTGATTCTAAGCCAAAAACCGCATAATAAAAAGAAAAATCCATTCTGTATAAACAGAATGGATAAAGCGGAGAGAAAGGGATTCGAACCCTTGTCAGGGTATTAGCCTGAACACGATTTCCAGTCGTGCGCCTTAGACCAGCTCAGCCATCTCTCCATAATATGTGAGGAATATTTTATAGTGCTTTTATACTATAGCGTAAAAAGGAGAAAATGTCAAGCAGAATTTTCCTGAAATTATAAATTGGAAAAGATTTTGCCTGCTTGCAGCAATTTTTCGGTATGGACACCTCTAAAAAGGGTACAATGTCTATTGAAGCCCTGCGTAGGGGCAAATAATCGCAAGGAGGAATGGAATATGGCACAGCTTACGTCCAAGGAGCTTGCTGCAATTGAGGATCAGCTGGGGGCTGAGCAGATTCTGATCAAAAAGGCCACTCTTTACGCCCAAACTAGCACTGACCCGCAACTGAAAACCAAGTGCGAGCAAATTGCCGCCAAGCATCAGAACCATTTTAACCGGCTGATGAACACCCTGAACTAAAAGGAGGAGATCGCAATGGAGCCCAATCAGGTAAATTTAGACGACAAAGCCATGATGGAGGATGTGCTCAGCGCCCAGAAGCACATTACCGGAGAGTACAACGCCTTTGCCAACGAGTGCGCCTCGGCGGCGGTAAAAACCGAGCTGATCAACATTTTGAACGAAGAACACCAGATTCAGCACGAGGTATTTGCTGAAATGCAGAAGCGGGGCTGGTACCAGGTAGAGCAGGCCGACCAAAGCAAGGTAAACCAAACCAAGCAAAAGTACCAGGGCCAGTGCTGCTAATTTTTTAGGGACAAGACTGTCAAGGGCAGTTTTGTCCCTCCCAAAAGAAAATGCTGCGGAGGGAAAAACTCCGCAGCATTTTTATATGCATCAAAATTATAAAATTTACATGCGCATCATAATTGAAAATACTCCAAAATCACAGAGTACCGGTAAAGCGGCAGAAGCTTTCCTGTCCTTCAGGGGTGCGCTTGAATACACCGCACTGCTCCAGTACCTTTACAAACACCAAACCGACCTCTTTTTGAAGAATTTCATCCAGGTTTTCTTCGGTGAGGCTTTCATACTTGCTGCGGATTTCCTTCGCCCAATCCGCATGTTTGGCCAGCAGCTCATCGCCGGCAATGTCTCTGTTCTCTAAAATGGCTTTTTTCAGCTCGGTCAGCTCGGTTTTCAGCCGGGAGGGAAGAACAGCAAGGCCCATCACCTCAATCAGTCCGATATTCTCCTTTTTAATATGATGATGCTCCGGATGAGCATGGAACACCCCCAAAGGATACTGCTCGCTGGTAAGATTGTTGCGCAGCACCAGGTCCAGCTCATAATCCTGGCCGCGGCGGCGGGCAATAGGGGTTACAGTATTGTGGGAAACGCCGTCAGTCTCAGCAAAAATGTTTTGCGCAGGGTCGGAATACCGCTTCCAGCAGCCCAGCACATGGTCGGCAGCCTCCAGCAAACGGTCTTTGTCTTTATGACGCAGGCGGATTACCGACATAGGCCACTTAACAACCGACGCAGTCACGTCCCCAAAGCCTGTTAAAGCAAGGCGGCGCTCCGGCTGGGCCTTTTCCATGGCAAAGGAATACCGCCCGCCCTGGTAATGCTCATGGGTGAGGATAGACCCACCCACAATGGGCAGCCCGGCGTTGGAGCCCATAAAGTAGTGGGGAAACTGGGTAACAAAATCCAGCAGCTTGCCAAAGGTAGTGCGATCTACCTTCATGGGGATATGCTCCCCGTTGAGCAGAATACAGTGTTCATTGTAGTACACATAAGGGGAGTACTGGAAGTACCAGTTTTCGCCATAAATTTCCAGGGGGATCATTCGGTGATTCTCTCTGGCCGGGTGGTTAGAACGGCCGGCAAAGCCCTCATTTTCCTTGCAGAGGGCACATTTCGGGTAGGAGGACTGCTTGGCCTTTAAGGCGGCGGCTATGTCCTTGGCGTCCTTTTCCGGCTTGGAAAGGTTGATGGTAATATCAATATCTCCATATTCGGTGGAGGTCACCCATTTCAGGTCCTTGCACACCCGATAGCGCCGGATGTAGTCAGAATCCTGGCTGAGCTTAAAGTAGTAGTTGGTAGCCTCCTCCGGGGAATGCTTGTACAGCTCCCAAAACTGCCGGATCACCTGAGAGGGCCGAGGCATCAGGCAGTTCATCAGCCGGGTGTCAAACAGGTCCCGGTTGGTGACGGTATCGTCGCCCAGAATGCCCTGCTCTGCGGCATAGTCCAGCAAAATCTTCAGCACCGGTTCCAAGGCATCCGCAGGGGTAACAGGCACAGGCTGGTAGTCCTCCAGCTTCAGAACATCCAGCAAAAGATTGGTAGCGTAAATCTGATCCTCCGGCTCAGTCAGCCCGGTGCGAATCCCGTAATCCACCAGCTGGCCGATAGCAGTGTAAATCTTTTCCATAAAGCAGCTCCTCCTGTTTTCCAAAAAGTAACTCTGCCCTCTATTGTACCGAAAGCGAGGCAAAAAATCAAGGAGAGCAGGTGCAAAAAAATGTACTTTTGTCGCCATTTTTAAGACGAGAGTGCAGCCCCTGTTTTCTCCAAGGCTCCAATTCGCTCGAGGAAGAGATGTAGCGTCGAAACGAGTTTTCGCCCACATCCAACGCTTGCCCGCCAAAACAAAGCGGCAGCAGCGGGTTGGGGACTATCTGACTGTCCTGGGCAGTGATGCGCCAAAG
>CATJLA010000145.1 GCA_949741215.1 uncultured Oscillospiraceae bacterium
AGCGGCGGGCGGCTGATCCGGCCAGCCTACAAGGCGGTTCTGCAAACCAAAAATTACATTCCCATGGACCAAAGATAGCGCTGTCCTGAAAAAGGTACGCAAAGCGGAAAAAAGTTTCGCTCAAGCCCTGTTGGTAAGATAAAAAAGCCCCACACTTTCCAGTATTTTCACCGGAGAGTGTGGGGCTTTTAGCTTCCGCGACGTCGCGAAAACGGGAAATTTGCAGGTTTATTTTTGGTCAAAGCCCTTGCGGGCGGCCATCTCCAAAATCTGTTCCCGGTTCAGGCGGCGAACAGTCCACTCGTCCATAGCCCGGGCGTTCATGCTCTCGTAAAACCGGATGGAGGGGGTGTTCCAGTTGAGGCAGGTCCATTCCATCCGGGCGCAGTCCCGTTCGGCAGCAATTTGGGCAAGGCGGTGGAACATGGCCTTGCCATACCCCTTGCCCCGGTACGCAGGGTCCAGGAACAGGTCCTCCAAATAAAGCCCCCGCCGCCCGGTAAAGGTGGAAAAATTGTGGAAGAACAAGGCAAAGCCCACCGGCCTGCCGTCCTCCTCGCCAATCAGCACCTCCGCGGCTTTTTTTACAAAAAGGGAGTCGTAAAGCATCTCCTCAGTAGTTTCCACTTCGTGGGCCATCTTCTCATAGGCCGCAATTTTTTGAATAAAGCTTAAAATCAGGCTGTTGTCCGCCTGGGTTGCCATACGGATCTGAAAGTTTGGCATACAATCGTCTCCTTTTACGTCTAACTATATTCTGATTTCCACCGGCCGGTTCAGCCTTACTTCCTCAGGGGAAACCAGGCAGTCATGGGCCAAAAGCATCACTCCCGCCGCCGCAGCCTGCTCCAAGGCTTCCGCAAAGGCAGGGTCGGTTTCCCGGTTAGGAGTAAAATAGGCGACATCCTCCATCTGCACCACAAACAGAACAGCGCACCGGTAGCCCTCCCTTGTCAAAGCGGCCAGCTCCCGCAGATGCTTTGCCCCCCGCAGGGTAGGGGCGTCAGGAAAGAACACCGCTCCGTCCCGTTCCAACGTAACCCCCTTTACCTCAATAATCACCTTTTGGGACAAGACAGCATCGGTTTCGCCATATAAATCGAACCGGGAACTTCCAAAGGTTACCTCCCGCCGCAGCAGCCCAAAGCGCTCCACTCCAGGGAGGATCCCCGGGCATTGGGAAATCGCCTCCCACGCCAGCAGGTTGGGCGCCTGAGAGTCCACCTGGATCAGCCGTTCTCCCTTTTGCACCATAACCAGGTCGTAAAGGGTTTTGCGCCCGGGGTTTTGGGCCTTTTCCAGATAAACCTTTGCCCCCGGCACCAATAATTCCCGGCACCGTCCCGTATTTTTTACATGGACAGTAACCCCCTCCCCGGTGCTTTCCAGCCTGCAGTGGGCAATGAACCGATTGGGGCGCTCCAGAAAAACAGCGGGTTCAATCTGTTGGTAATGCAAAAAACATCCACTCTTTTCTCGAATTATGTCTTGGCAGAAAGAAGGAAATGCAGTATAATAAAAATAATCGCAGTTTTTTTGGCAGGATTCTTCTGCCAAAACAGTAGCTGCATTCCATTGTAACGCAGATTCCCCCAAATTTCCACCCCTTTCTGTAAAAAAGGAGATGATCCTGTGGCGGAAGCCAAAACCAATGCCTGCCGGATATTGGACGCCAAGCAGATCCCCTATACCCTGCATACCTACGACCATGGAGACGGGCTGATCGACGGCCTTTCTGTAGCGGAAAAAACCGGGCTGGATCCAACCCATGTGTTCAAAACCCTGGTAACCAGGGCAACCGGCAAGCAGGAGTTTTATGTTTTTGTCATTCCAGTGGGGGAGGAGCTGCATTTGAAAAAAGCCGCAAAAGCGGTGGGCGCCAAGGCCATTGAGATGATCCATGTCAGCGAGATTAACAAGCTTACCGGCTATGTCCGGGGCGGGTGCTCGCCGGTGGGGATGAAAAAGCGCTTTCCCACCGTGTTCCACCAGTCCGCCAAGTCTTTGAACTGGATTGCCGTAAGCGGCGGGCGGATCGGACTGCAGCTCCAGTGTAATCCCATAGATCTGGCCGCCTTGGTGGACGGCAGCTTTGAGGATCTGATTCAGTAATTTTTAGGACGTCCTGCAGGCCTGTGATTTTCAGGCCTTTGGGAGGTCCCCCACGGGGCCTGAGACATCCGGTATCCGCGACGTCCCACCCCCCGCCTTGCGATTTTTTGCAGATTCCTGACAGAAAAGGAGAATTGGCTGATTATGACCATTTCATTTACGGAATTTTTAACCCAGCTGTTTACAACGCCGTCACTGCTGATCACAGTAGTGCTTACCCTGGGGGTGGTGCTGGTAAACGGCGGAACCGACGCGCCCAATGCCATTGCAACCTGTGTTTCCACCAGAGCGCTGGCCCCCCGTTACGCTATTTTGATGGCGGCGGCCTTTAACTTTCTCGGGGTGTGCGTCATGACTGCGGTAAACGCTACCGTTGCCCAAACGATTTTCAGCATGGTAAATTTCTCCGGCGACACCCACCAGGCCTTAATTGCCCTTTGCGCCGCCCTGATTTCCATTGTGGTGTGGTCGGTTACGGCGTGGGCTTCGGGGATTCCCACCAGTGAAAGCCACGCGCTGATTGCCGGCATTTCCGGCGCGGCTATCGCGTTACATAACGGCTTTGGGGGCATTAACGGCGCCGAGTGGGTTAAGGTGCTGTACGGCCTGCTGTTTTCCACCGTGCTGGGCTTTTCCATGGGCTGGCTGGTTACCAAGGCGGTAGAGCTGCTGTTTGCCAGGGTGGACCGGCGGAAAACCATTCCCTTTTTCAAAAATGCGCAAATTTTTGGCGGAGCCGCCATGGCGTTTATGCACGGCGCCCAGGACGGCCAGAAGTTTATGGGCGTATTTATGCTGGGCATTCTGCTTACCAAGGGGCAGATGGATGTTTCCAATATGCAGATCCCCCTTTGGATGATGCTGCTGTGTTCCCTGGTAATGAGCCTGGGAACCTCTATCGGAGGCTACCGTATCATAAAGTCGGTAGGTATGGATATGGTACGGCTGGAAAGCTATCAGGGCTTTTGCGCGGACATTGCCGGCGCGGGATGTCTGTTGATTTCCTCCTTAACCGGCGTCCCGGTAAGTACCACCCACACCAAAACCACCGCCATTATGGGCGTAGGAGCTTCCCGCAGGATTTCCGCAGTAAACTGGGGTGTGGTAAAGGATATGGCTTTAAGCTGGGTGCTGGTATTTCCCGGCTGCGGGTTAATCGGTTTTGGGCTTACAAAGCTGTTTTTGCTGCTGTTTTAAGGTGAAATTTAAGGCACGCGGAGCGCAGAAATCTTTTCGTCCACCTTTGGAAAGGCGGTGAGGGGTTCAGGGAAGCAAAGCTTCCTTGGCCGCCCTCCACAGAGGGCGAAACTCCCCCGCCCCACAGGGGGGTTAAGGCACGGTGTGTTATTTAAGGCACTGTTGGGACGGGGCGGGTAAGGTGTCGCTTGCGGCACAAGCCCGTGCCTCCCCTAAAAGGAGTGGCAAAAAGGGTTTAGAGAAAGACTTCTATACAAGGAAAACATCATCCCTGCAGTACCCCAAAATGGCGCATAGGGCAGCAAAACGGCAGTCTTGTCCCTAAAAAAGCATATCAATTCCGGAAAGATAAGGTAATAGAAAGGGGAGCTTTTTATGGCTCGTAAAAAAGGCTACGATTATTTTGAGAACTTTGTAAAAATGGCGGATCATTCCTATCAGGCGGCGCTGATGCTGGAGCAGATTCTTCTGCATTTCGACGCCCGGGTTCTGCAGGATAAGCTGGACGAACTGCATAAGCTGGAGCATTCCGCAGACCTGGAGCAGCACGAAATGCTGGATAATCTGTTCCACGAGTTTATCACCCCCATCGAGCGGGAGGATATTATGGAGCTGGCCCACGCTATCGACGATGTAACCGATAACCTGGAGGAGGTTCTGCTGCAGATTTACATGCTGAACATCCGCGCAATGCGTCCGGACGCATTGGAGATGGTACGTATTGTGGTAAACTGCTGCCTGGAGATGAAAACGGCGGTGGAGAACTTCCAAAACTTCAAAAAAGCGCCGGATACCCTGCGCCAGAGCATTTTGCAGGTACATACCCTGGAGGAACAGGGGGATAAGCGCTATACGGACGCTATGCGTCACCTGCACCTGACTGTATTTAACGCCGTGGAAATTGTTCGCTGGACCAAGGCCTTTGATACCATGGAAAGCTGCTGTGACAGTTGTGAGGGCGTTGTTGAGGTGCTGGAACGGGTGATGATGAAAAATTCTTAAGGCCGGGGTATGGGCTTTGGGACGGGAGTGCGGCAGTTACGTCCCAAAAACAGAACAAAAGCCGCGGAATATGTTGAAAAAGCCGCAGAACTCCCCCAAATTTCGGGAGATTCTGCGGCTTTTTGGGCGTAAAATTATTGCAGCCAGTGGAGTGGCTCCATGTCCGCCTCATCCAGGGGATCAATTTCGTCAAACTGGGGGATCACTTCAGACAGCATTACATTATACAGGGAGTAGGGATTCCGGATCATGTCATAGCTTGAGTCAAAAAGCTGTAAGGGATGATCGGATTTTTGCAGCCAAGCTATGGAGAAGGTGAGCACGGTTTGGTTGCCTGCACAGTGAAGGCTGGCAGTTCCCCCGTGGTTTGCGGCAAAGCTTTGGACTACCGAAAGCCCCAGCCCCAGCCCCACCGGCTGGGAAAAGGACTGGTCAACAGCGGGATTTTGAGAGAAAAAGGGATCAAATGCCCGGCGAAGGATGCTTTCAGGCACCGGGAGGCCGCCGTTGCTGTTGGCAATAGAAAATTCCAGCATGGAATCCTTTTCCTGCAGGGTAAGCACAATGCGCTCCCCCAGCTGGGCAAAGTGCAGGGCATTGCTGATGCCGTTGTACAGGGCCAGAGAAAGCTCCTCCTGATCAACCAGTGCCGGAACGGGATGCTCCGGCAGCACGGCGGTGAAGCGGTGCCCCACTTTATTTGCTAAAATTTCTGTAGAATTGCAGATTTCCTGCAAAAAGGCAGACAGATTGGTTTGGACGTCCGGGATGGGGGAGGGGAGATAGAAGGAATTGTAAAAGGCCTCCATATTGCGGGCGCTCCGGTTTAGATGAAAGGCGTTCCGCTGCAGCCGGTTAAAGGAACGGTTGATTTCGCTGGCAACCGGCAGGGGAGGGGTCAGTGTGTCCAAGGAATTGTAAAGGGATTTCAGTTCGGCAGAAATTTTTTGGGCTGTATTGGTAATCTGCCGGGAAAAGGCATGAGCCGGATGAGGCAGAGTGCTGCCCTTGCAATCCTCGGGAACAGGAAAATGATCTGAAAAAAAGGCAACTTGAGTATAATGGGTATTCCCCGGCCCTATAATAGGGGTGAGGAATAGGCAGCGGTCCATCAATGGAAGAGAGGGGGGGCAAAGATAGGGATGCTCGTTTTCCAAGCAGCTCAGGGCCTGCTGTTTTCTGCCTTCGTCCCCAAAAAAGAAGGTGAGACCATCCGGAGCGGTTAGCCGGGGGTACTGAGTTTGGGCAGCTTTATTTGCCCAAAGCACAGTCAGTTCCCGGTCCGCCAAAGCGGTGGGAGAAAGGGTTTGCTCCTGCAGCGCTGCAAACTGCTGCAGAAACAGGTTGTTTTGCTGGTCCATCTATGATCAATCCTCTCTTTTTTGGTTTTAATATCATTGCCCCTGCACCAAAAATGTTTCACGTGAAACATTTGTTCCTTTTAGGACAGGACTGCCGATTTGTTATCCTGTGCTTCTGGGCGCCCTTACACAGGCTGAAGCTTTCGTTTTTTCTTCTTTAGATAATAAAGAAATACAAAGGGATTTGTCTTCAAAAGCTGGAGAACGGTAAGCGCAGTTACGTCCCAAAATGGGAAAAGGACATGGTAAAAAATGTCAGTTTTGTCGAATACAGTCGAAACAATACAGGAATCATTATATCACAGAGTGTATTTTTTGTATACATGCGTTTCGGAACAATCGATGCGGTTTTGTCCTTAAAAAATAAAGATGGATATGGTAAAAAATGGAGGTTTTGTCGTATTTTGTCGAAAAGTTGCAGAGGTTTTAGATCACAGGGTGTAGCTTTGGATTTATGAGCTGGAGAACGGATTGTGCAGTCATGTCCCTGAAAACAAAAGGGGGAGTGGAAGAAAATGGAAGTTTTGTCGAATACAGTCGAAAAAATACACGGATTTTTAGACAACAGAGAGCGTTTTTTATTCACATGGTAAGTTTGCACAGAAAAACAGCCGAAAATCAAAAAAATTTTTTTGCGGTTTTTGAAAAAAAACAGTTAAATTTTTATCAGGCTTCTTGTATCTTTTCGGTTTTTAGTATATGATAAAGATAGAATCAAATTATAAGGAGGTCATTCCCATGGCAATTAAAATTGGCATTAACGGCTTTGGCCGGATTGGCAGACTGGTGTTCCGCGCTGCGATCGCTCAGCCCGACGTTTATGAGGTTGTAGGGATCAACGATCCGTTCATCGACCCGGAGTACATGGTTTATATGACCAAGTATGACTCGATGCACGGCAAGTTTAACGGTACTCTGGATGCTGCTGACGGCAAGTTCATTGTGAACGGCAAGTCCATCAACGTTTACGACAAGATGAACCCTGAGGAAATTCCCTGGGGCGAAATTGGTGCGGAGTATGTTGTGGAGTCCACCGGTGTATTCACCTCTCAGGACAAGGCTTCCGCTCATTTGAAGGCCGGCGCCAAGAAGGTTGTTATCTCCGCTCCTGCAAAGGACAAGGAGACCCCCACCTTCGTTATGGGTGTAAACCAGGATAAATACACCACCGACATGAACATTGTTTCCAACGCTTCCTGCACCACCAACTGTTTGGCTCCTTTAACCAAGGTGATCCATGACAACTTTGGTATTGTGGAAGGCTTGATGACCACTGTTCACTCCACCACTGCTACCCAGAAGACTGTTGACGGCCCTTCCAAGAAGGACTGGAGAGGCGGACGGGCTGCAGCCGGCAACATTATTCCTTCTTCCACCGGTGCCGCCAAGGCATGTGCGCTGGTAATCCCGGAGATGAAGGGCAAGCTGACCGGTATGTCCTTCCGGGTACCTACCCTGGATGTATCTGTTGTTGACCTGACGGTTCGTCTGGAGAAAGCCACCACCTATGAGGATATCTGCGCCAAGGTGAAGGAAGCCTCCGAGACCAGCATGAAGGGAATTCTGGGATACACAGAGGATATGGTTGTATCTTCTGACTTCCTGGGCGATGCGAGAACCTCTATCTTTGATGCCAAGGCCGGAATTATGCTGAACGACCATTTTGTGAAGCTGGTATCCTGGTATGACAACGAGTGGGGTTATTCCAACAAAGTGCTGGAGCTCATTAAGCACATGAATAGCGTTGACCATAAGTAAGTGTTTTAGCTTGCGGGCTTTGACGCTTACGCAGCTTTGAAAAGGTTGCTTGCGGAACAGGACGGTGCGAATACGTCGCCTTGGTGCAACAACGATTTTTCGAAAATAACCCCTTTTCAGGATTTATTGTCCTGGAAAGGGGCTGTTTTTATGCTGTTGGAAGAATTCCGGTTTTATTGCGAGAAGTTAAAGATGCGTATTTGGGCGATCGGCTCATTGGCAGGCCGGACCTTTTGTATTTGATGAGGGAGATGCATAATATAATATTTTACCACCAGGAATAAATATTCTTATAGGATTATATCCGAAGATTTGAAAAAGCTGTCAGGCATCAAAAAAGGCACAAAGGGATTTTTTGCACCCTGCAGAAATAAGGATTTACGGCGAAAAACACGCTTTTATCAACTGAAAAAGAATGGGGGTTCAATATTTTCCAAAGAATGAAAAATCACAAAATGAACTGTGAAAAAAATGAACCTTTTACAAATTTTTTCAAAATGTTATTATTATTTTGTGAAGAACAGAGATAAAGGAGTGTAGTGAAGACGATGAGCGTGCTGACAAAATCGGCGGCCAAACCAAAGCTTTCTAAAGAGGAAAAGAAACGGCTCTTCAGAAAGAATATCCGCCGGGATAAATACTTAATTTTAATGTTTCTGCCGGTTCTCATCTACTACCTGATATTTAGTTACCTGCCAATGACAGGCTTGGTGATGGCTTTCCAGGATTTTATTCCCGGCAAAGGGCTGGCGGGCATCTACACCGGCGAATGGGTTGGCCTGAAATGGTTTAAGCAGTTTTTTGATTCCGTTTTCGCCTGGAAGCTGATCAGAAATACCTTCCTGCTTTCCTTTTATTCCCTGATTTTCGGCTTCCCGATCCCGATCCTGTTTGCCGTTTGCATTACCCAGCTGAAAAATAAGGTGATTCAGAGAAGCGCACAGGTGATTACATATCTGCCTTATTTTATTTCTACAGTTGTAGTAGTGGGTATGATGACAAACTTCCTGTCCCCGTCCACCGGTATTATTAACCAGATTATTATGATGTGCGGCGGCAAGGCCATTAACTTTATGAGCGATCCTTCCTGGTTCCGCAGGCTTTATGTAATCTCCGGCTCGTGGCAGACCTTTGGCTTTAACTCTATCATCTTTGTGGCGGCTATTATGGGAATCTCCCCGGATTTGTATGAGGCCATGAGGATAGACGGAGCCTCCAAACGTCAACAGGTTTGGTATTTGGAGCTTCCCATGATTAAATCAACCATCCTTTTGCTGCTGATTATGTCTTTGGGCAATATCCTGAGCGTAGGGTTTGAAAAGGTGTACCTGATGTACAACACCGCTGTGTATGAAACCGGCGACGTTATTTCCACCTATGTATACCGGCAGGGTATTGAAAACAAAAACTACAGCTATGCGACGGCAGTGGGCTTGTTTAACTCTGCGGTAGGGTTTGCGCTGGTATGTATTTCCAACTGGTTCAGCCGTAAATTCAGCGGCTCGTCCATATGGTAAGCAAGGGGGTGCTGTAATGATGAAAGAAAAACAACCTGCCTTTGCCGAATTTAGAAATGAAGGCATAGGCGATAAGATTTTTGACATCTGCGTGTGGATTTTGGTAGCGGTTGCGGTATGTGCAACGCTGTATCCGTTCTTGTATGTTACCAGCATTTCCTTCAGTGACGGTATGGCGGTGGCCAAAGGTGAGGTAATGTTCCTGCCCAAGGGCTGGGACCTGGACGCCTACAAAATGGTACTGCAGTACCAGCAGATTTGGGTTTCTTACGGGAATACCTTCCTGTACACTATCGTCGGAACAATATTTAACATTGTGTTTACCTGTTTGGCGGCGTATCCCCTTTCCCGAAGGCAGTTCTTTATGCGGAAAAAGATGAACTTCCTGCTGGCATTTACAATGTATTTTTCCGGCGGATTGATTCCTACCTACATGGTAGTTACAGGGCTTGGATTCTATAATTCCAGATGGGCAATGATTATTCCCACTCTGCTTAGCGCATATAATGTCATGATCTGCCGTTCGGCGATGGAATCCATTCCCGAGGATCTGTTTGAAAACGCCAATCTGGAAGGCGCAAACGACTTTTACATCCTGTGCAGGATTGCAGTGCCGCTGATTAAGCCGACCTTGGCGGTGCTTACCCTGTATTATGCGGTGGCAAGATACAACGACTTCTTTAATGCCATGCTGTATCTTGGCAAGCCGGAGCTGCAGCCCCTGCAGATGTTCTTAAGACGTATCCTGATTATTTCGTCCTCGGAGATTATGCAGGCCTCCGGAACAACAGCGGCCGCGGCGGCTGCCCAGTCTACCCTTAAGATACGGTATGTATGTATAGTTCTTTCCACAGTGCCGATTCTTTGTATCTGTCCGTTTATCCAGAAGTATCTGGTTAAGGGTACAATGCTCGGCGCGGTGAAAGAATAGATTGTCCTTAAAAAAATTGTGGAGGAGTTACTTATGAGAATGACGAAAAAGGTAACAGCACTTGCATTGGCAGCAGTACTGGCTGCCGCATCGCTGGCAGGCTGTAACGGGAATAATGACAGCAGTTCCAGCGGAAGTACCAACAGCGGAAGCACCAGCAGCAACAGCGACGGAAGCAGCAGCTCCAGCCAGGAGGCCGAAGGCTTTAGCTACACCGGCGCAGCACCTGTAACTGATCAGGACGGCGCTACCGTAAGCATGCTGGCTATGAACTCCTGGTACTCTACTGTTGACCTGAGCAAGGATGCCCAGATTCTGGATGAGATTCAGAGCCGCGCTAACGTCACCATTGACTGGAACATGATCGATCCTACCATCTATGCGGATACTGTAAGCCCCATGCTGGCTGCCGGCTCTGACCTGCAGGATATTGTACAGCTGCCTGACCTGGACTCCAATATGTCCTACATCAAGTCCGGCATGTTTGTGGCGCTGGATGAGCACTTTGATTCCATGCCCAATTACAAAAAATTCCTGGATGAGAACCCCAACATTAAGGCAATGCTTACCGCTACCGACGGCCATATCTACTATGTGCCCCAGACCGTTGTAACCAACAACTATCAGCCCTGTATGATGATCAACGTGAGATGGCTGGAGCAGCTGAATATGAGCGAGCCCAAAACATTGGACGAGTTTGTGGCCATGCTTCGTGCTTTCCGCGACAATGACATGAACGGAAACGGCGATACTACCGATGAGATCCCCATGAGCGTAACCTCCGGCTATCTGCCTTACCTGTTTGGCCCTGCTTTTGGCCTGGATCTGGTAAGCGGCTTCTATGCGGACGACGCTGGTAAGGTGCATTACTCCTACTACGAGTCTGAAAACTACAAGGCTTACCTGGAATTTGTAAAGAGCCTGTATGACGAAGGCCTGCTGGAGATGGAGTACACCTCCCTGAACAGAGACCAGATCACCTCCCGCTGTGCCCAGAATACCACTGGCGTCACCTTTGACTTTAGCTGGCAGATGTCTACCCTGTACAGCGCCCAGTTCCCGGATTATGACGGCACCGAGCCTGTATTCAAGGGTGTGGGCCCTGTTTCCGGCGAGTATACGGCAACTACGTGGGCAGAAACCCTGTATCCGGCATCTTTGGCGTAACCAAGAACTCCAATAACGTTGAGCTGGCTGTGAAGTTCCTTGACTTCATCATGGGCGAGGAGTGTCAGGATCTGTATGTATGGGGCCTGAAGGACGTTACCTACACCGAGGCTGCTGACGGCAGCAGAGAATATCTGCCCAAGTGCACCGAGGATACCATCTGGTATCAGCAGCTGGGTATCAACGCTCCCTGTATGCCTTCTCAGCAGAGTGTTCCCGCAACCGACGTACTGCTGGCCAAATGGCACGGCGAGGTTGATAAGGAGCTGGAGCAGTACATCAAGGCTCCCTTCCCGGAGGTTTATGCTACCGATGAGGAAGCCAGCGTTCTCAACCAGTACCTGGTAGATATCCAGACCTATGTTGAGCAGATGAACGTAGCGTTTATTTCCGGCACCAACGATATGTCCACCTTTGACAGCTATCTGGAAACCCTGAAGACCATGAACGTTGAGCAGCTGATCGAAATCAAGCAGGCTCAGTACGACAGATACATGGAGGCTTATAAATAAGCGTATCCAACAGATCTGTTAGACACATGAAACAAAACAACCCCTATCAAATCACATAGCATATGAAATACCCCCTGTGCAGCCTAAGCCACTGCACAGGGGGTATTTCTTGCCGGATTGGACAGAAGCCCAAAGCTGCCAAACCTACCGCAGCTGTCACGTCCCCCAAAGCCCTTTATTCCGTGGGGACGAAGCTGCGGCGGTTATTCCAAAAGCTCTGCGTAGACGCCTCCAAGCTCCTTTAAGCCTTCCGCCACAAGGCCTGCCATTTTTACCGCGCCCTCACAGTGAAGGTGGGTGTTATCCTGCTTGCCTTCCATATAATTTTCATAAATGCCGGCAGGGAAGTACATAAACCAGCGTCTGCTGGGCTGGTCGCCGGTTTGCTCGTACAAAAGCCGGCTTTTTTCAGTCAGGGGGATCACCGGCACGCCTTCCTGTTTACCCAGTGCCGTCATCGCTGCAGGATACTCCCCATGGCTGCTTTCGATGGTCCCATCCTCCCGGAACAGCCTGCGGGAAAGGGGGGTGATCAACACCGGATGCACCCCATGCTCCCGCGCGATATTGATATACCGCAGCAGCCACTCCTGGTAGGTGGTATAAGGCTCGGTGCGGCGCTCCTCGTCCGGCTTTTCATCATTGTGGCCAAACTGGATGAAAAGAAAATCCCCCTCCTCCATGGCGGCCAGCGCCGGGGCAAACCATCCGCCGTTGTAAAAGCTTTTGGTGCTGGCGCCGTTTTGGGCAAAATCCAGCACGGCAATTTCCTGCTTGCAGTAGCGGTTAAACTCCTGCCCCATGCCGGTTTGAGGGAAGGTATCCGCCCGGTTAAAAGCCACGGTGGAATCCCCAATCCATATAATTTTTTTCATGACGGCATCACCTATCCTTTATGCAGCCGCCCAAAACCTTTTCCCGGCTGTAGTGGGCAGCCTCTTCCGCTGTCAGGCGGTGGGTCCAGGCAGCGCGTTCTCCCGCGGCTCCGGGGCCGGTATTGCCATACTCCGCCAAAAAGGTGCAGGTATGGGCCTTCTCTTTGCCCCAGTCATCCCAGCCCTCCGGGTGAATATGTGCCCCCAGCTCGCAGTTCATGATGATTACCCTTGCGTACTCTCTCCAGGGCCGGCCCAGATAGATGGTGCCTGCAGGCGCGTCCCCGGTAAAGCGGCAGTGATCAAACACATACCCGTCCTCCTGCCCCTCAGGGGAGGAACCAGCCGTTACAAAGCCAGGCCGATTGATGGAGTGGATGGTACAGTCCTCAAAAAAAGCGGTAGCGCTGCCGAAAATAAAGTCAACCGAACCGCAGATGTAGCAATTATGATAATACTGCCTGCCATTTATCCGGGGGGCATGCTCCTTTGGCCCGCGAAAGCCGCCGTGCTCCACCTCCATAGGAGGCAGAGGGCCTGTAAACAGGGTATCCTGCGCCCCCAAAAGCCTGCAGCTTTCCACCAAAATGCCTTCGCCCTCCGCATACAGGGCAATGCACTGGCCGGCGCCCTCCCGCAGTGCAGCAGCATTTTCAATGGTCAGGTTTTTTAGCTGCACCCGAGGAGCGTCTACAAACAGGGTATAGCTGCGGAAGGTGCCCCGTCGCTCTCCGTCCGGCATGGTGTCATAGGCAAAATCGTCATAGGTAATCACGGTATTTTCCGCGCTTTCCCCCTCTAAAATCAAGCCTGCCTGTTTAATCTCCAGCTTTTCATGATAGGTTCCGGGAAGAATATGGATTGTAACCTCTTCTCCCGTGTGTTTTCCGGCGCATTCCAGCGCCTCGCTAATCTGCCTGAATTGCCCTTCTGTTCCAACGGTCAGTATCATGGATTTTCTTCCTTTCTGCTATAATTTCAGCCCCTATCTCTTTTACTTTAAGAAAAAAACGCGGTTTTGTCAATATCTTTGGGGACGTCAGTGGGTCCTTTTGTTCTATGGAGGCGAGGGGAATCGAACCACGGTCTTTTCCATCTACTCAAAATTTTCAAAATGACAAATTGCTGTATAATCGCATATTTAAGGATGTAAAATATGCAAGCTACGTTCGATAGCCTGTAAAACCTAAAACAAAGTGTGGTACAAAACGTGGTATTTGGGAGCAGAAGAAGATGCCCCCACCCACCGCAAAACAAAAGCGGAGGATGGGGGCCAACTTTTTTAGAAGCCAAACACTATCTAATTTTATCGAGGGCCTCTTTGAGCTTATCAAAGCCAAACATAGCAGCATAAGCGACAAAGAGGCCGAGGGCGATTGCACCAGCAACCATATACCAGGTAACAGCAATCTTCAAGATAGCGCACATGGCAAAAAAGCTCACCAACGTCACCGCCATAGAGACGATTACCGCCAGGAAGTTGGTGGGAATCTTCTCATAGGTCACCCTCTTGAGCACCTGTACAATCACATTGGTCACCACGGTCAAAACCAGCGCAGCGGTCAGCACTGTCGAAACCGCCGCCGGCACATTCTGCAAAATCATGTCCATAAAAACAACCTCCTAAAGTCCTTCACCATTTCCCTGGGCATCAAAATTAACAGCCTTGGCCGCCTCAAAGGTCACACCGCCCTCCCTATGATCACTCTTGGCCATGTTGAGATAAAAGCTGCAAATCACCCCATGAGCGGCCCAAGGCAGCCCCACCATGGCAGAAAGCCAAGGC
>CATJLA010000146.1 GCA_949741215.1 uncultured Oscillospiraceae bacterium
CTTGAACACCATTCTTATCATTACCCTTATGACCGATGTGATCGTGACTCCTCTTCCTTACTATAAGGGCAACCCTTTGCTGGCGGCGCTGTTCGGCGGCTTGCTGATGGGTGTAGGCCTTGCTCTTGTTTTTATGCGGGGTTCTACTACCGGGGGCAGCGATATTGCCGGGCGGCTTTTGCAGCTTGCCATGCCCCAGCTGCCTATTGGCCGGGCCATGATGGTAATGGATTTTATGGTGGTGTGTATTTCTATTCTGGTTTACGGTAATTTGGAAGCAGGACTTTATGCGCTGATCTCCATCTTTACCTGCAATTACACCCTGGATACGGTGCTTTATGGTATGGATAAGGGCAAGCTTACCTGGGTGTTTTCTATGAAAAACGACGAAATTGCTCAGGATATTCTCCAGCATATGGGACGGGGCGCTACCTTTTTGAAAAGCCACGGCGCTTTCTCCCGTGCAGAGCGTGAGGTGCTGGTTTGCGCAGTTCGTCGCAATGAATACCATAAGCTGAAGAAAATTGTGATGACACGGGACCCCGCTGCCTTTATGATCTGTACCGATGCCACTGAGGTTTTGGGCGAGGGATTTCGTCCTATTGACAAACAGAATTGAGGGAAGTTATCATGACAAAAAAGCAGCGGGCTCAAACCGCTATCGAACTTTTGAAGCAGCGCTATCCCGATGGGGTGTGCTCTTTAACCTACCAAAAGCCTCATGAGCTGATGATTGCTACCCGGCTGGCTGCCCAATGTACCGACGCTCGGGTAAACCTGGTAACCCCTGAGCTGTTCTCTCGTTATCCAACCGTAGAGGCGCTGGCCAATGCTCGGGTGGAGGATGTGGAGGAGATTATCAAAAGCTGCGGCCTGTACAAAACCAAGGCGAAGGATATTGTTGCCCTTTCCAAAATGCTGCTGGAGCAGTACGGCGGTGTGGTGCCGGATACCATTGAGGAGCTGACAAAGCTGCCGGGTATTGGGCGGAAGACCGCCAACCTGGTGGTAGGGGATGTTTACCATAAGCCTGCCGTTGTTTGTGATACCCACTGTATCCGCATTACCAACCGGTTGGGGCTTTCGGACACGAAGGACCCTGCTAAGGTGGAGCGGCAGCTGCGGGAAATTCTGCCTCCGGAGGAATCCAACGACTTTTGTCACCGGCTGGTACTGTTCGGGCGGGACATCTGCCAGGCCCGTTCTCCCAAATGTGAGGAGTGCCCTCTTCACAGCTGCTGTGGGCAGTGGGGAGAGCAGTCCAAAGGCAAAAAGTAAAGTTGGCTTTTTCATTTAGGACGTCGGCGGCTTTCTGCCTGGTGAAAGCTTTTGGTTTTGCGGGAAAATGGGGCAGGCGCTTACGTCCCCAGGCTTTGATAACAGATACATAAATGACTGCGCGGCCTTCCTCCCTTTTGGGGAAATTAGGAGCCTCGCAGTTTTTTCTTTGGAAAAAGAAAAAACCGACGTCCCCAAACGGGAACGCCATATAGGAAAGTAGTTTTACAGTTTTATGGGCGTTGCAAAGGCGAAAAAACAGCGTAGAAGGCAGAAATGTTTTTTACGCTGTCTTTCTTTATGCCAAAAAATAAAATCGCGTAAACGAGACATTCCATAATCCAACAATCATTATTCTTACAGACAGAGAGGATTTGGATACACAGACTTCCGAGCTTTTTGTTACAGCAAAGAAATATTTGCGCGGAGATGATGCTTGTAGCATTGAAAACCAGGACGATTTGGAGAAAACGCTACGGAACAGGCCCAGCGGCGGCATCTATATTACGACGATTCAAAAGCTTTGTGAAAAAACAGGGCTGCTCTCCAAGTGCAGCAATATTATCTGCATTTCTGATGAAACCCATAGGACACAGACCAGCACCAGGGCCAAACTAAGGAAAACAGACAAAGGTGTTTTTACTACTTACGGTTTTGGCTGCTACCTCCGCACCAGCTTTCCGAACGCTACATACTGCGGATTTACAAACAGACAAAGGGTGATGCGCCGGATGCCGAAGTGATGAATTGTGTAGTGGAGGGTATGGTGCGGGAGGCCATTACCTGTACCGGCGTTGAAAATATTGTAGCAAATTAAAAATAGACAGATATTTACAGTGAAGAGTTTCTGCAGGAACTTCAATCCGTGAAAATGCCCATCACACGGTTCAATGCCCTGCTTAAATTGTTATGGAATGCGATTACTGCTTATAGAAAAGCAAACAAGGTAAAATCGGCAGCCTTTGACGAGCGGCTGAAACAGGTAGTGGATGCCTATAACAGCCGTGACAAACTCGTATTTACAAGCGAGGTTGTGGCGGATTTTGTAAATAACTTGTCCGACCGGCTGCTTCAAATTTTGAGGGATTTAGAGGAGGATGACATAAGCGGAACAATCAGACATGACAGGTTTTTGAAGCTATCCGCAGAGTATGAAGCAGAACAGCAGGAACTGGAAGAAAAAGTCAAGACAGATCATCAGGAAGTCGATACCTACGAACAGAACACGGGTGACTTTGACAGCTTTTCCGCGATTATCCGCAAGTATGTGGGGATAAAGGAACTCACTCCCGCAATCGTCAATGAATTTATCAGGAAAATCATAGTCCATGCGCCGGAAAAGGCGGACGGGAA
>CATJLA010000147.1 GCA_949741215.1 uncultured Oscillospiraceae bacterium
CGTTCCCGAGGTGACTCGAACACCCGACCTACCGCTTAGGAGGCGGTCGCTCTATCCAACTGAGCTACGGAAACATTTATAAAAACTATGAAATTGTGGAACTCTGGGCATTTTCCTTGCCCTCCCAAGGCGAGCGTTGGAACACTTTCTTAGGAGACGGTCTCTATCCAGCTGAGCTATAGCGACGTATCTGCCTGCCGCAGTTCTTCTGCTTTGCGGCAAAACCTAAGACTATCTTACAACGCCAAGGCGGATTTGTCAACCGGTTTTCTCCCCACAATGCGCCGGACAGCGAAAATGCGCGATGTCCCTAAAGGAAAAATACCGGGCCGCCCTTGCAAGAGCAGCCCGGACATGGGTTTGGATTTTGTGTCAAGCTTCAACAGGAGCTGCTTGCTCCTCCGGCTTAATGCCGGCTTTGATGGCTGCGATTTTTTCTTGAATCTGCTCCATCATCTCTTTGTTCAGAGGATAGAACTTCATGGCGATCAGGTTGATGGCGCAGCCGATTGCAACAAGGCCATAGGTAAGGAAGATGCCTACAAATTTTAGCTCGGGAGTAAGGGGTGTGCCTACGTCCGGCATAGCTTCCTTGAAGCCGATGGCTGCCAGCATCAGGCTTGCAATCATGGGAGCCAGAGAGGATACCAGCTTATCTACAAAGCTGAACAGGGTGCCCATCAGGCCAGGGACATATTTGCCGGAACGATAAGTTTCATAGTCCGCACAGTCCGCCGTCATGGGAATAACGATATTGGCGGAGATATTTTGCAGCCCGCCTGTAACAATAGTAAGCAGGAACAGGGCAATAGAGAAGAAATTAAACCCTGTAAATCCTTCTATGCCCGGCAGGCTCAGGGTGGTAGCGTCTCCGAAGAACCATAGCAGCATCATCAATATATTGCCGATAACCGCCCCCACGGAGCCAATTACCATCGCTTTCTTCTGTCCCATTTTGGTTGCAATAACCCCCAGGCCCAGGAACAGGAACACCAAATTAAAGATAGTGGTATACAGGTTCATGCCGCCGGAAAGGGCGAAGTTGCCCGCCACAATGCCATACAGAATCATGGTGGCCGCGCCGGTTTTGGCCTGGGTGCCCAGCTTATCGGTAGAGGCGGAGGGCACCAGCATCTGGATGGCCCGGTTATGGGCAATGACGTCCACGTAGTCTTTAATGCCAACCTTGACATTTTGCCCGGTGCCGAAATATTTTGCGTTATCCTTGGGCGCCAGGGAGATAACCGCAATAATGGTAAATACCAGGGAGATTAAGCCCAGCACCAGCTGCATCTCGTTAAAGAGCCCCTGGCTGGCCAGTTGACCATACTTGGGTACTAAGGCGCCGGAAATCCACATTTGTCCTACAGCAAACGTAATGCCGTTATATGTACCGTCAAAAATGGCAAACAGCGGGCGTTGCTTAGGGTCGTTAGTAATACAGCTTTGGGCGGATTTGGTAACAACACACTGACAGGTATAACCGACGTAGTATACCGCGTTGATCAGGAAGAACCAGGGCAGCTTAAAGCCGTCGGGAATCATAGGGGTAACCCGGAACATAATAAAGCTGGTAACAAACAGAATTACATTGCCGATTACCATAAAGGGCCGGTTTTTGCCGAACTTACCGTTGGTTTTATCCACCAGCATGCCTACGATGGGGTCGGTTACACCGTCCCACAAACGCATAATCATGCTAAAGGAGCCTGCAAGCACCATACCGGCACCTACAAATCCGGTAAGATAGAAAGAGATGTTCATCATCATCAGCAGGTACAGATTAGAGGCGGTATTGTTCAGCGCATAGCCGGCAATTCGCCACAGGGGTACGCCATGAACACCGTTTGGGCCGTCGTAGTTCCCTTTTGAGTAAGCCATAGATCTTCTCCTTTCAATCAGTAAAGACTGACTCTGCCAAAACCAATGCTGGTTTTAGCAAATTATGAATATATTATGAATGCTTTTTGGCTAAAATCGTTAGTAGAATTTTACGGCAAACCGGTAAAATTTTATGATATTTAAGTTTTTTTATAGTTTAAATTTCTTATGTTCATTATATTTATGCAAAAATTACGAAAAAACGTGTAAAATTCCTTTTTTTGATAAAAAAAATTCTATTTTACTTCATTTCTGTATGCGATAATAAAATAGAATGTTGTCTACATCACCCTGAATTTTTTATGCAAGGAGGCTCTTTCTGCTATGGCGAAAAAGGCATCGGATCATGTACAGCGCCGCCAGAATCCGGGCGGCCCTTCTATCGGCGTCCTCTCCCGAGGTATTTTGGAGCAGGATGGACTTTTTTTTAAGGATATCGACGGTACCGGTACGGTAAGTGCAGTGAATGACTGGCGGCTTTCTCCTGCCGAGCGTGCAAAGGAGTATGCTAAAATTCTTACTATAAAAGAGAAAATTGCACAGCTTTTCATCTCGGACTGGCGCATGGGGCCCAAATATCCCAACCGCCGGATGCCGGACCATGTTGCCGTGCCGGACGAAAGCGGCGTGCTGGATGATGCCGAGATGCACGGAAAAACCATCTTTGGAGAGCAGCACCTGCCTGGTACCACCACTTTGTTAAAGGATTGGTTTGCCAGGCACCTGATTTTCAGGGATAACCCTACCCCTGAGGACTTGGCGGATTACTTAAACCAGCTGCAGGCTGTAGCGGAGGAATGCGAGCATTTTGTGCCGGTAAGCGTGGCCTCTAACTCCCGGAATGAAAACGGCGAGGTTGTATTTGGTATGAACGACGCCGCAGGAGTGTTTGCCACATGGCCCGGCACTTTGGGGATTGCTGCTGCCGTCAAAGGGGCTGGCATTGAGCTGGTGGACCAGTTTGCTGACTGCATCCGCCGGGAATGGAACGCCTGCGGCCTGCGTAAAGGCTACATGTATATGGCGGACGTGTTGACCGACCCCCGTTGGCAGCGCAGCTACGGCACCTTTGGGGAGGATCCGGAGCTTGTCAGCGAGATTATGGCGCATATGATTCCCCGCATCCAGGGCAGTGAGGACGGAGTGACTGCCGAGGGCGTTGCGGTTACCACCAAGCACTTCCCCGGTGGAGGACCCCGGGAAAACGGCTTTGACCCTCACTATGCAGCCGGTCAGTGGAACATTTACGCTACCCCCGGCAGCTTGCAGAAGTACCATATTCCCGCCTTCCAAACGGCGGTAAACTGCAAAACATCTTCTATTATGCCATACTACTCCAAGCCTTCTGCCGAAAAAAGCGCCGTGCAGCAGGACTGCGACGGCAGAGATATCGATTTTAAGCCCTTTGGCTTTGCCTATAATCAGTTTTTTATCCAGGAAATGCTCCGGAATCAGATGGGCTTTGAGGGGTATATTAACTCTGATACCGGTATTGTCCACAATATGAGCTGGGGCGTGGAAATGCTGGACGTCCCAGAGCGGATTGGCTTTGCGGTTTCCGGCGCGGGGGTGGATGTGATCAGCGGCCTGTTTGATATGGAGGCCGGGCAGGAAGCCTATAACCGGGCTACCAACGGCTATTACGACGAGCATCCTCTCCCGGCCGGCTTCACAAAAGAGGAGCTTACCTTAAACGATGAGACCCTCAATCGGGCAGTGGTTCGTACCTTGACCGAAATGTTTGCCTTAGGTATGTTTGAGGACCCCTACCGAGACCCTGCCGAAGCACGCAAAGCGGTGGAAACCCCCGCCGACTGGGAAAACGCTGCCAGGGTGCACCGCCAGAGTGTAGTTCTGCTGAAAAACCGGGATAACATTCTGCCCTTAACCGCCGATAAGCTGGAGGGCCAAAAGGTGTATGCCGAGGCGTTCCACAAAAATGCCGACCAGGGCAGGCAGGCTACTCAGGCGCTGCGGGAGATGCTGGCAGGCGCCTGCGTCCTGACCGACGACGTAAATGGGGCGGACATTGCCCTGCTGATGATAAGCCCCTCCAGCGGCGAGTATTTCAGCGCCACCAAAGGATATTTGGAGCTGGATATCTGCGAGGGAAAAACCGTTTGCAATGTGGATGAGGCGGGACGTCCTACAGATGAAACCCATGAGGAAACTACCCTTGCCGGCGCAAACAGGATTGGGGAAATTGCCAAGGCCGTTCATGCAAAGGGCGGTAAGGTGATTGCCAATGTCAACATTACTTTGGCATGGGAGCTGGGCAATGTGGAGCCCTATGTGGATGGGCTGACCGCCGGGTTTGATACCTTCCCCAGTGCGGTGCTGGATGTGATTTTCGGCCGGTTTTCCCCTGTAGGCAAGCTTCCTGTTACCCTGCCCAGGGGCGACGAAGTGCTTGCGGTAAATGCAGAGGGCGTTTGTATCAGTCCTAATGATGTTCCCGGCTACGATAAGGATCAGTATATTCCCGAAAGCCTGAAGGACGAGAACGGCAGAGCCTACCCCTATCGGGACACCGAGGGCAGCTACTATGAGCTGGGCTTTGGAATGGAAATTTAAGCAAGAAAGGGGATTTTTGACCTTCTCAAAGGAAAAGGGAGCAGTAAATAGCAAATAAAGAGTGAAGGTACCCCCTTGCAGGGCGATTGAAAACGCTTTGCGTTAGGAACTGCTACCTGCGCTTGATTGAATGATTTGAAAGGAGTTTTTACCATGCGCACTGTAACCTTGATGACTGAGGCCCTGTTTGCAAAACAGGGGGAGGCTCTTGCAAAAATCGCTTTGCCCCATACCTGGAACAATCTGGACGGCCAGGACGGCGGCAATGACTACTGGCGGGGTATTGGCACCTATGTAATCGACCTGCCTGACCCTGCCCAGGGTAAAAAGCAGTATATTGAACTCCAGGGCGCCAACCATGTGGCCACCGTCTACTGCAACGGGCGGGAGCTGGGCACCCATCGGGGCGGTTTTTCCACCTTCCGGTTTGACTTAACCAACGCTATGCTGCCCACCGGCAACAAGCTTACCGTAACGGTAACAAACGCCAAAAGCAGCATCTACCCCCAGGCGGCGGATTTTACCTTCTTTGGCGGCCTGTACCGGGACGTCAGCTTTATTGAGGTTTCCCCCGCCCACTTTGACCTGCTGAAAACCGGCACCAACGCCGTATTTGTTACCCCTCGGGGCAACGGCAAAACCAGAATCGACCTGTTTCCCGTTGGGGCGGAGGGCTGTACCGTTTGTGTAAAGCTTCGGGACGTCGCGGGAGCTGTAGTTGCCGAGGGGACTGCCCTGGCTGAGGAGCATACCGTAATCAAGCTGGATGTCAAAGACCCCCACCTGTGGAACGGCCTGGAGGACCCTTACTGCTACACCTGTGAGGCTACCCTGGAAAAGGATGGAGAAACCCAGGACCAGGTAACCGTTACCTACGGCTACCGCAGCTTCCATGTGGATCCGGAAACCGGCTTTTGGCTCAACGGGAAGAGCGTTCCTCTGCGGGGTGTTTCCCGCCATCAGGATAGGCAGGATAAAGGCTGGGCTGTCTCTAAAGAGGATCACGCCGAGGACGTTGCCTTAATTAAGGAAATTGGCGCCAATACCATCCGCCTGGCCCATTACCAGCACGACCAGTATTTCTACGACTTATGCGATAAAACCGGCTTTGTGCTCTGGGCGGAAATCCCCTTTATCACCCAGTATATCCCTGGAAAAGAGGCCTATGACAACACCATCAGCCAGATGACCGAGCTGGTTGCCCAGAATTATAACCATCCTGCTATCTGCTTCTGGGGTATTTCCAATGAAATTACCATCGGGGCGGAGAGCGAGCCGCTGTATAAAAACCTTACCGACCTGAACGCCCTGTGCAAAAGGATGGATCCCAGCCGTTTAACCACTATGGCCAACGTTACCATGGTGCCTATGAACAGCGAGCATCTTTATATTACCGATGTCCTCAGCTACAACAACTACTTTGGCTGGTATGTAGGGGAGGTTTCGGAAAACGGCCCCTGGATGGATCGCTTCCATGCACTGAACCCGGACCGCTGCCTGGGTATCTCGGAATATGGTGCGGAAAATATCCTCAAGTGGCACACCGCCTATCCTGATAACCACGACTACACCGAGGAATACGCAAGCTTTTATCATCACGAGATGCTGAAGGCCTTTGCCACCCGTCCCTACCTGTGGAGTACCCATGCCTGGAACTGCTTCGACTTTGCTGCCGACGCCCGCAACGAGGGCGGCATCCAGGGGCGTAACAACAAGGGCCTAATCACCTACGACCGCAAAACCAAAAAGGACGCTTTCTATATTTATAAGGCTTACTGGAACAAGGAGCCTATGATTCACCTGTGCGGCGAGCGGTTTGTGGACCGTGCCCCCGGGGAGCGGAATGTTACCGTGTTCACCAACTGTGACGCCGTTACCTTGGTGCTGAACGGCAAGGAGATCGGCGCCAAAGAGGCTGTTGACCATGCCTGCGTTTTTGAAAATGTGCCGCTGGAAATGGGCGAGAACACTCTCGTCGCAAAAAGTGGGGATGTGGTGAGCAATACCATTAAGCTTAAGGGCGTGGAGAAGCACAACTATGCCTACGACCTGCCGGAGGGCAACGAGGCTGCCAACTGGTTCAACGACCCTGAGGCTGTGGCCGCGCGGGAAGCCTTTAAGTACCCCAAGGGTTACTACTCCGTTAGGGATAAAATCAGCGACCTGATGCAGAACCCTGAGGCGGCGGCAGTTGTGAAAAAGCTGATGGATGCTGCGATGAGCGGCCGTAATACCATGGCGGACATGATGCCCAAAAAGAAAGCAGGGGAGGAGAACCCCATGGCAGGCTTTATTGCCAGAATGCGGTTAAACGATCTGCTGAAGATGGCGGGAGAGGCAGGCTCTACAAAGAATCGGCTTGCTATTAACGAAGCGCTGAATAAGATTAAAAAGAATTAGCCTATTTTAGCCTTTGGGACGTCGCGAAAGCCATTATTCCCGGGCAAAAGCAAAAAGCCCCTGCAAGTACGAAAGCCGTATTTGCAGGGGCTTTGCTTGGAGGTAGGGGATAACGGTTGGCAGTTTCGTCCCAACAAAAGAGGATGCGGCTACTTTTTATACCGCTCATGCACTTCACGACGGTACTGCGTCGGCGTAACCCCCAGCATTTTTTTGAAAATTTTGGTAAAGTAGTTGACATCCATGATCCCTACGTTTCCCGCAATGTCGGCCACGCTGCAGTGATCGTCCGCCGCCAGCAGCACCGAGGCCCGGTGAATCCGTTGGGAGCTGATATAATCGGTAAGGGTTTGCCCGGTTTCCTGCTTAAACAGGGTAGAAAGATAGCTGGGGCTGATAAAACAAAGCGCTGCCAGATTTTTCAGCGAAAGCTGTGAGTCCATGTTTCTGTCAATGTGCTGAATCACCTTCTGCACCGGCGGAGAGTAGTCCTTCAGGGCGTATTTTTCTACATAAAAGCAGTATTCCCGCAGCATATCGGAAATCATGGAGGGCTGCTGCTCCAGTTCTACCATTTCCTCAATTTTAGCCGCATATTTCTGGGAAATCTGATCCATGTAAAAGGGAGGCACGCCGGAGCGCTCAATAGCCTTGCGCAACAGGGTGTTAAAGGAAAGCAACAGGTTTTTCTGGCTGCGCAATGCGCCGGGATACCGTCCGTCAAACCGAAAGCGCTGGAATCTTCTGCCGGCATCTATAGCTGCAGTGATGTCTCCTCGGGCTACCGCCTCTAAAATCTGGTTTTCCGCCTGATACCGCTGTTCAATGATTGCTGCCTCCAGCTCCTGCTGGAAGGCAGGCTCGGTAAAAAAGCGGTGGTCCGGCCTGGTGATCAACGGCAAAAACTCCTGCCGCTCCTGCACCTTTATATCCTTCTCCGGATAGGCGCAGCGCAGCAGCATCACCAGCTGAGTGATCATCTGTTCCCCCTGCAAAAGGGGTACGCTGTTGTAATATTCTGTCAGCTTATGGGCGGCGTCCTCCCCCAGGTGCCGCTGCACCCAGCGGAGCTGCCCTGCCTCCTCCGGACGAAACCCCGCGGCCATCCATGGCCCTGCTATGTAGGCGTGCCCGGGTTCATCCGGCAGGGAGAACATGGCAAAGCACACCCCAAAAATATCCTCCACCAGCGCCAGGATGTTTTCTTCGTTCTGCGCCATCATCTGGGCGCCAAAATCTGCCCAGTCCAGCATAGGGTCCAACCGCTTGCGCAGCCCATAATCAAACAGATCCAGCCCGGCAAAGGGAGGTTCAATTTTTGTCAGCTGAACATTCTGTGCTGCCAGCAAGGTTTTAATCACTACAATAATATCGACCTGCATTGCATCTTTCCTCTCTGTTCGGAATCCGGCAGAATAGGCCAAAGCCGCTTTTTGTGCCGACCTCATTTGGCTGTATGCTCCGGGCAAGGCTTCTGCAGCCTGCCTTTTCCGCGACGTCCTGCCGCCTTGATGCCCGGGCGCCCCCCTTTTATACCAGAATAATACCGTTTTCATCCGCTTTTTTAGGGAAAGAGGAGGCCCAGTCCAGCAGCGTAAGCCCAACGGTAATCCCGGACCAGCAAATGGCCAGGTACAACAGCCCCTTTACCCAATGGCCCGCATAAAATTGATGTACACCGAATATCCCCAAAAGATGGAGCCATAGGTAGGGTTTTCGGGCAACCGGCTTGGGTAAGCCATATTTTTCCTTCCAGGCCAGATATTTTCCGCTGAGCCTTTCAAACCAGTTAGGCTTAACCTCAGCCCCGGCCGCCCGGGCAGCCTCCGGATGGGCGCGGCGAAGCTCGTCCAGTTCCTCCTGGAGGGCAATCATCTGCTTAATGTCAATGCGTTGGTCTTTTTTAGCGTTTTGATCGGCTTTTTTCTTGCCTTTTCCCATCTTCTTTCTCCTTTTGCGCCCTGGCTTCCGCTTTTTAGGAGGTCCAAAGCTTTCGTTTTGTCGGATAAAAATTGCAAAAAATTGTTATGTTTCCAAGGAAACATAACAGAGGGGGGAGCGCTCCCCCCTCTCATAATAAGGAGTAACAGCTTGTAAAAAGTAAACGGAGGGCGCTCTTTCTCAATATAAATCGAACATCCGGGGCTTGCGATCCTTATAGATAGTAAAATGGCTGAAGCCTGCCGTTTTTAGCAGCTCCATGCCGCCTTCAATGTTGGCGCCGATGTCAGAGGCTGTGTGGCTGTCTGACCCTAAGGTGATGATCTCGCCCCCCAGCTCCCGGTAGCGTTTGAGATACCGCAGAGAGGGAATCGGTCCGTTCATGTTTTGACGGTAGCCGGAGGTGTTGGCCTCCAGGCCCAGCCCCTTGTCAATCAAGGCCTTAAAAATCTCCTCCACCAGCCCGTCAAAGGGCTCAAGGGCAACGGGGATGCTGTCACGTCCCTGAATATAGCGCAGGGGGTAGGTGAGATGGCCCAGAACATCGAATTTACCCCAGTGTACCATGGCAAGAATCTCCCGGAAATATTGTTCCAGTGACCGGACAATCTCCTCCATAGTCATTTCGGAAAACTTCATAAAGTAGTAGTCCTCCTGCCCTTTGGGGTTGTGGAGGGAGCCGATAACAAAGTCAAAGGGGTAAGCTTGCAGTATTTTTTCCGCCAAGGGTTGATTCTGCAGGGGCTGGCCCAGCTCAATGCCGGCGGTGATGGTCATCCAGCTGGCAAAAACAGCTTTGGCCTTTAAGGCGGAAAAATAGGACTGCCGCAGCCGGACGTCGTATCTGTCCTGCCGGAAAAGGTTGACTTCGCAGTGGTCGGTGACGGAAAAGCCCATTAACCCCTTTTTTTGCGCAGTTTCTGCCATAAAAGTGACGGAATGTACCCCGTCAAAGGAATTTTCACTGTGGGTGTGGCTGTCAAACAGGTTATACATGATGCTTTTCTCCCGTTCCTTGGCTTTTTTATTCTCTGAATATCACAGCCCTTCTGGCGTTCGGGGCCGTATCTGCTCCTCTTACAGAGAAGTCCGAGCAGTTTTGATTTCGGCTCAGGAAAGCCGGCGAAGCGCTCCGTCTGCCTTGGCGGCAAGAATGGAGGAAATCAGCTTTTGAGGGGTATCGGCATAGAACAGATGGCTGTTGTCCTCTCCATGGCTTTCCAGCATTTCGGTAATGCTCCGGCGCCGGCAGGCAATTTCCAGCTGCAGCTTCCGCTCTGCGGCAGCCTCCTCCGCCAGCTGCAAAAACCGTTTTCTCCGTTTCAGCTTGGCTTGCTCCTCGGCTTCAATCTGCGCGTTTATCCTCGCACGCACCTCCGGCTTCAGGTCTCCGCTGCAATAGTGGGTTACGGTGCCGTCAGCGTGTATGACGATGCCGGAGGAATGAATCTCAAACCCCGCCATAGAAAGCTCTGCCTGATATTTGGGCAGCATATCAAAATAATGACGGATCTGCCCCTCGTAATAAGCCGCTTTTTCCGGGTCGTCCGCCATCTGGCGCAGGATGTTTGGCGCAATTACCACATTCCCGGTACCGGAGGTAGACGCTCCAAGCCGGTCCATGCTGCTCTGGTCATGGCCGACGTCCTGCACCCATAAGTCTCCATGCCTTTGCTTTAGGTACTGCTGGTAAGCTTCCAGCGCGGAGTTTTCAGCTTCGCCGGTTTTGTACAGCTGCTCCAAAAAACTGATCCCTGCTGCAGCGGTATTCCGGCTTTGCTCCGGGTACCGGTAGGTGCCGGAGGCGGCTACTTCTGCAACGCTCATAAAAACACTCCTTTTCCCGTTTGGTCTGATTATCTCATTATATCACATATCTACTATAATGAACAGGGCAGCGGGCAAAAAAATTGTGAGAACTAAAGCTTTTTTGGTACTTTATTTTGTGCTATAATAGCCGTATGATTGGCTATTATAAATTTAAATGGCCACCTTACCGGCACGCCAGCTAAAGCAAACAAAATGTACTGTAGTTTTAACAATCCTCATCAGGAAAGGACTGAACCAATATGAATGGAACCCTGCGGGTAACCGCCATGGTAAACCGGGTAAAGCCCCTGAACCCTAAGCTTTGTCTGGAAAGCATCATCTCTTTGCTGGAGCAGGAAAAGGAGCGCCAGCCGGATCTGATTGTTTTGCCCCAGCTGGCGCTGTGTTCCCCCAGCTGCGGGAATCTGTTCCATAACCGGGCGCTGCTGGAGCAATGCCAGGATGAGCTTACCCACCTTGCCGCCGCCTGTGAGGGAAGCAGCGCCTACCTGGTGGTGGGCCTGGCTGCCGGCACAGGGGGCCAGGCCGTTTCCGCCTGTGCGGTGCTGTATGGGGGCAGGCTCTTAGGGCTGATCCCCGCGTTGGAGCAGCCGGAGGGCTTTGCCCAAGGCCCGCTGCCGGAACCCTTCCTCCCAACCGACACCGTTTTCGCTTTGGGGGAGGCCACCTTTTCGGTGCTGGCCTGTGCTCCTCAGAGGCTGCCCCTGTACTCGGAGAAAATCCGGGAGCTGGGCTGTGACATTGTGGTGGTCCCCTCCTACGAGCCGGTGATGGCAGGGAGCAGTTTCGTCGCCCAAAACAGCCTGGAAACGGTGAGCAGAACCTTGGGCAGAGCGGTAATTGCAGTAAACGGCGGCATTGGGGACACCAGCAGCCCCTACCTGTACCAGGGGTACGCCGGTATTTATGAGTGCGGCAGCGAGCTTGCTTTTGAACGAGCTGCCTACAGCGAGCTTGCCCTGACCTGTGACCTGGATTTGGACGTAATCCGCTCCCAAAAAACAGTGGGGGGCTTTAAGGCTCCGGTGTTCCGGGCCGCTGTGGCGACGTCCCGCCCGAACCTGTTGCGCAGGGTAGAACAGAACCCCTACCTGCCTTCCGGCCCCGAAAAGCAGCGGGCCTTTTTGGAGGAGCTGTTCGACCTGCAAGTGCGCTCCCTGGTGGCCCGGATGGAAAGTACCGGTATTAAAAAGGCGGTGGTAGGGGTTTCCGGCGGGCTGGATTCCACCTTGGCGCTGCTGGTAGCCGCCTCCGCCTTGGATGTGCTGGAGTATCCCCGCCAAAACCTGATTGCCGTTACCATGCCCGGCTTTGGCACCTCTGACCGAACCTACTACAACGCTTTAAGCTTAATTCAGGCCCTGGGCGCCCAGGGGAAGGATATCTCCATCAAAGCCGCCGCCCTGCAGCATTTTGAGGATATCGGCCAGGACCCCTCCCTACGGGACGTCACCTATGAAAACGCCCAAGCCAGAGAACGGGCCCAGATTCTGCTGGACCTTGCCAACCGGGAAAGCGCTTTGGTGGTGGGCACCGGAGATCTTTCGGAGGAAGCGCTGGGCTGGTGTACCTTCTCCGGCGACCATATCTCCAACTATAACGTAAACGTCTGCCTTACCAAAACCATGATCCGTCTGGTGGTGGCGCTGCTGGCCAAAGGGGTGCATAGCGCCGTGGCAGAGACCCTGCAGGACATTCTGGATACCCCTGTCAGCCCCGAGCTGCTGCCCCCGGATGAAAACGGGGAAATCCACCAGAAAACCGAGGAGATCCTTGGCCCATACCCCCTCCACGAGTTTTTCCTCTACTATTTCACCCAGTACCAGATGCCTCCCCGCAAGGTGTACGAATACGCCTGCAAAGCCTTTGAGGACGAGCTGGAGCCTGCCTTTATCAAAGAGAAGCTGAGGCTGTTTATCCGGCGGTTTTTCTCCGGGCAGTTCAAGCGCAGCTGCTCGCCGGACAGCGCCCAGATTACCGCTGCGGCGCTTACGCCAAGCGCTTTTTATATCCCGTCGGATGCCTCTCCCGCCGCGCTGCTGAAGGAGCTGGAGGGTATCTAAC
>CATJLA010000148.1 GCA_949741215.1 uncultured Oscillospiraceae bacterium
GCTGCAGGTCAATGGTCCGCTGATTACTGCTGCCCTTGAACTCCAGCTCCAGACTCTTTTCCTCCGCTAAAAACGGTCCGTCAATGAGCACATCGCATTGCTCCAGCAGGGCCAGCACCTCTGGCTTTTCCTGGGACATCGCCGTCAGCTGCTCAAAGGTATAGCCACTGTAGACGATAATGCCAAGCCCCTTTGCTCGCACCTTTTTCCCAAGCTCCGCCAATGGTCCCGGCTGGCAAAAAGGCTCTCCGCCACTGAAGGTTACTCCCCGTAAAAGCGGATCTTTTTCTATCTCGTCCAATATTTTTTCGATGCTGATCTCATATCCTCCGGAAAAATCGTGGGACTGAGGATTATGGCAACCTCGACACCGGTGCGGACATCCCTGTACAAACACCACAAACCGGATGCCCGGCCCGTCTACAATGGATTCCCGGACCACACCTGCAATACGAAGCGTTGTGTTCATCAAAACTAATCCTTTCTGTATTTCTTTTCCTCTTCCAACAGGTCAAAATATTCATCCAGCTGCCGGCAAATAAAAAGAAACATTTCCTTTGCCATGTTATAAAAATCCATCACCTGTTGATACTCCAAAATCAGCGGCAGGTCGGTTGGATAGCGTGTTTCAATATAGCATTTATTCAAAACCGCACTCTCATCCATCCATTTTTGAAAAGCCGAATCATACCGCATAGCCGTTTTACAAAGCCAAACCAGGTTATGGCCATCCGCCTGTTGATTATTTTTTAATAGCAAATAAGCCTTCAACGCCTTTTCAATCGCTTGTTGACAATGAAAAGCGCAGCTTAAGTAGCATCGATCATCCCGCAACAAAAGTCCGGCACAGGCCATATCCTCACCCGCCCGGTCCAGCCAGTCGTAATATCGTTTGCTATCCATAGAATTTTGCCGACGTCTACCCATATACCACAACCCCTGTCTGCTGGATTCTGCTGGCAAAGGACCCCTCCTGTACCGAAAGCTGCTCCCACTCCCCGGGGGTGTAGGTAACAATATCAAAGGGAACTTCGCTGTCCACCCCAATATAAACCTGCCGCTCTAACTCCTCTCGGGATAATTTATCCTGAATAATACAGAGCTTAAACCCCACCAGCGGATGACTCAGCCCCTTGGCATGGAACAGCAGAATCTGTTTGGGCTCCACCAGCTCCACAATTTCATTGATCACACGGCCAATTTCAGGGAATTTTTTAATCACGGCAAATTGCTCCTTTCATGCTTTTATGACGTCAGTACGCCACCAGTTCCAGCGCTCCCAGGTTATCAAACAGCCCGGTTTTGGCAAAGTCCGCAGGAAAAAAGCTGCCCTCATGCTCCCAGCCGGGGGCGCTGCACCGCTTAAACACATTGCCCTCCAGCCTGCTGCCGGAAATCCACAAAAATTCCGGAAAAACCTGCTCCAAAAGGGGCAATGGCAGAATCAAATGATACCCCCAGTACACCCCCTGCAGGTCCTCACCGTCTACCGGAATCACCTCCACCCCCTCCAAAGGGCAAGGCTGCTCCCCTGGCTTTTGAACATAGGCCTCCTGAAGCCCACCGGGAACCACTGCAAGCACAAGCAGCGCTGACGTCCTGCCCGGAATAGCAAATTTGGCTTCTATTCGGCTTTCAGCGTTGGGTTTTACCTCAAAAGCGATCATCCGCACCGAAAAGCCGCGGCAATCCACACAAAACTGGGCCTGCGCAAAGGGGCGATAATCCTCCCTCGCACCGGGATTAGGGTACGAGATCACTTTACAGGCAGGCAGAGACTCGAAGCTGGCATGGCCGCTCACCACGCTGATTTTGAAAGCCATAGGCAAATTCCTCCTAACATTTTTTGGACGTCGCGCATTGGTTTATTGCCGGGTTTTGGGGGCAAAAACCATGCTGTTTTAAGTAAAAGTAAAAGTGAATAGGGAATAGTGGAGGTACGTTCCTTGCAGGAACGATTGGAATGTTGCTGTGGATTTTTTCTGTCATAAGATTTTGAAAATAAGAAAACTTGGAACTTAATAAAGTATAGCACAAAGACCCCGCTAAATAAACAAAAATCTCCACACCCTGAAAAGGAGGAGGGAGATTTTGTTTATCGGAAATTTGTGGATCGTTCAAATTTTAGAAAACAGGCTCTTTATTTGCCCCCAAAACCTCGAAGTTTGCCACAATTTTAAGGTTTTTTATGGAAATTTTCCGCGAATTAGAAAATAAAACCGCAGAGCTTTTCCAATAACCCGTTGAACAAGGCTTCATTGCCTTTCTCCAAGCCTGCAACATATATCTATGAAGGATTGAAGAAAAAGCGGATTGCCGCAAGACAGCAGGACGTCCTTACAATAGATAAAATGCTATTTCGCTATACCCGGTGCAGCAGATCGGTGTAGGTAGGCACCGGCCAGTAGTCTGCTCCTGTGATGGTTTCGGCCTGGTCGCAGTTCTCCCGCAGCAGGGCCATAGCGGGCAGCACCCGGTCCCGGATGGCTACAGCCTGCTCGTGATAATCCGAGAGAGCGGTGGCCTGGGCAAGCGCCTGCTCCAGCTTAGCGGCTGCCCCGTCAATGGCGTCCAGATCCTGACTGAGCTGTGCTGTCTTAGCAGATAAAGAGGCTGGAGCAAGGCCGGCTTCCTGCAAATTGCGCAGCTGGCCGGCGGTTTGGCCTGCAAATTTGGCCACAGCGGGGTAAATTTGGCGCTTTACCATCTCCAGCATGGTGGCAGCCTCAATGGCGATCACTTTGCTATAGTTTTCCAGCATAATTTCCCGGCGGGAGCTGCACTCAGCAGAGGAAAAAATACCCTGGCGACGAAACAGCGCCACGTTTTTCTCAGCAGTGAGGCAGTCGATTGCCTCAATAGAGGAGCTGAGCACCGGCAGACCCCGGCGGACCGCTTCCTCCTGCCATTCCTGGGAGTAGTTGTTGCCGTTAAACAGAATTCTGCCGTGCTGCTCCACTGTTTCCCGCACAAGGGCCAGAATTTCCTGGTCAAAGTCCTGCGCTTTTTCCAGGCGTTTGGCAAAACGGCAGAGGACATCTGCCACGGCGGCATTGAGCATCACATTGGCATAGGCGATGGACTGGGAGGAGCCTACCGTCCGGAACTCAAACTTGTTGCCGGTGAAGGCGAAGGGAGAGGTTCGATTCCGGTCGGAGTCGTCCCGGGGGAGCTTGGGAAGGCTTTCTACCCCCATCTGCAGAATCGTACGGGCGGGATGCTCCATGTGGTCACCGGTGGCAAGGCTTTGAAGGATGCCGGTGAGGGCCTCTCCTAAAAAGATGGAGATAATGGCGGGGGGCGCTTCAAAACCGCCTAAGCGGCAGTCATTGCCTGGGCTGGCTGCGGCAAGACGTAACAGGTCGCCGTATTCCTCTACCGCAGTGATGACAGCGCAGAGGAAGGTAAGAAACTGGAGATTCTCCCAAGGGGTTTTGCCCGGCTCCAACAGGTTGACTCCATCATCAGTGGAAAGAGACCAGTTGTTGTGCTTGCCGGAGCCGTTGACCTCCGCAAAGGGCTTTTCATGAAGGAGACAGGCCAAACCGTGCTTTTTGGCAGTGATCCGCATCATCTCCATGGTGAGCTGGTTATGGTCGCAGGCGATGTTGGCGGAACCGAAGATGGGAGCAAGCTCATGCTGGGCGGGGGCAGCCTCGTTATGCTTGGTTTTGGCGGTAATGCCCAAAGCCCACAGCTGCTCGTCTAAGTCCCGCATAAAGTCCGCCACGCGGAGGCGGATTCTGCCGCAGTAGTGGTCGTCCAGCTGCTGGCCCTTGGGGGGTTTTGCCCCAAACAGGGTTCTGCCGCAGATCTTCAGGTCCAACCGCCGCTCGTAAAGGGTACGGTCCACCAGGAAGTACTCCTGCTCGGCGCCTACCATGGCGTTTACCCGCTTGGCGGAGGTATTGCAAAACAGCCGCAAAACAGCCAGGGAGGCTTTGGATACGGCGTCCATGGAGCGGAGCAGAGGGGTTTTGGTATCCAGCGCTTCCCCGGTATAGGAACAGA
>CATJLA010000149.1 GCA_949741215.1 uncultured Oscillospiraceae bacterium
AATGGAGCCGAAGGCCTTTTCGGTGGGCGTTCGGGTAGAGCATCTGCAGGATCGGATAGATACAGGGCTTTATGGCGGGCTGGCAGGGCATCCAAATTTGCCAAGAGGGGAATATCAGCTATCATTGCGGCAAGGGAATCAAGCAGTTTATACCTTTTGCATGTGCCCAGGCGGGGTGGTAGTGCCGGCGGCTTCCGAACAGGAAACCGTGGTGACCAATGGTATGAGTGAGTTTGCCAGGGACGGAAAAAATGCTAACAGTGCGCTGGTGGTTTCGGTAGATCAGCGGGATTTTGGCAGCAATTTACTGGACGGTATGGCTTTTCAGCGGAGGCTGGAACGGCTGGCCTTTTTGGCTGGGGGGAACTCCGGCAAAGCGCCGGCTCAGGATGCAGGCAGCTTTTTGGCCGAAAAGCCAGGGCTGCGGATTGGGCGTGTGGAGCCTTCTTTTGTAAGAGGTGTGGAGGCAGGGGATTTTTCGCAGATTTTTTCCTCCAGAATTACCGGCTGGCTGCGGGAAGGGCTGGAAACCTTTCATCGGAGGCTGCCTGGTTTTGGGGATGGGGATACTTTGCTTACCGGAGTGGAGACCAGAACCTCCTCTCCGGTGCGGATTTGCAGAGGAGAGGGATTGGAATCGGAGACACTGCCGGGATTATACCCCTGTGGGGAAGGCGCCGGTTATGCGGGAGGCATTACCAGCGCGGCGGTGGATGGAATTCGGGTGGCGCAGGCCGTGATGGCGCGGTTTGCCCCGCCAAAGTGTTAAATGGGGCTTGCCGGAAGGTTTGAGGAGATAAGGCATGCGCGACGTCCTTGGTAAAATAATTGCGGCGGACAGAGAGTGGTTCTGTTCGCCTTTTGCCGCAAAAAACAGCCTCCGCTGCTACAGAGGCTGTTTTTTATAAGGAGTTTTGCTATGAAATTCAAATAATTAAAGTGCTCCAGTGCTGGGGTTAGCAGTTAACGGTGTTTTTTCGTCTGCGATTTCTACACTGCTGCTTTCCTCTTTCTTTTTGCCGTTGTCAATCCGGACGATGGTGACAGGATTGCTGGTGGAAGAGCTGCTGTCGTTAGAAGAAGAGGACCAGCTGCTGTTGTTGCCACCCTGGTTGCCGGGATTGGTAGGAGTGGTGGGCTTTTCCTCTTCAACGATCTTCTTGGCGATAATAGCGAAGGAAGACAGCCCCTTAACATGGAAGGTAATACCGGTGAGCCCCTTGTTTATGTCGGCCGGACGGATAACCTCGGTTTCGCCTGCTTTGCAGCGGTCTTCAATATCCATGCTGAACATATGAATCAAGGTATACTCATAGGTGTTATCGACCTCAACGCCCAGAATTTCACTAATTTCCTCATAGGTGAGGGTTACTTCAACAGAATCCATCGCCAAGAAATCCTCAGCAGTTGCGTTTGCCCAGTTACCATTTGCTTTTTTAACCTGCATGGTTACGTCGAAGAATGCGGTATTTTCCTCGTTAGCGGCGGCATCTGCCTTTGTCATTTCGGACTGAAGTGCTGCTTCGATCTTTTCAACCGTATTCAAAGCCTCGTTTGCTTTAAGAGCATCGGGAACAGCTACGCTGCCGAGAACCAATCTGTTTTGTTCAGGATCCGGGTTTTCAGAATCCGGTACCCACTTAGCGTACAGATGGAAAACACCATTTTCATCACAGTCGTTGTAGCCGATCATGCTTTCTCTTTTGGTACGGTAGCCGAAAATGTAGGCGTCGCCTTCGCACTCAGGGTTTGTGTACCAGCCGTCAAAGACATAGTGCTCGCGGGTAGTTTCTTCAGGCTGAGAGCACCAGAAGTTGAAGATTTTCTGGCCGGCAACTGCAGTACCGCCATTGGTGTGGAACTCCACGGTGTAGTAACGGGGGTCTACGTCATGGAAGCCATCACGGAACTGATACCAGGAAAGCGGGCAGTAGGAAAGATCTACAGGGTTTTCCTTATCGGTTTCAGTAGAATGATAGTTAGCGAATTCGTCAAAGGAGCCAAGATAGGAATAGTCGTCCAGATGGGTAATACCGGCAACTTCAAAGGCGTTCCACAGGTCGGTATACTTATCGATGTACCATTCTTTTTCTGCAGCGCTACCGTTGACATATCTGTCTTCCCACAGGCCGGAAAGGCCAAGGAATTCCATGCCGCAACGTACCAGCTGGATACGCTCCAGGTACTCGCCGTAAGAGACAGCCTCGGCCGCGTCAAACAGCTCGCAGATCTTATCATAGTTTTTGCCGTAGTAGTTCAGGTCGTGCACAGCCTTTACGCTGCTGAAGTTGTTGATAAAGCAGCCCTCGGAGCCGCCCTTATCCCATATCTTCATTAACTCGTACATGTATTTGCCGGCGTCTACGCCATAGTAGATATCCATGAACTCGCGGGTAAGCCTTTCGTACTCAGCATCGCTCATGTAGGGATCCCACATCAGGTTGGAGATCAGGTAATCCCGCATCATCTCAAAGCAGAACTGCTCGTCGGGATTGCTGCGGCCTTCGGAGTAAATGCCCTTTACACCCATATCGGCCAGCAGGCGGATATCATCTTTGATATAAGACCAAATGGGGGACTGAGCAACAAAGTTGCCGAATGCGTCCCAATAGCCCCAGTAATACACAGTTTCAGAAATATTGATCCACTTCTGCAGATTGGACTTGTCCAACCGGCTTTGAGTGTAGCGACCGGGCAGAGCAATGCCTAGGTCGGAGCACTCGTTAGCGTGGGCAATGCCGTGATTATTGCAGGCGCCGCTGCAGTACATTACAACAACGTTATCTCTGGGAACAGCCACCTTGGGGGGCTCTCTGGTATCATCGTATGCCAGGGCCATTACCCGCATGCCGGGGTATTTTTCCTCAACCACTTCCGCTACACGGTTGACGAAGCGGATGTACTGGTCAGACAGATTCTCGTCGCCGGTGCGGGCGGCAATACAGTCTGCACAGGAGCAGTAGTTGGTGTTGTCATTCCAGCCTACGGTAATCAGGGTCATGGTTTTGCCGATGATCTGCCCCTGAGCCAAGCGTTCTTCAATCAGCTGGCAAACAGCGTCCCGAACATACACAAAGGTTTCTTCCTTCGACAGACAGGGCTGGGTATCCCAGGTAGAACCCTGTGTTCCGGAGGGAATCTGATACTGGAAGGAATGGGCGTTGTACCAGGTAGTGCCCACAGTCCAGCCATATTTTACGTTGTTCATGGGATACTTATTATTGCTGCCGGAGTTCAGCTTGCGGGCCAGGTTGTTTTTGGTGGTGTTGTTGCCGCTGTAGAAGGATGCCATATCCCGCAGCTCAAAGGGAGACTCATGCTCGGTGTAGGAGATGTCGGTAACATTTACGTCGCCGGAAGGACAATAGATGTTATCCTGACTAATAAACCGTACGCCAAGGCAGGTTTCCAGAAAGTCGTACATACCATACCACAAACCGGAGCCTACGCCGCCCTCAATGGTAACTTTGGCGCCGCTTACAGTAACGCGGAAGCCATTGGGATCCAGGTCCTTATTAAAGGTTAACCAGATTACCTTCTCGGGATCATGCCAATCCTTGACATCATCAGGAGTGCTGTAACCGACATCCAGCCTGTAGCCAGTAAATTGCTCCATCAGGGGCTGAAGGGTTTCCTCACCGATCTCATTGCCGATGCCTCTTTCATAATCGCTCTGTACTTCAGGGCGGAAGCTGGTCTCAAAACCGCTGGCAGGGCGGACAATGATATACTCGCTGATATGGTTGCCGTTGATGGTCAGGTTCTGCAGGGGAGCGTTGCTGTAGGTTTGAGCTGCCGCTCTTGCAGGGGCATTAGCCGGAGCCATTTCGTCCGGGAGGCTTGCGTCCGGATCATCCTCGTCGGGGGCATCCGGATCGGTTTCATCCGGGTCAGTTTCATCAGGATTCTCAGGGTTTTCTTCCTCTTCGGACGGATCCTTGTCACCTTCAGAGGGATCGGTATCACCCTCATCTGGATCCTGCTTGTCCTCACCTTCAGCAGGATCGGTGGTTTCATCTTCTCCCTCAGAAGGAGTCTCGCTGCCATCCCCGGGATCTGTAACCTCGGGCTCTGAGCTGCTTCCCACATCTTGGGAAATAGTGGTATCCTCTGCAGCGGCAGTGACTAAAGTGCTGGTGGGTGCCAGAGCGCTTGTGGCCAGCATAGCCGCACAGAGAAGCATTGCAAGATATTTTTTCATCTGTGTTTAACCTCCTAGAAAACATTGTGCTTCAGCTTTAGAAAACGTTTGCATTCAAGACAGGTTTGCCGATCTAAAATCCTTTTGCAACGCTTTTGCTTTTTAAGACGGGCATCCAATACCATTATTTCTGTGACATTCCCAGAAACTGCCGGTAGAGAGAACCGATGACTACGTCTTAAGCGAAATAAACGCTACCGGATTTACCTGCCAGAACCAGCGGGATATCCTCGCTTTTGCTCTACTGCTCTCACCTCTTCCTGAAATTTTAAGCACTGGTTTCCACTTTTTTGTGTATTCTTTGCTGCGGAAAGTACAAAAATTTTCCTTCCCTCACCTATTATATTATGAAAATCCTGTAAATAAAACATGAAATATCCAATAAAGTACTTACATTTTAAGGATATTTTTGATTTCTTTCATACATTTTGACATTTTTTCTTTGGTTTGTACTCTAACAGAGGTCATGAATGAGAAAATTGTACTTAAAATAAGGACACAAAAATTTATATACAAAGAATACGATGTTTGTTGTTGAATATAGTGCGATTTGACGGTTGCAAAATTATGTGTAACACATGGATTTGGCAATTTAATGTGAAAGTATTTACAGAATTTAGAAAATAATCTATCTCCCAAAAGGATAGATTTAGTGTATTGCCTATAAAATGAGTGAAAATTTTTGAAAAAACTTGGTTTTATCGTCTATATAGCGATTTGAGTCGCAGAGTGGATAGAAAAGCGGGGGTTGCTTATCTTGGCGTTTTGCACAAAAAGAATACCGCATGATTGGCACGGCGTTTTGTAAAATGCAGTGGATGGAGGGGCGGCTTGAGACCATAAGGATGCGCGACGTCACCGAAGGAGAAGGGCGCTAAGCTGGTTTATTTCCTCCAAAAAGGTGGTGGTTTGCAGCAAATAGGCGGTGATTTCCGGATCCTGCAGCAGCAGACGGGTGGCCTGGCGCAGATGCTGCCGGAAGGATACGGTTACTCCAAGGCCCTTGGCGGCAATAGGGCAGACGGCGAGGCTGCGGGGGTCATACTGCAGGGTGAGGCGGAGAGGGCGGCCTGGCTGGGTGGTTACCATGGGGAACAGGGGGAAAATCCGGCAGGCAAAGGGACGCAGAGAACGGCTGCAGTGCCCGTTGCAAACTAGTGTAGAGCAGCCCTGGTTGCCCTCTCCGGCAAGAAAGGCAAACTGCTCCCCTGCGCCTATAGAGCGGAGATATTCCTCCTCTCCGGGCAGCAGCCACATGCCTTTGGAGGCGTCCCCATGGCAGCAGCGGCGGCCGCATAGGGAGCCGCAGTCTATAGGGAGAGGGGTAGTTTTGTTCAGCAGACGGTAGGCCCGGCGGTAGAGAGAATTTTGGGGGCTCATGTCGATTCTCCTTTTTTTCTGGATGGGGTTGTGCTATAATAACCTTCGATAGCAAAAGGTTTTTTCTTATTATCTACCCGAAAGGAGCGGTTTGTCAATGGAAACTCAGGCTCAACGCAATCCGTTCCCCTATTCTGAGGACAACAAGCGCTATTACACCTGGAATTACTACCTAAAGCAGCGGTTTGGGGGTAAGGTGTTCAAGGTGCCCTTAAATGCCGGGTTTACCTGCCCCAATCGGGACGGCACCAAGGGAGCAGGCGGCTGCAGCTTTTGTTCAGGACAAGGCAGCGGCGATTTTGCCGGCGACCCTGCCATGGAAATTGGGCGGCAGTTTGATGAGATCCGGCTGCAGCTGCACCAAAAGTGGCCTCAGGGGCGGTATATCCCCTACTTTCAGGCCTTTACCAATACTTATGCACCGGTGGAGGTGCTTCGTCAGCGATATGGGCAGGTTTTGGGACGTACTGGGGTGGTGGGCCTGGCGGTTGCAACCCGGGCGGACGCTTTGCCCGAGGATGTGCTGGACTATCTGGAGGAGGTGGCGGCACAGACTTACCTGATTGTGGAGCTGGGGCTGCAGACAATCCATGAGGAAACAGCCCGGCGGATTAACCGGGGGCACGGCTGGCAGGAGTTTTTGGAAGGCTACCGGCGGCTTGCAGAACGGAAAATTTGCACTTGTGTCCATATTATGGACGGGCTGCCGGGAGAAAGCCGGGAGATGATGCTGGAAACTGCCTGTGCGGTAGGCCTTTTGCGGCCCCATTGTGTAAAGATACATCTGCTGCATCTTTTAAAAGGCACCAGGCTGGCCGCAGAGTGGGCGGAAAAGCCTTTTCCGCTTTTGTCCCGAGAGGAATATGTAAGTATTGTGTGTGACCAGCTGGAGATGCTGCCGCCGGAAACGGTGATTCAGCGGCTGACCGGGGACGGCGGGGCAGAGCAGCTGATCGGCCCGCTTTGGAGCAGGCGCAAGCGGGAAGTGCTGAACGAAATAGACAAGGAGCTGCTACGGCGGAACAGTTGGCAGGGCAGATTTTGGAAAGGATGAGATAAGGATGATTCAGCTGTTGGATTTGGCGAAAAGCTGGCTGATTAAAACGGCGGTTGAGGACGGCATATATGCCGATTTTACCATGGGCAACGGCAACGATACCCTGTTTTTGACACAGCTGGCCCCAAGGGGAAAGGTTTACGCCTTTGATGTTCAGGAAAAGGCGCTGGAAAATACGGCCCGGCGTTTGGAGGAGGCCGGGGTGAGGGAACGGGCTACACTGATTTATGACAGTCACAGCAATCTGGATCAATACATCCGCGAGCCGTTGGATGGCGGGATGTTTAATTTAGGCTATTTGCCCCAAAGCGACAAGGTGGTAACCACCAGACGGGAAACTACGCTGAAAGCGGTGGAAAAGGCACTTCGTCTGCTGAAAAGGGGGCGGTTTCTCATCATTATGGTGTATCCCGGCCATGAGGAAGGCACTTTAGAGGGGGAGGCGCTGCAGGCTTATCTGGCGCAGCTGCCTGGGACGAAAGCGGATGTTTTTGTTTACCGGCTGATCAATGCGCCGGATGCGCCTTATATCATAGGGGTGTATAAGAGGAAGGACCTGTAGCCTATGGAGAATCTGATTTTCAGCTTAAATGCAGTGCTTCCGGTGTTTTTTACCATGATTTTGGGTTGGTTTTTTCATAAAATCGGGCTGATGGACGAGGTGTTTTCCCGCAGGGCCAACCGGTTTGTATTTCAGGCCGCTTTGCCGGCGCTGGTGTTTCAGGATCTGGCAGAAGCGGATTTTTTGGCGGTTTGGGATACTTCTTTTGTGTTATTCTGTTTTTTGGCTACACTGATTAGTATTTTGGGGCTGATGCTGGCCTCCCGTCTGCTAAGGGATAAATGTGTGCAGGGGGAGTTTGTACAGGCCTCTTACCGGAGCAGCGCCGCCCTGCTGGGGATTGCCTTTATCCAGAATATTTACGGTAGCGGCGGCATGGGGCCTTTGATGATTATCGCTACAGTGCCGCTGTATAATGTCATGGCAGTGGTGGTGCTTTCTGTTATGAAGCCGGATCGGGGCAGGCTTAGCCGAGAGCTGATAAAAACCACTTTGAAGGGCATTGCGGTAAATCCCATTATTCTGGGGATTTTACTGGGGGTGCTTTGGTCGGTACTGAAGATACCGATGCCGGGGATTCTGCGGAAAACGGTGCAGAATCTGGGGGCGGTTGCCACACCTTTAGGCCTGATGGCTATGGGCGCTACCTTTGATCTCAGGGGAATCCGGGGGCGCATGGGCCTGGTAGGGGTATGCAGCTTTATCAAGCTGATTGGTTTGGCGGCGGTGTTTCTGCCCGTTGCTGTTTGGCTGGGCTTTACGCAGGAGAAGATGATCGCCATTTTGGTGATGCTGGGCTCCGCCACAACAGTTAGCTGCTTTATTATGGCAAAAAATATGGGGCATGAGGGAAGCTTAACCTCTGGGGTGGTTGCACTTACCACACTGCTCAGCTCCTTTACCCTAACTTTCTGGCTGTTTTTGCTGAAATCCATGCAGCTTATATAGTTATAGTGTTGTTTGGGACATGACAGCGCTTTGTATTCTCAGCCTCCCAATGATGTTTTTGGGAAAATGGGTGGCGGCTGCAGGGCATAAAATAAGGGGACGCAGGTGATAACCTGCGTCCCCTTCGACGTCCCAAAACGCTGTTGTAAACTTAAATTGAAAGAGGAAGTGTGAAAAGGAAAACCCAAAATTATGCGTCGTGGGACGGATGACAGCTGCCGCTCATAGGGCACCCTCCACAGGAACCGCCGCAGGAACAGGAGCTTTTACCTGCCCGCCTGTTGCGTACCCCATGGACAATAATTGCAATAACGATTGCCCCAATAATCAGAGAGATGATGAGTGTAGGTAGATTTATCATGAAAGAAGCCTCCCTATTTTACTTCTACAGCGGTCGTGGTTTTTACAGTAAGGGTGTTTTGATCGTAGGGATTTTTGCGGAGCAGCAGGTACAAAAGACCTGCCAGCACAACTGCCGCAATAATAACGCCGATCACGCTGCCTGCGCCGATAAACCAGGCGCCAAACTGATATACAATAAAGGAAATTACATAGGCAAAGCCGCACATATAGCCGATAGCGCCTAGGGTCCATTTGGCGTTATTCATTTCCCGCTTGATAGCACCCATAGCCGCGAAGCAAGGAGCACACAGCAGGTTGAAGATCATGAAGGAGTAGGCGCTTAGGCCGGTGAAGGCTCCGTTGATCTGGGCAGCAAAGTTGCTGCCGGGGAACAGTACATGGAAGGTGGAAACCACATTTTCCTTGGCAATTAACCCGGTGATAGTAGCCACGGTGGACTGCCAGTTGCCGAAGCCCAAAGGTGCAAAAATGAAGGCGATTGCTCCGCCGATTACGGCAAGGATAGAAGCGTTGCTGTCCTCCACCATGCCAAAGGCGTCGTTTTCAAAGCCGAAGCCCTGGAGGAACCACAGGATGACAGAAGAAGCCAGAATTACCGTGCCGGCCCGCTTGATGAAAGACCAGCCGCGTTCCCAGGTTGCCCGCAGTATATTCCCTACAGCGGGAACATGGTAGGCAGGCAGCTCCATGACGAAGGGGGCAGGGTCGCCGGCAAAGGCCTTGAGTTTTTTCAGGATGATACCGGAGATAACAATAGCAGCTACACCAATAAAGTAAGCGGAGGTAGCAACCAGTGTTTTATTCCCGCCGAACAGCGCCCCGGCAAACATGGCGATGATAGGCATCTTTGCGCCGCAGGGGATAAAGCAGGTAGTCATAACAGTCATACGACGATCGCGCTCGCTTTCAATGGTACGGGAGGCCATAACCCCAGGTACACCGCAGCCGGTGCCAACCAGCATGGGAATAAAGCTTTTGCCAGACAGGCCGAATCTGCGGAAAATACGGTCCATAATAAAGGCAATACGGGCCATATAGCCTATATCCTCCAGGATGGAAAGCAGCAGGAACAGCACCAGCATTTGAGGTACAAAGCCCAACACAGCGCCTACGCCGCCGATGATGCCGTCTACAATCAGGCCGGAAAGCCAATCAGCGCACCCGATATTCTCCAGCCAATCGCCAACTACAACGGGAATACCGTTCAGCCAATGGCCATAGTCACTGGGGTCCGGTTCTTCTACGGTCAAAGCCTCCTGATAGACTTCCTCGGTGATGGAAATTACATCGGTAGTACCTTCGTCGTCATCATAGAGATAAGCCTCAGTTTCTCCGGCCTCCCAGGCTTCGATAATGGAAGAAGCCTCTTCAAAGGCGCCCGCATCGTCTTCGTATCCGTCACCGCCGGAGAGGAACCAGCCGTCGCCAAACAGCCCGTCGTTGGCCCAGTCGGTGAGGGCAGTACCGATAGAAACGGTCCAGCCTCCCATGGAGATAGCGTAAACCAGGAACATGGCAACCACAAAGATGGGCAGTGCCAAAATCCGGTTGGTTACAATTTTATCAATTTTATCCGAAACCGTTAAAGCACCGGCATTCCGCCTTTTGCAGCATTCCTTCATTACGCCGGCTATGTAGACGTACCGCTCGTTGGTGATAATGCTTTCCGCATCATCGTCCAGCTCCTTTTCGGCAGCCTGGATATCCTGCTCAATATGGTCCAGAACTGTCTTGTCCAAAGAAAGCTGCTCCAACACGCGGGAGTCTCTCTCGAAAATTTTAACGGCATACCAACGCTGCTGCTCTTCAGGCATGCTGTGGAGGGCTGCCTCCTCAATGTGGGCGATGGCATGCTCTACACTGCCGGAAAAGGTATGTTGAGGTACAGGATGGCTTTTTTCAGCCGCTGCAACTGCGGCCTGCGCGACGTCCGAAACGCCGGTGCCCTTCAGTGCCGAAAGTTCCAGTACCTGGCAGCCCAAGGCTTCACCCAGGCGGTGGATGTCGATTTTATCGCCCTTTTTCTGCACCAGGTCAATCATGTTGACTGCTACTACCATGGGGATACCAAGCTCCGCCAGTTGGGTAGTGAGGTAGAGGTTCCGCTCCAGGTTGGTGCCGTCTACAATGTTTAATATTACATCGGGACGCTCCTGCACCAGGTAGTTCCGTGCCACTACTTCCTCCAGAGTGTAGGGGGAAAGGGAATAGATGCCGGGCAGATCGGTGACGGTGACATCCGGCTGCTTTTTCAGCTTGCCTTCCTTTTTTTCTACCGTAACGCCGGGCCAGTTGCCTACATATTGGTTGGAGCCGGTAAGCTCATTGAACAAGGTTGTTTTGCCGCAGTTGGGGTTGCCCGCCAGAGCAATTTTTATACTCATTATCGTTGACTCCTTTTCTGTTAGCTTTAGCTAACCTATAGTCAAAAAGAAAGGGGAGAACCCCCTTACTGAATCTCCACCATTTCAGCGTCGGCCTTGCGGATAGAAAGCTCGTACCCCCGCACTGTAACTTCAATGGGATCTCCCAGAGGCGCTACCTTACGGATGGCGATCTCTACCCCTTTGGTTAGGCCCATATCCATAATACGGCGCTTTACCGCGCCCTCCCCATGGAGACGGACTACCTTAACTGTATCCCCGACCTTCGCGTTTTTCAGGGTGTTCATTGCTGGCTCCTCCTCAAATCATAATTTTTTGCGCCATTTCCCGGCTCACTGCCACTCGGGCTTCCTTCACATTTACGATCAGGTTCCCGCCGATAGTGCTGATTACCGTAACCCTTCCACCGGGCACAAAGCCCAGGTTTTCCAGGTGTTTTTTTACTTCCGGTTTTCCGCCTACCTTTTTAATGATGTTTTCTTCCCCCATAGAGGCAAAACACAGTGGCATTTGATTCACTCCTCTTTCTTGTTGTTAGCTAAAGCTAACTCATGGCCCTTAAAAAAGGTTAGCAAACACTAACCGCTATTATAATATAACCTATGGGATGATTTGTCAACCCCTTTTTATAAAATTTTTGGGACATCATGCTGCCTTTGCGGCCGCAAAGGCAGCGGACGTCCCAAAAGCTTTTATTTACGAAGGGTTGTGGGGGCGGATTACCCTCTAAAGTAATCTACTGCGCCTTTGAACATGATGCGCATTTCCTTATTGCCCTCCACATTACGGTAAACTTCGTTGCCAAACCGCTCGCTGTGGGCCATTTTGCCAAACACCCGACCATCCGGAGAGAGGATGCCCTCAATGGCGTTGACAGACTGGTTGGGGTTAAACCGGATGTCTAAGGTAGGCGTTCCGGAGAGATCTACATACTGGGTGGCTATCTGGCCGTTCTGAGCAAGCTGGATCAGCAGCTCGTCACCGGCTACAAACCTGCCCTCACCATGAGAAATGGCTACAGTATACTGCTCTCCAACCTGAGTATGCATCAGCCAGGGGGACTTGTTGGAACAGATGCGGGTGCTTACCAGCATGGACTGGTGCCGCCCAATGCGGTTAAAGGTGAGGGTGGGGCAGCTGTTGTCCATATCCCGGATCTCGCCATAGGGTGCCAGCCCCAGCTTAACAAGCGCCTGGAAACCGTTGCAGATGCCGCACATCAGGCCGTCCCGGTTTTTTAACAGGGTGTGGACTGCGTCCTTGATTTTGGGATTGCGGAAGAAGGCGGTGATAAACTTACCGGAGCCGTCCGGCTCGTCCCCACCGGAGAAGCCGCCGGGGATTGCGATGATTTGGGATTGGGCGATTAGTTTTTCAAAGGCGTCTACCGACTCCTCAATATCCTTGCCGGTAAGGTTGCGGATGACAAAAATTTCTGCCTGAGCGCCGTAATGCTCGAAAGCCCGGGCGGTGTCGTACTCGCAGTTGCTGCCGGGGAATACCGGGATCAGCACACGGGGCCGGGCTGTATGAACAGCAGGAGCAGGAAGCTTGTCTGCAGTGTAGGAGTAAGAGGGCAGGGCAATTTTGGGGGTAGGCATCAGGTAGGGGAACACCGGCTGCAGCTTTTGCTCCCAAGCATTCTGGATAGTATCCAGGGAAGCGGTTTCTCCGTTCAAGACGATGGTGTATTCCCGGGTTGTTACGCCAATTTGTTCGCCGGTGGTTTCTATAAGCTCTG
>CATJLA010000150.1 GCA_949741215.1 uncultured Oscillospiraceae bacterium
CCGGGGGATTGGGATGCCACCGAGCACCCGTACCAGATGCCGCACCCCCTTCAGCTCCAGGTTGGATTGCAGGGTAACAAAATACTGCCGTTTGGGCCATAAAACCCGGGCGATCATAGAACAGTCCAGTGTGTGCACATGGTTGCAAACCGCTACCGCGCCGCTGGTGCCTAAAAACCGCCGGTTTTTCCACCCCTTAATCCGCAGGCCCAGCACAAAAAAGTTGTAAATTCGTAAAACAAATACCGCAAAGGTGAACAACAGCTCATGAAACAGGGTAGAAAACGCTCCTCTGCGGAGATAATCGTAATTTTCGTCCATTTTAATTGGCGGGACAAGGGGGAAATCCTCAAACAATTCGGATAAAATATCTGTTTTCATGCCCAGCTTCCTTTTTCTCCGGCCTCTGCCGCCAGAGCTTCAAATTGGGTTACACAAGCGTCAATAGAGTATTTTTTGGCGTGCTCACTGTAAGCGGTTTCCATTTTCAGCCGTTCCTCCGGATGCTCGATCCAATAGTCTATTTTCTCAGCCAGGTCTGCCGCATCTCCGGGACGAAACAGCGATCTTTCATCCAAGGCAAACTGTGGTGTGGCTGAGAGCGGGCTGTTGGCAATCACCGGCACCCTGCCGCAGGCAAAGGCCTCCATGCAGCTCATGGCCTCGATTTCCGCATCGGAGGTATGCACATATAAATCACACTGGGCAATAGCGGCTCGCAGCTCGTCCTGAGAAAGAAATTTCATTTGAATAGGATGACTGAGCCCCTGAGCCTGCTTTTGATAAGCCTCCCGCAGCGGCCCCTGGCCTGCCAGCACCAGCTGAATCTCCTTTTTATGACGGCTGCGCTTTACGGCGTCTATCAGCACATCCTGGCGCTTTTCACCGGAAAGGCGGCCGATCATTAAAATAAGAAAGCGCCCCTTCCACTGGGGGCTTTTCTCATCCCGGCGGAAGGTAAACTCCGGAGGAATGCCGTTGGAGATCACCCGGCAGTCCGCTTTGTAGCCGTATTTTTTCAGCTCTCCGGCAATAAAGGCGGAGGGGCAGTGAATATAACGGAATTTGTGGTAAAAGTCGGTTTTGAACAGCCAGTAGATAAACCGGTTGGTAACTCCCCAGCGCCCCATGCCGATAGAATAGGAGATATTCTGGGCCTGTACATGAAAGGCGGCGGTTGCGGGCTTACCCATCCTTCTTGCCATGTTGGCAGTTATAATGGAAAGGGTAAAGGGCATCAAAAAATGTACATGATCCGCCCATTCCAGCGCTTTTTTCACCACCGGGCGTTCCGCCTTGCCGAACAGCATTCCGTGAGATTTAATCAGCTTATCGAACACCGGAATCCGCAGTTCCCGTACAGAATAGCCATCCGGGCCGCAGTTCCCGGTAGAAAGAATGCGCACCTGATGCCCATGCTCCTGCAGCACTGCCGCATATCGCCGGGCCGAGACGGTAACACCGTTGTTTTCCGCATTATATTGATCCAAAACAAATAGAAAGTTCATAAAACCTGATACCAAAGTGGTGCCGGTACCGTCTGCCTCCTTTGTTCTGATTTCCTGATTCCCGTTAAAAGAGTAACGATGTTATTATATCAAATATTCACAGGCTTGTAAACAATTATTGTAGCTTTTGCAAGCAATCTGTCGAAAATTTCCCTTTTTGGGGGGACGTAACAGCCGATTTTTCATCTTGTGCATGGAGGAGAGCCCCGTTTTGCTCCAAGCCTTGTGATAGGCCCGGGAAAACAAGGCCTGCAGGACGTCCTGAAAGCTTGGAAAATAGATTTTAGCCCAAACTATTGACAGAAAAGAGAAAGTGGGCTATTATTATACCGAATTGGTATGAAATACCATTTTAACAGGAAACCCACAAAGCTGTTTTGAAAGAAAGAGGAAAAACAGACAGAGAGAACACGACTAAAAGGAGGTACGGAGAGCATGATCAATGAACGGCTGCTGAATATCCTGACAGATTCTTTCTGGAAGATCCTGCTGCCGGGGCTTACGGTAACCATTCCCTTAACGGTAATTTCTTTTTCGCTGGCTATGGTTATCGCCATTGTGATGGCCTTGGTGCAGTTTGCCAACATCCGGGGGTTAAAGCAGCTGGCAAGGTTTTATATTTGGGTTTTCCGGGGGACACCGCTGCTGATTCAGCTTTTTGTGGTGTTTTTTGGGCTGCCCAGCGTGGGGATTGTCATTGACCCATTCCCTGCGGCGGTGCTGGTGTTTTCTCTGAACGAGGGAGCTTATAGCGCCGAAACCATCCGTGCGGCGCTGGAAGCCGTGCCCTCTGGCCAGCTGGAGGCAGGTTACTGTGTTGGCATGAACTATCTGCAGATTATCGAGCGGATTATTTTACCCCAGGCCATGAGAACCGCCTTCCCGCCCTTGTCCAACGCGCTGATTGCTATGGTGAAGGATACGTCGCTGGCGGCAAATATCACGGTGGCGGAGATGTTTATGGCAACCCAGCGGATTGTGGCCCGTACCTATGAGCCGCTGGCGCTGTATATTGAGGTCGGGCTGATTTATCTGGTGTTTTCCACTATCCTTACCGCTTTGCAGCGGGCAGGGGAGAAAAAGCTGAATATCCAGCATCAGGCGGCGAAGTCCAGAAGGAGGAGGGGCGGACTATGGTCGAGGTAAAAAATATCCGTAAGGCATTTGACGGCGCTGAGGTGCTGAAAGGAGTGGATCTGCAGGTATACCAAGGGGATGTAGTAGCGATTTTAGGACCCAGCGGTTCCGGTAAAACCACCTTGCTGCGGTGCCTGAATTTTTTGGAAACAGCGGACAGCGGCGAGCTTATTTTTGACGGAGAGCAGTTTCATCTAGGCCATGTTTCCAAAAAAGACATCGCCCGTCTGCGGCAGAAAACGTCGTTTGTGTTCCAGAACTACAACCTTTTTTTAAATAAAACCGCACTGCAGAACGTCACTGAAGGGCTGATTACAGCACGGAAAATTCCCAAGGAGCAGGCAGAGAAAACCGGCAGGCGTGCTTTGGCGAAGGTTGGCCTTTCGGACAGGGAGGATTACTATCCTCATCAGCTTTCCGGCGGGCAGCAGCAGCGGGTGGCTATTGCCCGGGCAATGGCCACCGACCCGGAGATCATCTATTTTGACGAGCCTACCTCCGCCCTAGACCCAGAGCTTACCGGCGAAGTGCTGGCAGTGATGCGCCAGTTAGCGGACGAGGGGATGACTATGCTGGTGGTTACCCATGAAATGGGCTTTGCCAGGACGGTATCCAACCGGGTAATCTTTATGGAGGACGGCGTGGTGGTGGAAGAAGGGGGGGCCAAAGCCTTTTTCGAGCATCCCCAACAGGCCCGTACCCGGGAGTTTCTGCAGATGTCCGAGAAGGAATCTGCACAAGGGCAGCAGCATTTTTAAGGACATGACAGCCGCTTTCTTATCTGTTGCCTCCAATTCAGGTGCATAGAGCGGAGAGGGGCTTCGCTTAAGCTTTTTCAAAGGCTTGCAGGGCTCAAAAGGGGGCGATGCCGCCTCGGATAGTGGCTCTGGCTGCATTCCGTAGAATGCGAAATGTTGTTTAGTAAATAATAAAACAAATAGAAAAAAGGAGAGGCTTACTATGAAAAAAATGATTGCTTTATTGGCGGCCACAGCTGCAGCGGCATCCCTGATGCTGACCGGCTGTAATGGCTCCGCTTCGTCCCAGAGTGGCGGCGACTTGCTGGCGCAGATTAAGGAGAAGGGCGAAATTGTGGTGGCTATGGAGGGCACCTGGGCCCCCTGGACCTATCATGACGAAGAGGACAATCTGGTGGGATACGATGTGGAGATTGCCCAGAAGATAGCTGAAAAGCTAGGCGTAAGCGCTACCTTTGTGGACAGCTATCCGCTGGATACAACTTTTGAAGGGGTTCCGGACTGGGTCTTCGTCATGA
>CATJLA010000151.1 GCA_949741215.1 uncultured Oscillospiraceae bacterium
CGCCAGGGCAGCACCTGGCAGGAAATTTTATCCCATTATTACCAGGACGCAGTGATTGCCAACATTGCGCAGTAACAGCAAAAGGCCCGCCGCTTCTTTCCAAGCGGCGGGCTGTTGCCTATCTGCTTATTTTACTTCAAATTCCGCTGCATAATACCAGGAATCCAGCTGCTTTACTACCCGGTACCGTCCCGGAACAAGCTCATATTCACCCAGAGAAACGGTAAAGTCAGTGGTTTCTCCCGCTGGAAAAATCTGCGCAATCGCAATAAAATATACCTCGCTTTTGGGGGGGAAATACTTCCAAACGCCCTCCTCCAGACGCTCCAGGCTGTATTCCATGCCAAAGCCGCTTTCCTCTCCGGTGTTGTTGGTCATCTTCATAACCGCCTTTTCCGTGCCTACCGGATAAACCGCCTGCTCCATCCTTACCGAGTACTCATCATGCTCCGGCATCTGCTGGTCAAACCGGAACTCCGCTGTTTTCTCCGTCCCGTCCGGCAGGGTGATGGTCAGCCTATAGTTGATCTCCCCGTCAGGCATCCGGACAGCGCCGTTTTCCACCTTGCCGGCCCCGCCTAAATACGCCCAGATGGTCCTTACCTCCCCACTTTCAATAGGAAACTGCACCCCCGGGTTATCCAACTGGGCCGGTTCCTCATCCTGAGGCTTCAAAACAGCCCACTTGCCCTTGTCATCCAGGCTCTCCAGCACAAAATCACGGCCCAGCTGAATAGGCTCGCTGCCGGTATTCTTCAAATATAGGGGAATCCTATCCTGGCCGCACCAATACACCGGCTCTGCCCAAAACTCAGCAGACATCCCTTCCTCAGGCTCCCCCTCTCCTGTAGTGATCGGATTAGAGTCATCCACCTCCGGCGCCCTGTTCACCGGCGGGACAGAAGGCGATGCCCCGGAGCCGCCCGCTTCCGCTTGCGTCCCGGAAGAAACCGGAGAAGCGCTGCGGGACATACCGACGGTACTGCTGCTTTGAGAACTGCTGCTTTCGCTTTCCTCCGGCAGGGAGCTTTCCCCCTGGGCGCAGGCGGCCAACAGCACACAGCAGCCCAGCAGAAGGCCCAGTGCCGCCGCCTTTCTATTCCCTGAATTTTGTTTGTTTTTGCTCATAATAAGTTCCTTTCTTCTCACAAGCCGCAGCCTTTTTTCGGGACGTCCCGCCTGCGGTTCGTCTTAAGAAAAAAGGCTTTACCGGCTGATTCCATAAGCTTCCATACCGTTTTGGCAGGCAATATCCACCATTTGCTGGGCATCTATCCCCTTAATGGAGGCCATTACCTGTGCTGTACGGGCAATCATCCGGGAGTCACACCGCTTGCCTCGGTAAGGCTCTGGGGCCATATAGGGGCAGTCGGTTTCCAGCAGCAGGCGGTTTAAGGGGATATCCCCCACCGCCTCCACTGCCCGGCGGGCGTTTTTGAAGGTAAGCGCTCCGGTAAAGCCGATGTACATCCCCAGGCGCAAAATTTCCTTGGCAAATTCTGCCGAGCCGGAAAAGCAGTGTACAATCCCTTTAGGACGATAGTTCTGCAGCAGCTCCAGAGTATCCCCATGGGCCTCCCTGTCGTGGATAATCACCGGCAGATCCAGCTGCTTTGCCAGCTCCAGCTGCTGGGCAAACACCTGCTTTTGGGTGTCCCGGGGGGAAAAATCGTAGTGATAATCCAGCCCAATTTCTCCAATCGCCCGGATTTTCTCATTCTCCTTTGCCAGCCGGGCCAGCTCCTCCAAGTACCCGGTGCCGGCCGCTTCCTTTGCCGAATGGGGGTGCACCCCCACTGCGCCATAGACGAAATCATACCTTTGGGTATATTCCACTGTGGTATAACTGCTTTTCATATCGCATCCTGCGTTTAAGATGAGCGCTACCCCCTGCTCATGCAGCTGGGGCAGCAAGGCGTCCCTATCCTCATCGAACCGTTCATCATCATAGTGGGCGTGAGTGTCAAAAATATTGCATAGCTCCATCAATTTTCTTCCTTTCTTTTCAGACGTCGCGGATTTTCATCATGCAAAAGCCCTGTTCATAGTACGCCGGAGGCGCGGAAAACGTTTCGCTCAAGCCTTTTCAAAGGCTTGCAGGGTCCGGGGGACAGCGTCCCTGGTCGCCCTCGCAAGGGCGAAATCCCCGCCCCACGGAACCCCTGTTTCAGGGCGCTGTTGGGGCGGGCAATGCACCGCTTTCTCGTCTTATTCCAAGGCTTAGAGAAAAATAAGGCACAAGATAACAAACCGGCAGTCCCGTCCACAAAAAAAGGGGGCCGGCAGCCCGCCAGCCCCCAAACCGCAACGCCGATAAAGCAATAAAGCGCCGGCATCAGCCCATAATTTGACAAATTCCAAAACGCAGAGAACCGCCCGTCTTTCGTCCAATCAAGCCCCATGGCTCCTGCCAAAAGCATCGCAAGAAGCATCATAGAACCCAAAACTACCTCACAGTAGAGCCATTGGGAATCTCCGGGTCCGCAAAAATCACCCGGACGTCATTCTCCCCGGCATCTGCCGCCAAAATCATGCCCTGAGAAAGCACCCCGCGCAGCTTGGCAGGCTTCAAATTGGCCACAATAATCACCTTTTTGCCAACAAGCAGCTCCGGGCTGTACCACGCCGCAATGCCGGAAACCACCTGCCGGGGCTCTCCGCTGCCGTCATCCAGCTGCAGCTTCAGCAGCTTGTCAGACTTCTCCACCTTTTCGCAGCTCACAACCTGAGCCACCCGCAGCTGCACCTTGGCAAAATCGTCGATGGCAATCAGGCTTGTAACCCCTTCCACCGGCTCCTTTTCCGCCTTTTGGGACGTCGCGCCTGTCGTATTCTCCGGCTTCTGGGCAGGCTGTTCCTTGGCCAGCAGCTTCTGCCGCTCCCCTTCCAAAGCCTCCAGCTCCTTGGCCATGTCAATTCTGGGGAACAGGGTTTCCCCTTTTGCTACCGTCACATTGGCAGGCAGCTTGCCAAACTCCCCGGCGGAATCCCAGCTGCAGATTTCGGGAGTATTGGCTCCAATTTGTTTCCAAATTTTCTCGCTTGTCCCGGGCATACAAGGCGCCAGGTAAATGGAAGCCACCCGGATGCTCTCCAGCATATGGTACAGCACTGTAGCCAAACGGGCCTTCTTCTCCGGATCCTTGCCCAGCACCCAAGGAGCAGTCTCGTCAATATACTTGTTGGTGCGGGAAACCAGCTTCATCACCTCAGTTAAGGCGTTTTGGAACTGATAAGCCTCCATCTGCGCCTCTACCTTGGCCTTCAGGGCGGAGGCCATCTCCTCAATCTCTTGATCCAGAGGGTCTGCCTCCCGCTCTGCAGGCAGCGTGCCGCCGAAGTACTTCTCCACCATGGAAACCGTGCGGGAAACCAGGTTTCCTAAATCATTGGCCAAATCCGAGTTGATCCGGGAAATCAGCCCCTCGTTGGAGAAGTTCCCGTCAGACCCAAAGGGGAACTCCCGCAGCAAAAAGTACCGCAAAGAGTCCACCCCATACCGCTGGCAGAGGATTGCCGGGTCCACCACATTGCCCCGGCTTTTGCTCATTTTCTCGCCGTTAAAGTTCAGCCACCCGTGGCCGTAAATCTTTTTGGGCAGGGGCAAATCCAGCGCCATCAAAATTGCCGGCCAGATAATCGAGTGAAACCGCACAATTTCCTTGCCCACAAAATGGACGTCAGCGGGCCAATATTTCTCATAGTCGTGGTATTTCCCGTTGCCGTAACCCAGCGCGGTGATATAGTTGCTCAAAGCGTCCACCCAAACATAAACCACATGCTTAGGGTCAAAATCCACCGGAACCCCCCAAGTAAAGCTGGTGCGGGAAACGCACAGGTCCTCCAGCCCGGGCTTGATAAAGTTGTTCACCATCTCATTCATCCGGGATTTCGGCTCCAAAAACCCAGGGTTTTCCTCATAAAGCTTCAGCAAACGGTCAGCATATTTAGAAAGCCGGAAGAAATACGCCTCCTCCTCGGCGTCAATTACCTCCCGGCCGCAGTCGGGGCACTTGCCGTCCACCAGCTGGGTGTCAGTCCAAAAGGACTCACAGGGTGTACAGTACTTCCCCTTATACTTGCCCTTATAAATTTCGCCTTTGTCATACAGCGCCTTAAAAATCTTCTGTACCGATTCCTCATGGTAATCGTCGGTAGTGCGGATAAACCGGTGCTCCGAGATATTCATCAGCCTCCAAAGCTCTTTCACGCCGGAAACAATGTTGTCCACATATTCCTTGGGGGTAACGCCGGCTTCCTTGGCTTTCAGCTCAATTTTCTGGCCATGCTCGTCGGTGCCGGTAAGGAACATCACGTCATAGCCGCGCATCCTCTTGTACCGGGCCATCATATCGGTGGCAACGGTGCAGTAGCTGTGCCCGATATGCAGCTTGGCAGAGGGATAATAAATAGGCGTTGTGATGTAGAAGGTCTTTTTTTCTTCCATGGTAGGTACCATCCTTTCCTTTTCCGGCAGGTAAGCGGGCCGCTGCAAGGCTTATAGGGACGTAAGCGCATCCCGTATTTCTCACAAAAGCCGCATCTGCTTTTCGCATTATTATAGCATTTCCAGAGATAAAACTCAACCGTTTCGGCAGAAATATTCTTTTGCTGAAAAAGGCAGCAGGCAAACCGCCTTTCTCCCATAACCAAGGGAATCCTGTTTTTACTCCGCCTTTTGGGCAATCCGCCCCTTAGCTGCCTCTAAAAGCGGCTCCCTTTGATTCAGGCACTTTTCCTCCATCACCTGCTCCAAAAGCCACTCCAGCAGCTCTCCTACCCTTTTTCCCTTAGGGCAGCCTATTTCCATCAAATCCTTGCCGCTTACCGCCAAGTCCTTCAGGCTGCAGCAGTCTCCGTCCCTCAGGATCTCCTGTAAAAGCGTCAGCAAAGCGTCGGCGCGCTCCAGCCGTTCCCGTACCGGCTCCCGGTTCTTTCCTTTGGCAAGGTTATCCCCCCGCTGCACCAGAAAAAGCCGTTCCACCCACGTCGCCGGATACTGTGCCAGCCACCGCCGCACCTGGGGCTTTGTGGGCGGAATTTCAGTATCATGATACTTTACCAAAAAGCAAACCTGCTGCCAAAATGCCTTATCCGCCTTTAGGGAAAGCAGCGCCTCCCGGCAGATCGGCTCCCCCACAAAGGCATGCTGCTTAAAGTGCCCCCGCAGCACTCCGTCCTGCATTTCCGGGCGATAACAAGCCGGCTTGCCCAAATCATGCAGCAGCATGGCCATCCGCAGCTCCGGTGCCGGCGGAACCTCCCCCACAGCCCGGGCGGAATGCTCATAAATATCATACTGATGATAAGGCGTATGCTGTTCAAAGCCCATCAAAGGACGTAACTGCGGCAATATTTCCCCCAGCACCTCCCTGTATTCCAGCAAAACCGGCACGGCTCCTTTGCCGCACAGCAGCTTTTTCAGCTCCGCAAAAATACGCTCCCGGGCGATGCTCTGCAACAGCTCTTTGTTCCGCAAAATGCTTTGCCGGGTATTCTCTTCAATGGTAAACCCCAGGGCGGAGGCAAACCGCAGCGCCCTTAAAATCCGCAGAGCATCCTCCTGAAACCGCCTGTCCGGCTCCCCTACACAGCGGATTACCCCGGCAGCCAGGTCCTCCCTGCCGCCAAAGCAGTCATACAGCCCTTTTTGGGGGTGGTAGGCCATCGCGTTGATGGTAAAATCCCGCCGGGCCAGGTCCTCCCGCAGATCAGGGGTAAATGTCACCGAGTCCGGCCTGCGGCGGTCGGTATAGCTGCCATCTATTCGAAAGGTCGTCACCTCAATGGGTTTGCCCTCCCGCAGCACTGTCACTGTGCCGTGCTGCACGCCGGTTTCAATCACCCGGCAGTCCTCAAAGGCGCAAATCGTCTTTTCCGGCAGGGCGGAGGTGGTAATATCCCAATCCTGAGGAGTGTCTCCCAGCAGGCTGTCCCGTACGCAGCCCCCCACCAAATAAGCCTGCTCCCCATTTTCTTCCAATCTGCGGATGACAAATTCCGCCTGTTGTGGTATGCTGATACTATCCGGCAAACCCGGCACCTCCTTATTCTTTTGGGACGTAACTGCCCCTTTATGTTTTTCGGCCTTCCGGTAAAGCTTCCCGATATTTTAACCTTTTGCGCCAATGAACGGGAAGCCTGCAAGCAAAAAGCAGAGAAAAGATAAAAAACAACCTGATTTTAAGTGAAAGCGAGCCTGTTTTTTCAAAAAACCGGCCCATTTTGAAGCAAACAGAGCCCTAATTGTAAACAAGATATGAACAAAGGAGTCCTTTGAAGATGGAACAAAGTAAAATCGACCGCATCAATTTCCTGGCAAAAAAATCCCGTGAAGCCGAGCTCACCCCGGAGGAAAAGCAGGAGCAGCAATCTCTCCGGCAGGAGTATATCGCCGCTTTCCGGGCCAGTATGCAGCGGGAGCTGGACAGCATCGTCATTATGGACGAGGAAGGCAACCGCCGGAAGCTTCAGCCTAAAAAACCCCTTAAATCATAGAGCTTGCTTACAAGCCCTCGGCCAGCAGAACGGAAAATACACTAAAACAGTCGTAAATAATAGAGCATCCTCTATTTTGAGAAAGACTTCTCTACGCAATCCAAAACAGCCGACCTGTGTTTTATTTGCTGTTTCGCCTATTACACAGTCTTAAAACACATTCCAACCTGCTCCAGGGTGCGGAACACAAGCCCAGGCATCGGGGCAGGCACTCCCGTCCCCCCACCCAAAGGGTGGATTTAGGCTTAATGAAACGAAAAACCGGAAGCATGCCGCTTCCGGTTTTCTTTGCGCCAGAGTATATTTGGTCGGAGTAGCGAGACTCGAACTCGCGGCCTCTTGGTCCCGAACCAAGCACGCTACCAAACTGCGCTATACCCCGACAAGTTGGTTGCCCGAAAAGGATTCGAACCCTTACAAACAGAGTCAGAGTCTGTCGTGCTACCTTTACACAATCGGGCAATATATTTTACCCACCATGTCAGCTGAGGGAGGCTTTCAGGTGAGACCGTTATTTATTATAGCGTACTTTTCCGAAAAGTCAAGGGCTTTTTTCAAAATTATTTCCGCAATTTGTAAAACAGCATGAAATCATGAGCTTTCTGCGCACGAGTGTCAATGATGCAAATACTTCTTTATAAAAAGGGGGCGTTATTTTGTGTCAGTTTTCTGTAAAACCTAAAGGTTCGGTGATGTCGCAAAGGCTTTGAAAGCTGGGCAATGCAGTTGTTTCTGTTTACCCCCATGGAATACCGCCCTCAGCACCGTTTTTGGCCTGTTGCCCCAATCTTTTTGGGACGTCGGGTTGCAGTGCTCCATAATAGCTTATCTTCCATTTTGTGGAAAATAAAACTGCAGTCCCGTCCCCCAAAATACTGGCTTTGTTTGGGCTCAAAAGGGAGGCAGCCTGTCCAAAACGACACTCTTTGTTGATATTGTATATAAATCCACCGGATAAAGACAAATCTTTTCTGTTTACAAGCACGAAAAACTGGAGTATAATATAGGATATTATTTTGACAGAGACTTAACAGACAATGGGAAAATCAATGGAGTTTTCTCGAATGTGGGAGTCCGTTTTTGGCTAAAAACGGCAATCAGTTGGCGCTTGGCTTAAGTGGAAGCCCTTTGTCCCCAGCTGCGCTTTTAGGAGCGGCTCCCACCTGTTTTCAGCCGGATTTTTGGGCTGAAATAACTTTGCCTTTGCGGCGTTTCCTCCACAGGCAGACTTTTGGGCGTGTTATCCCAAAGCCTGGACAAAATTCTGATACAGAGGATTTTATCCCGCCTGCAGCCAGGAAATCCTGCGGCAGAGGAAAATAATTATTTTGATTGCAGTGAGCTCCTGCTTGGGGGCGGTCCGTTACCGTCCGCCTTGGGGCAGCTGGGCGGGATTGCTACACTGCTTTTTATTTTCTAAATGGTCCTCCTTGTGTTCCGTAAAAACAGGGAGGACGGGTATGCTATTTCCATTTTTCAAAACACCCCTGTTTTTGGGCCCGGTTTTGCGGCAAAAAACAGAAAGACAGAGCGATTTTTGGATCTGTTTTGAGCAAAAACTGTTCTGTTTTCAGCAGGTTCTGAGTCCAAAATTTCACCTCTGGAACAACTCAGCACCAGAAAAGAATAGTACATAAAAATTTTCAACAAAGATGAAAATTTTCTGTTTACAAAAACGGGAACACAGCGTATAATAAGCAATCATTATTCTTTTTCCATGATCGGTGGAAAAAAGCAAGAGGTTCTGCTTTGATGATCTGCCGGTTATGTTTTATGGATCATTCGTGCCAGAGCGTTATGGGCGCGAAGTATATAGATTTTTAAGGCATCTCTAAAAAAGGGAGGCCTGGGTTTTGTTTTTATTTTTTGGGATGTAATCGCAATTTTAAGCCCTTGTGCACAATCTTTTAGGCACACAGCAGTATGGATTTTTCATGCGTGGCGCAGAGCTTTTAATAAAGCACAGGGCCTAACGACATCCCATGAAATGCAGCCTGTTTGCCGAGGATTGTCCTCTGTAGCAGGACAAATTGAACAGACCGGAGGGGCAGCAGAAAAATCCCCGCAAGCCGCGTATTTCAAACAGCCAGATCCTTTTGCTCCGGCGAGGACAACGGGAACGATGGCAAAGTTACAGCTGCTATAGGCTAACAAGCGGCATTTAGCCTAACGAAACAGAGTGCAGTTGGCAGAAAGGAGCATATTTTCTCATGAAAACACCGTTGAAGGTATACTGGAAGCTGTTCCGGTCCACCTTTCACCTAAGCGCTTTTACCTTTGGGGGCGGCTTTGTTATCGTCCCTTTGATGAAGAAAAAGTTTGTGGATGAGCTGGGCTGGATGAAGGAAGACGAAATGCTGAATTTTGCGGCATTGGCCCAGTCCTCCCCGGGGGCTACGTCGGTAAATGTGTCCATTTTGGTAGGCTACCGGATAGCCGGTGTGCCTGGCGCGGCTGTGGCTATTCTGGGAACCATACTGCCGCCGTTGATTCTGCTTTCCATGATCTCTATGTTTTACCAGTGGTTCCGGGAAAATTTGGTGATTGCCGCCGTTTTGAAGGCTATGCAGGCTGGTATTGCCGCCGTAATCGCTGACATTGCGGTAAATATGGGCCGCAATGTAACCCGGGAGGAGCGGCTGTTCCCTTGGATTATGATGATTGCTATTTTTATTGCGGTGCATTTTTTCCAGGTTAATGTGCTGTACCTGATTTTGGCCAGCATTCTGGTTGGTATTCTGCGCACCTTGTGGAGAGAAAAAAGGGGGAATACTTTGTGACGATAACATTGCTGAAGCTGTTCTGGAGCTTTTTCCAGGTAGGGCTGCTGAGCATTGGGGGCGGGTACGCCGCTATGCCGCTGATTCAGGAGCAGGTGGTACAACGCAACGGCTGGCTGACGTTAGCGGAATTTACCGACTTGATTACCATAGCCGAAATGACGCCGGGGCCGATTACGATCAATTCCTCTACCTTTGTGGGCATCCGGATTGCGGGAATGCCGGGGGCAATTGTGGCTACTTTGGGCTGTATATTACCTTCCTGCGTGATTGTTTCTCTGCTGGCTCATTTCTATTTTAAGTATCAGAATTTGCTGATGATTCAGGGGATTTTGAAGTCCCTGTGCCCTACGGTGGTGGCGCTGATTGCCTCGGCGGGGCTTTCGATTTTGCTGCTGTGCCTTTGGGGGGAGGATTCTATCTCAGTTTCACTGCTGCAGAAGATCAATCCGGTTTCGTTGGTGCTGTTTGTCAGCGCTTTTGTGTGGCTGAGGAGGAAAAAGCCCAGCCCGATCCTGGTGATGATGGTGACCGGCTTTTTTGGGGGAGCAGTGTATTTGATGTTCCCGAATTTAGGGTAGACGAACCTACCGATGAAAAACCCCGCCCCATGGAGGCCTGATTCCACGGGGCGGGGTTTTCGTTTTATTCTGTTGTTGGGACGTGAGTGCAGATTTTCCGTTTTGCGCGGGAAAAACAGGTTTGCAGTTACGTCCTGAAAAAAGGAAAACAGGGGGTTAGCCGCGCTCCATGGCCGAGCAGCCGGTGCGGATCATCTTTTGGATTCCGTAGGATTTTAGGAGGGAGAGGAAGGAATCCAGAATGTGGGGCACGCCGGTGAGCTCTAAAATAAGCACATTGCCGGTGACGTCCAAAATGTTGGCCCGGAACATATTGGCGATGTTTACAAGCTCTCCGATAGACTCTACCCTGCCCCCTACCTTGACCAGGACGTGTTCCCGGATCACTGCCTCGTTGGGATCGAGAATCTTTACTTGGAGGACATCCACCAGCTTGCTGACCTGGTTGACTACCTGGCTGGCGATTCGGTCGTCCCCTTGTACTACAATAATGATCTGGGTAATATTGGGGTCCTCGGTTTCGGCCGCTACAATGCTGATGATGTTATAGCACCGGCGGCTGAAAAGGCCGCTGATCCGCAGCAGCACGCCGGAATGGTTTTTGGTAAGTACCGAAAAAATGTATTTGTTTTCCTGCAGTTCCATATTATTGCCTCCTTCCAACAGCTTATTCGATTTCCAGAATGGGGGACTCTACCGACGCCCCTGCAGGTACCATAGGCAGCACGTTAATGTCCTTGTCCAGCACACAATGGATCATCACTGGGCCGTTGTAATCCAACGCGGCCTCCAGCGCCGGGCGGATGTCTTCCTCCCGAGCGATGGTAAATGCCTTGATGCCGTAAGCCTGGGCCAGCAAGGTGTAATCGGTTTTGGGCTCCAGGTCAGTCTGGGAGAAGTGTCCGTCATAAAAAAGCTTTTGCCACTGGCGAACCATGCCCAGCACTTGGTTATCAAATACCATCTCAATTACTGGGATGTTGTATCGTGACAAGGTGTAAAGCTCGTTGGCATTCATATGAAAGCTGCCGTCCCCTGCGATGTTGACAACCCGTTTGCCAGGCTGGGCCAGCTGGGCCCCCATGGCTGCCCCCAGGCCAAAGCCCATGGTGCCTAAGCCGCCAGAGGTAATCATGGTTCTGGGGCGACGGAACTCATAGAACTGCGCCGTCCACATTTGGTGCTGGCCCACTTCGGTGGTGAGGATGGCGTCGGAATCGGTGAGCTCGGTGAGGGTTTCCAGAATTCTTTGGGGGGTAACGCCCTCCGGGTTCGGAGTTGTTTGATAAAGGGGATATTCCTTCTTCCAGTGGTGGATTTTCTGCATCCAGTCGCTGTTATCCCGGGAACGCATTTCCCGGCAGAGCAGCTCCAGCACCTGACGGATGTCCCCTTTGAGGGTATACTGGGCGGGGATGTTCTTGTTAAATTCCGCAGGGTCCACGTCGATATGGACAATGGGGCGGTTTTTGGCAAACTGATCGGCGTTACAGGTAACCCTGTCCGAGAAGCGGGAACCCACCGCAATCAGGATGTCACACTCACTGATGGCGAGGGAAGCGGTTTTGGTGCCGTGCATTCCCAACATTCCCATGTAACGGTCACTTTTCTGGTCAAAGCCGCCTTGGCACATTAAAGAGCAGGCCACGGGAGCATCCAGCTTGTTGGCAAATTCGGCTAATTCCCGGGCTGCGCCGGAGGAAATTACCCCGCCACCTGCATACAGAAAGGGCTTCCGGCAGCCGCTAAGCAGCTGCAGAACCTGATCCAGCTGCTTGGGGTCCAAATCCATTTTCGGCACCGGGCGGCTGGGCCGGGCCGGTTGGTAATCAAATTTCGCAGCGGTGACGTCCTTGGGGATATCCACCAGCACCGGGCCTTTTCTGCCGTTGTTGGCGATATAAAAGGCCTCCCGGATGGTATCCGCCAGGTCCTCCACCCGCTTGACAATATAGTTGTGCTTGGTGATGGGCATGGTGATACCGGTGATATCTACCTCCTGGAAGCTATCCAGCCCCAGCAGGTTGCGGCTGACGTTGCCGGTGATGGCAACCATAGGCACCGAGTCCATATAAGCGGTGGCGATGCCGGTAACCAGGTTAGTAGCCCCAGGGCCGGAGGTAGCAATGCAGACACCGGTTTTTCCGCTGGCTCTTGCATAACCGTCGGCAGCGTGGGCGGCTCCCTGCTCGTGGGAGGTACGGATATGAGTAATCCGGTCCTGATATTCCCAGAGGGCGTCATAAATATTCAGCACCTGCCCCCCGGGGTAGCCAAACACCGTATCCACCTCCTGTTCCAGCAGGCATTCCAAAACAATTTGTGCACCTGTAAGCAGCATATTTCATTCCTCCTGTTTTGTTCTTTTTGGACGTAAGCGCATTTTTCGTATTTTGTGCTTTTCGGGATGACACCATGGGGTTTTATGCAATAAAAAAGCCTTCGTCTCCCTATTACAGAAGACGAAGACCGATTATTCCGGTATCCGCGGTACCACTTCTATTGCTCAGGGTTCCTCTGAGCCGCTCAATCCCATCCAACAATGGGCTCCCGGATAACGGCGGGCAACCGGTTTTGCTTAAAACCCGCAGAATAACGGCAGGCAGTTACGTCCTGCTGAAATAAAATTGGGCTTCGGCAAACAGCTCCGGGGTGATTCAGCCACAAGACACCTGCACCGCCTTGCACCATCCGGCGGCTCTCTGAAGCAGGGGGAAGTCCGGCCATGTCCCCTTCACAGCATTTCATTTATTAGGATAACGGGTTCTTTGGGATTTGTCAAGTACTTTTTTAAGGACAGATGTATTTTATTTGGGTACATTCCG
>CATJLA010000152.1 GCA_949741215.1 uncultured Oscillospiraceae bacterium
ACCTGCTCCCTCACTCGGTCGTAAATATCCCGCTCTACCGAGAGGATGTCGTTTTCCTCCTCTAAAATCCCTGCCAGCAGCTCCAACCGCTTTAAGGGGGAGGATTCCTCCAAAATCAACTGCTTCTGTTCTACGTCGATAGGCATATTTCCCGCCAAAAATTCTCCTAAATACACCGGATCCTCGGTGGACATGGCGTTAGAAACAATCTCTCGGGGCATGCGGGGAGAAAGGGAAACATATTCGTCAAACAAATCCTGGACCGTGCGCATCAGGGCGCGAGTCATCAAGGAGTTTCTCGGGCGGGAGACCTTCATGGGGAACTCCTCTACCAAAGCCCGGAAGTAGGGCTCCTCCTCATATACCTTCAAGGTACGGGCCCGGAACTTGCCCTCCACCAGCACCTTGATATGCTCCGATTGGGGACGGAGGATCTGCTTTACCTGGGCCACAACGCCTACACTGTACAGGCCGTCGGCCCCGGGGTTATCCTCCCGCACATCCTTTTGAGCAGTGAGGAACACCAGCTGACGTCCCTCCATGGCTTCATTCAAAGCGAGGATCGACTTTTCCCGTCCGATATCAAAATGCAGCACCATTCTGGGGTACAAAACCAGTCCCCGCAGAGCGATCATCGGGATTTCATACTGTTTGCGCTGGGTTTCCTGATTTTCCATCTCGATTCCTCCTTCTTTATTCCTGTTGGTTTGGTTCAAGCTATCTCTCCTAAACGGTTTTTGGAAGCGGGGATTCCGCTTCTCCACAGCCTTATTCTGCTGTTCCGTAAAATTATACCGAATCTATCCCTTTTTTTCAAGTGGCGAGATATGAAACTTTTTGTCATATTTGTGTGAATTTTCCCGTTTTTCCGTGATATTCCCCTGCCGTCGGAAGTTTTTAGCTTTTCAGGGCGGTTTTTCTTCAAAATCCGGCTGGTAATTTTAACCCCGCTGTTTTTTCTCACTGTTTTTGGGGGACGTCGGCAAAGCTTCGTGCCTCTGGTTTTTCTGGCGCTTCGAGGGAGGAACTGCAGCAGGATGGCAGCACTCCCGTCCCAAAACCGCAAAGCGACGCCGGGAAACCGCTCCCGACGCCGCCTTTTCATTTCAGTCTGTTCATTTGCCTTGTCCGGCCGGCATCCTGCCCTCCTGAGAAAGGCTTTCCTGCCGGCGCTGGCTGTCCCGCAGATACTCCGGCTCTCCTTCCCCTTTTACAAAGGCCTCGGTAATATGGATCGAAGCGATTTCCTGGTCGGAGGGAGCAGAGAACATCAAATTGCTTAAAAGGCCCTCCATAATGGAGCGCAACCCTCTGGCGCCGGTTTTCCGCTCAATGGCCTGCTCCGCCACGGCCCGCAGCGCAGCCGGGTCAAAATCCAGCTCAATACCATCCAGCCGGAACAGGTGGGCATATTGCTTTACCATGGCGTTTTTGGGCTCCTGCAGAATCCGCATCAGGGCGTCCACATCCAATGCCTCTAGGGTAGTAAGCACCGGCAGGCGGCCTACCAGCTCAGGAATCAAGCCGAACTTCACCAGGTCGTGGGGTTCCACCTGCTTCATCAGCTGATCCCTCTCCTTGGAAAGGCTGGTTAAAATCTGCCCGCCAAAGCCCAAGGACGAAACTGCTACCCGTTTTTCGATCACCTTTTCGATACCCTCAAAGGCGCCGCCGCAGATAAATAGAATATTCGTGGTATCAATTTGGATAAACTCCTGCTGAGGGTGCTTTCTGCCCCCTTGGGGCGGCACGTTAGCCACGGTGCCCTCCAGGATTTTAAGCAGAGCCTGCTGAACGCCCTCACCGCTTACGTCCCGGGTAATAGAGGGATTTTCGGACTTACGGGTGATCTTATCCAGCTCATCGATGTAGATAATGCCGGTTTGGGCGCGCTCTACATTAAAGTCCGCTGCCTGAATCAACCGCAGGAGGATATTCTCCACGTCCTCACCCACGTAGCCGGCTTCCGTAAGGGTAGTTGCGTCAGCAACAGCAAATGGAACATCCAAAATTTTAGCAAGAGTTTGGGCCAGCATGGTTTTTCCCACACCGGTAGGGCCCAGCAGCAGAACATTGCTTTTCTGCAACTCTATTCCATCGTCAGTACTGCCAAAAAGGATGCGCTTATAGTGATTATACACCGCAACCGACAAAGTTTTTTTCGCCTCGTCCTGCCCGATGACATACTCATCCAGCGCCGCCTTAATTTCAGCCGGCTTCGGGATCATCATTTCTTCCTGTTCCCGCTTTTTTTTGCGCACAGCATCCTGGCGCTGCTGTTCCCTGGGGTTATCCCCCAATACGCTTTGGCAAAGCTCCACGCACTGGTTGCAGATACACACACCGGGGCCGGCAATCATCCGGTCCACCTGGCTTTGCAGCTTACCGCAGAAGGAACAGCGGAGATTTTTGTTGCTATCGTCAAACTTGGGCATTTAGTCACCAACCTAACGTTTGTAAATCACTTTGTCAATCAGCCCATATGCCATTGCTTCCTCTGCGGACATAAAGGTATCCCGTTCGGTATCCTTCTCAATAGTTTCAATAGGCTGTCCTGTTCTTTCTGCCAGAATCTTATTCAAATTACTGCGCATTTTTAAAATACGCTCTGCCATAATTTTAATATCGCTGGCCTTACCCTGGGCTCCGCCGGAGGGCTGATGGATCATAATTTCACTGTTGGGCAGGGCAAGGCGCTTGCCCTTTGCTCCAGCCGCCAGCAAAAAGGAACCCATGGAGGCCGCCATTCCAATACAAATAGTAGAAACATCGCATTTAATATACTGCATGGTATCATAAATTGCCATACCTGCCGTAATTACGCCACCGGGGCTGTTAATATAAAGCTGGATATCCTTATCCGGATCCCGCCCCTCCAAATAAAGCAGCTGAGCAACTACCACGCTTGCACTGGCGTCATTCACCTCGTCACAAAGCATGACGATTCGATCATTCAACAGACGGGAGTAAATATCAAAGGAACGCTCCCCGCGCCCGTCCTGCTCTACCACCATTGGTACCAAAGCCATAACAACACCTCCAGAATAGGTAATAGTGAATAGTTAAAAGTAAATAGGGAAGGTACTTTTTCGGCTGCGCCGGAAAAAGATTTGAATGCCGTCCAAAGGACAGTTTTGATTTGCAAAGCAGAGAGCGGCTCCGGGGGGAACCGCTGCTGCATTTTAGGGAGTTTGGGTTACTGCTTGACTACTGCGGTGTCTCGAATCAGGTCAATGGCCATCTGCACAGCGACGTCCTGCTTTAATCCGTCTGCAGGCACTAACTTCTTCACCTGCTCTACTTCCATATTGTACGCCTTAGCCAGCTGCTCATAACGCTCGTTCAGTTTTTCCTCGGTGGGCTCAATGTTTTCCAGCTCTACAATCTTTTCCAACGCCAGGTGGATTTTCACCTGCTTTTCAGCCTGCTCCGCAAAGGTCTTGCGGAAGCCTTCCATCGTCATACCTGTGTATTGCAGGTAGGTCTCCAAATTTAACCCCTGGGACTGAAGCCGGTACTCAAAGTCCCGTACCATTTCGGTAATGCTATTTTCGTACATCACAGGGGGAATCTCCGCTTTCAAATTGGCAATCACTGCGTCAATCAGCTTGCCCTCAAACTCGTCGTTGGCAGTATGCTCAGCCCGCTCCAGCATTTTTGCCTTCAGGTCAACCTTGTATTCCTCTAATGTGTCAAACTCACTGACGTCCTTGGCAAACTCGTCGTCCAATTCCGGCAGCTCTTTGGTTTTAATTTCATGCAGCTTGATCTTAAAGGCGGTCTCCTGGTTTCTCAGCTCCTCGGCATGATAATTCTCCGGGAAGATTACCTTGATCTCAAATTCCTCCCCAACCTGATGCCCTACAACCTGCTCCTCAAAACCAGGAATAAACTGATTGGAGCCAAGGTTCAGCGGGAACTTCTCACCCTTGCCGCCTTCAAAGGCCTCTCCGTCTAAAAAGCCCTCAAAATCAATTACAGCCTGATCACCGTTCTGGGCCGGGCGGTCATCCACATCCACCAAACGGGCGTTGCGCTCTCTAATCCGGTCCAGCTCCTTGGACAAATCCTCATCGGTTACTTCAGCAGCCTTCTTTTCAGCCTCAATGCCCTTGTAGCCGCTTACCTCTACCTCAGGCTTTACCACAACAGTAGCCTTAAAGGTAATCCCCTCCTTGCCTACCGAGAGGATTTCCACATCCGCCTGGTTTACCGGGGTAATTTTGGCTTCCGCAATAGCCTCGTTGTATGCCTGAGGATACAAAGCATTCACTGCGTCCTCATAGAAAAAGCCCTCGCCATACATTCTCTCAATCATATGCTTGGGAGCCTTTCCTTTCCGGAAGCCGGGAATGCTGATCTGCTTCTTATTCTTCTGATACGCCTTTTCCACAGCCGCGGCAAAGTCCTCCGCAGAAACAGCGACCTCCAGCTCATAAGTATTGGTTTCTACTTTTTTGGATGAAGTTAAACTCATGTTGTTTCCTCCTGATGGGTTCCCGTTCTTCCGCCGGGACCCTGCTTTTTTCATCTGGCTTCCCCGCTCCGCTCATGTCAGCTGCCGGGAAGAAATTTTCTATCCTTTTGATTATAGCATAGGAATATTTTTCATGCAACACTATAATCCTTAGTTTTTCGTCTAAAGTATCTGAAACGGGGTAAAATTTAAGGAATCGGCGGAAATTAAATAAAATTCCAGCCCAAACCAACTCCCCCGCACCGCATGATAAATCGCCGGTCCATGCAGATGCCCATAGTAGCAGCGCCGAATTTCATACTTCATCAGCAAATTCAAAATCGGCTGGGAAATTTCTTCCCCAAATACTGGCGGGTAATGTAGGAACACCAGCGGCTCCAGCCCTTTTTTCAGCGCATCCTGAATCGAAGCCTCCAGACGTCCTGCCTCCCGGGCAAGCACCTTTACATCCTGAGGCTCCCCTTTTTCAAAAATCCAGCCCCGGGTGCCGCAAATGCCGTAATTTTCATAGGCAACGCAGTTATTATGGAGTATTTTCAGGGAATCTAATCGGTTCCCGGCAAAAAAAGCTTCCATTTTGGAACGGGTAGTCCACCAATAGTCATGATTCCCCTTCATCAGCACCTTTCTTCCCGGCAAGCTGTCCAAAAACCGAAAATCCGTCAGCGACTCCTCCAAGCTCATTCCCCAGGAGATACCCCCCGGAATCACCACTGTATCTCCAGGAGCCACCAACTGCCGCCAGTTTTGCTCCAGGCGCTCCACATAACCGCCCCAGCCGGCAAAAACGTGCATCGGCTTATCGCTGCCCAAAGAGAGATGCGGGTCCGCAATTGCAAAAAGGGCCATTTTCTTCCTCCGCTTCCATTTGTTTTTTGGGGACGGTACTGCCCTTGTTGTTCCCATACCTTTCTCAAAGTATCCACCGTATTTTTCAGCAAAACCTGTCCATACTATTCAAACGGAGGGCCGGCAGACCTTGCCGCTTCCGCATACGTCCCAAAAATATAAAGGATAAACAGGTATAAAAGAAAGGCAGGCTGATTGAAATGTACGAGAATCAGAACCATCCCGAGCCCTGCGTCAAGTGTGACGTGGAGAACTGCATTCACAACAACCACCAATGCTGCTGCACCGCCAAGGAAATCAAGGTAGGCCCGCAGTACGCCACCGCTCAGTGTGATACTGTCTGCGCTACCTTTAAGGCACAGAAGTAAAAGGCTCCACCCCTGATTCACAGGCTCTTTTTCATCAGAACAAGGCTCATCTCCATTTTAATGCGCATGATAATTCCAAAGGCGAATTATCATGCGCATGTTTTTTGCATACCCCTTCTCAAGGCCTGCGGTATCCGGCATGCGCAATGTCCTGCTAAGGCAAAGCTTGAAAGGGCTATACTCCCAGCATTTCGTAAACTCTGGCTTCCATTTCGTCCTTGGAGCAGCTGCCGGTAAAGCGCACCGGCTTTTTGCCAAGTTCTCCCAGCGCCGCAGGAACCTCCATGCCGGAAAGGGCAGAAAGCCGCTCCAGCTGGGCAAACTCATCCCCTTCAACCGGTTCTCCAAGGGCCTCCAGCACACTGGAAGCAAACTTATAGGGGCTGGCGGTAGAAGCCAGTATCGTTTTGGTTTCATCCCCTGTTTGGCGGCGATACTGGCTGTAAACCTCTACTGCAACCGCCGTATGAGGGTCACAGAGATAGGAGTATTCCTCAAAAATCCGGCTGATCGTCTTTTTGGTCTGCTTGTCGGAACAGCAGCCGCCAAAGAACTCCCGCTTCAGCTCCTCCCGCATGGTATCCGGCAGGACGTAACTGCCCTTTTGGCTTAAATCCGCCATCAGATTGTCCACCAAGGTATCGTCCTCCCCGGAAAGGGCAAACAGCAGCCGCTCCAGATTGCTGGAAATCAGGATATCCATAGAGGGGGAAATGGTAGTGAAAAAGTCCCGGTTGCGGTTGTACACACCGGTTGCAATGAAATCGGTAAGCACATTGTTGGCGTTGGAGGCGCAGATAAACTTTTTCACCGGCAGTCCCATTTTTTTTGCATAATAGGCAGCCAGAATATTGCCAAAGTTGCCGGTAGGCACCGCCACGTTTACCGGCTCACCCAAATAGATCTCCTCATCCGCCACCATGTCGCAGTAGGCGCTGAAGTAGTACACAATCTGAGGCGCCAGCCGCCCCCAGTTAATGGAGTTGGCGCTGGAGAAGATAATCCCCTTTTCCAAAAGCTTTGCCTTCACGGCAGGATCAGTAAAAATCCGCTTGACACCGCTTTGCGCATCGTCAAAATTGCCCTGAATGGCGCATACCCCCAGGTTATCTCCCTCTTGAGTCGTCATCTGCAGCTTTTGCATAGGGCTTACGCCGTTTTCCGGATAGAACACCAACATTTTAGTGCCCGCTACATCCTGAAAGCCCTCCAAAGCAGCCTTGCCGGTATCTCCGGAGGTAGCCACCAGAATGGCCGTCGTCTTATCCGGCTCGGTTTTGGCGGCGGAAACGGTTAGCAGCCGAGGCAGCAGCTGCAGCGCCATGTCCTTGAAGGCACAGGTAGGTCCATGCCACAGCTCCAGCATGTAAAGGTTAGGGCACAGCTTGGAAATCGGGGCAACCTTCTCCCCAAACTTGCCTCCGCCGTACGCCCCCTCCACACAGCAGCGCAGCTCCTCAGGGGTAAAATCGGTTAAAAAATAAGAGAGGATTTTGCAGGCCCGCTGCTGATAATCCATCTCCACCAGGGCAGAAAGCTCTTCCTGACCAAGGGCAGGCAGGCTTTCGGGCACAAAAAGGCCGCCCTCGCCGGAAATACCGTGGGTAATCGCTTGCGCGGCGCTTACCCGATTATTTTTTGCTCTTGTGCTGATGTACTCCATACCAAACTCCATTCCATTCTGCCGCCCTTCCCGGCGGAAAATCTTTGCAATTTTTTAATCCTTCGGGACGTCAGCGCTGCCTGAATTCTCCGGCTTTTCCCTCCAGTTCCGGCGGAAAAAGCGGCAGGCATTACCGCCCAAAATCTTATCTGCCAGCTGTTCGCTTATCTGAGATTTTATCATAAACTCCTTCAAATCCGCAAGCTTTTCTACAGAATTTATGGTATCCGGCAGCTTTGCACCGTCAAAATCCGAGCCCAAACAGAGGGCATTTTCCCCCCCAAGCTCCAAAAAATGGTGAATATGCCGCACTAAATCGGAAATTTCCGCCTGTTCCGGATCATTGTTTAAGAAATTTCGATAAAAATTCAGGCCTACCAGCCCATCTCGTCGTACAATCTCACAAAATTGCTGATCCGTTAAATTTCTCGGATGACTACATACCGCATAGGCATTGGAATGGGTTGCCACAAAGGGCTTTTCCGCCCACTCGCACAGCTCCCAAAAGCCGGTCTCATTCAGGTGAGAAACATCCAGCGTAATCCCCGCCTGCTCAAAAGCCTTGGCCGCCGCCTTGCCAAAGGATGTAAAGCCAGCCTCAGGGTCCCCTCCCACGCCGGAGGCCACCCCGTTATCCCCATTCCATGTTATGGTGACGAGGCGCACGCCATCCTGTGCCAACTCCTTCACTCTGTCCAGCCGTCCGCCTAAGGCCGCCGCGTTTTCCACTGCCAGAATTGCAGCCGCCTTCCCCTTCACCCAGATGTTTTCCAGCTGCTCGCCGGTAAACGCCTGCTCCACCAGAGCCCCGTTCAGGGCAAGCTGCTGCCGAAAATAGCTTACATGGGTTTTATAAAAGGAGTACGCAGCGTCCCCCCGCAGCTCGTCCGAGAGGAAAATGGCATAAACCTGCGCCCAATTTGGCAAAATACAGCCCTTTTTCAGGGAAACTGCCCGGTTATTTTCATATAATGCGCCGTTTTCCGGATACAGCGCTGTCAGTGTGTCGCAATGAAGGTCAATTACCAATAAAAGCCCTCCCCTTCCATGGCGTTTTCCAGGTGCTCTGCCCGCTCCACCAAAAGCCTGCCTCCTGCCGCCTTAGCCCAAAGGGCAATGACGTCAAAACGAGGCTGCAGGTTTTTGCAGGGGATTTCCCCCTCCGGCATATGCAAACCGCCGGCCTGCTGCAGCTGCTGCCAATAGCAGGCGGCTGTTTTCATCAGCTTTTGGCGTTTGGCTGGCGTTACGGCGGAAAAAGGATCTCCCATAGCACCGGGGCGGCGGGTTTTTACCTCCGCAAATATAAGATATTCCCCTTGCAGGGCAATGATGTCAATCTCTCCCCACCGGCTGTGAAAATTCCGCGCCAGAATCCGATATCCTTTCGCTTCCAGCAGCCCGACGGCGTAGTCCTCCCCCAGCTGCCCGGAGGATTTGGCTATGCCCTCACTCATCCGCCAACAGCTTTTTGAGAAAGCTCCTCCTGTGCGCCGGAGAGATGCCGTACTGCGTCAAAGCCTGATAATGGGCCTTGGTACCGTAGCCTTTGTGCTGCTCAAAGCCATACTGGGGGTACTGCTTTGCCAACGTTAACATGTATCTGTCCCGGCTCACCTTGGCCAAAATAGAAGCTGCGGCAATGGAAGCAGAGAGCGCGTCCCCCTTTACCACCGTTTGCGTGGGCAGGTTCAGTATTGGGTCCTGATTGCCGTCCACCAGCACCAGCTGAGGCCGCGCCGCAAGCCCTGCCACCGCCCGTCTCATAGCCAAAAAGGTAGCCTGTAAAATGTTGTAGGCGTCAATCTCCTCCTCGCTGGCGGAGGCTATCCCATAGGTTACCGCCTGCTCCCTTATGACGTCGAATAAAGCCTCCCGCTTTTTTTCGCTCAGCTTCTTGGAATCGTTAATTCCCGGAATCACAAGCCCCTGGGGCAGCACCACAGCAGCGGCAAAAACCGGCCCCGCCAAAGGCCCCCGGCCCGCTTCGTCCACCCCGCAGACAACAGTGCAGCCCTGTGCCCAGGCGCTTTTTTCCAGGCCCAGCAAATCGGGCTGTTCCTTTACGGCACTTTTCATTCCAGTACCTCCCTTTGGGGCAAAGGCTCCGGTTTATCGTAAGGGGTTTCCAAAGAAATCCGCCCGATTTTGCCCCCCCGGTACTCGTCCAACACGGTGATGGCAGCCCGCTCGGTATTTACAGCGCCTCCGGGCAGCAGCATCCCTCGTTTTTTGGCCACAAGCTCCAACAATGCAGCCCCGTCCAGCTGAGAAAGAGGCGCTTCCTCCAGCTTATAGCGTGCCGCCAGCAACGCGGGATAATCCTGAGCCAGTTTGTATAAAAGCCGTATGGCAAGCCACTCAATATCCAAAATATCATCCTTGATAGCCCCGGTAAAGGCGAGCCTTTCCCCTACCAGCGGGTCCTCAAATTTAGGCCACAGCACGCCGGGCATATCCATCAGGTCCACCCCTTTGTCCAGGCTCACCCACTGCTTGCTGCGGGTCACCCCGGGGCGATCCTCCACCTTTGCCCGCTTGCCTCCAGCCAGCTTGTTAATCAGCGAAGACTTGCCCACATTAGGAATCCCCACAATCATCATCCGGATCGGCCTGCCGGACATCCCTTTGCGCTCTCGGCGCTCCAGTTCCTCCTTCAGCACAGTTCTCACCATAGGGAGAAAACTTTTCAGTCCCTTGCCGGTGCGGCAGTCGGTTGCCAAAGCGGCCAGGCCCTGGTTTTTATAGAAGTCACACCACTGCTGGGTGGTGCGTTCGTCCGCCTCGTCGCATTTATTCAGCAAAATCATTCTGGGCTTATGCCCCAGCATTTTGTCAATCTCCGGGTTGCGGCTGCTTCGGGGGATGCGTGCGTCAGTCAGCTCCACCACAATATCCACCAGATGGAGGTTTTCCCGCATCAAACGCCGGGTTTTTGCCATATGTCCCGGAAACCACTGGATGTTATCATAAATCACGTTGTTATCCATACTTCTAACGATTCCTTACTTTTCTGTAATTTCAAAATGGTATTTCGCCTGGACGTCCCGCTTCTCCGGGCTATCCGGGTCTTCCCAAATCAAAGCGCCTCCCATTTTCTCGTAAAAGCGCCTTGCGTTTTCATTATATTTGTTACAGGAGATAAAAAACTGCAGTACCCCTTTGCCTTTTATCTCCTGATACCCCAACTCAAACAACTCCCTGCCAATTCCCCTTTTCTGGAAATCCTTTGTCAGATACAGCAGGCTGATTTCCTGCTCATAATCCCGAAAAGGTCTCCGAGGAACGCCGACCTGCATATAACCTACCAGCCTTTCACCGCTTTCCACCACATAAAGGGAGGCTGTACCGCTTTCAACCGCTTTCCCGAAAGCCTGCTCCGCTTTATCATAGGCAAACTGATCCAGATCGCTGTCACTGTAAATTCCCCGGTAGGTTTCTGCCCACACTCTCTGCTTCAACACCGCCAGATCGACCGTATCAGCGGCAGAGGCCAGCCTGATTTGATACTCCACAAAACCACATCCTTACCTCCAAAGCCCAAAGCGCAGTCCCGTCCCAAAAGCCTGTTAAAAAATTACACTCATATCCTCCAGCGGATAAAAACGCACCAGCACCTTGCCCATTACATCCATTTTTTCCAGCATCCCAATAGCCGGGTCCCTGCTGTCACTGGAGTGATTACGATTATCGCCCATCACAAACAAACAGTCCTCCGGCACCGTTACAGGAAACTCCACCCCTTCACTCCGATAAGTAGGCGCAGCGGTGTAAGGCTCATCCAAACGTTCTCCGTCCCGGTAAACAACCCCCATGTCAAAATCAATATCCACCTCCTGGCCTCCGGTTGCGATAATCCGCTTTACCAAAAGCTCCTTGCCGTCATCCACTACAATTACATCCCCCACCTGAGGCTCATACAAAAAGCGGTGGAGCAGCAGCCGGTCCCCCTCGTAAAGGGTAGGCTCCATAGAGTGGCCCTCCACTCCCACCAACCGAAACAACCCTTGAAACAAAAGCAGCGCCACTACCGCAGCAAACGCAAAGGACTCCATCCAGTCCAGCAATTCCGTAACAAAGCCCCGTTTCCCCTGCTGAATTTCTATCCCCATCATGGATATATCCTCCCATTCATCGTCCTTGTAAGTTTTTCGCAGATCTTTCTATCATTTTATACCATTTTGCCGCAAAAATCCACCTGTTTTTTCCTTTTTGGGGACGAAACAGCTCCCCCATGGTCTCACGCATCCCGGAAAGCTTTCCCCCCTGCCTATTTTTCCTCCTCCGGCGGTTCTATGCCCAGTATATCATAGTATTCCGCGCTATACCGGATTTTGCTGCCATCAAACTCCGCCTGCAATGCTTTTACATAGTTAAAAGGGTCTTCCATAGGGGTAAGGGCAAGCTCTCGCTCCAAAAAGTCCAGCAACTCCTTTTGCCACGGCGTTTGAAGCTCCCGTTCCTCCCGGAGATGCTGCTCAAACTGCTTGCGGCTCATCCATATAATCTGCTCCGCCGGGTTGGCAGTGCCGCAAGCTAAAATCAGCCGCATAAAGTCAGCAAAGCTTGCGGCAAGGGGGTATACATTCCTGTCGGCACAGCTTTCCGGATTGGCAGCAAAAACCATCCTCCCGTACCCTTCTATAAAGCAGTACAGAATGCTCCCCTCCATCCCGATAGGCCTTGCGTTTATCGGGTAGCAGAAGTACGGTTCCAAATTCTCCGGTACCTGCTCCAGGCAAAGCAGAGCGCTGTCTATCTGCAGGCTCCGGAATTTTTCGTACAAACTGTCCATCGGCTGCCCCTCCCCTAAAGGTTTTCATAAGGACGTCCTGCAGATCCAAAGCCCCAAGACTGCAGTTTTATCCCCCTTAAAGCACAAAAAAGTCTGGACGCTAACTGCATCCAGACTTTTTGATTGGAGCGGGTTACGAGGTTCGAACTCGCTACCTCCACCTTGGCAAGGTGGCGCTCTACCAAATGAGCTAAACCCGCAAAAATGGTGCCTTCGGTCGGAATCGAACCAACGACACGAGGATTTTCAGTCCTCTG
>CATJLA010000153.1 GCA_949741215.1 uncultured Oscillospiraceae bacterium
ATCGGGAGGCAAACTGCGGCGGCATTATGGATGCTGTAGCTGTTTGGGTACGGAAAAATGGCGAATGGGCAGTAATTCATCGCTGCCGCCGGTGTGGACATCTTTCCTCAAATCGCACTGCGGCTGATGACAATCCCATGAAGCTGATGTCGATTGCCCTGAAGCCGCTTACCCAGCCGCCGTTTCCCCTTGAACGCATAGAGGAGCTGACTGCGCTTATGGGCGGAGAGGGGAGCCTTTACAAAGAATAAGTTAAAAAGCAGCAGACTATTGGGTTAGCCTGCTGCTTTTTGTTGATATTGCACAAATAAAAGGGGCCATCATCTATTATGCCCTTTTAGAGAATTATCTCAGGGATTCGCTTATTTGCAAAATTTCGGATTGATTGGTGAAAAGATGCAGCTCATGGAGTGCCCGGGTAATGGCCACATATACATGCTTTAGGTCGTGCCGGTTTGTCTCCAGACGATAGTTGTCAAAGTCCGGCAGGATTACTCTGTCAAACTCCAGACCCTTGGAATCCTTGAGAGAAAGCAGATACGTGCCGCTTTTCAACGACTCCTCCTCCGGGTTCAAACGCCGGCAGTCGGGGCAGTTCTGCAGTTGTTGGTATAGCAAATCAGCAGTTTTGTCATCTTTGCATATGACGGCGGTGAGCTGGTAGGGCTGTTCGCCGTTTTCTCGTTTTTCTGCTAAAATTTGGCGGATGAACTCTGCTCGCTTATTTTTAGGCGGGTCAGGATAGAAGCAGACTGGGCGGCCATGACGGATCACTGGCTCAATATACAGGGGCTCGGTGGAATACTTGGATACCAGCCCTGCCGCAAAGCAGGAGATTTCGATTGTATTCCGATAGCTTTTGGAAAGAGTACGAAATTCCGCCTCATTGTGGAAGACTGACCGGATCACTTCGTCCCAGCTGTTTAGGCCGTTTGGAGCAATATTCTGCATCACATCGCCTACTAAAGTGAAGGTGGCTTTGCTGAAAACCGTGGCAAGACAGGAGTAGATCAGCAGGTTAAAGTCCTGAGCCTCGTCGATGACGATTTGACGGATATTTGCGGCACTAAAGGTCGGTTTCAGCTGGTTTATGACCAACAGCAGCAAAGCGAGATCCTGGAGGGTGAGAGGATGTTCTGCTCCCTTTTTTCGAGAGAGAGGAGCATAGATCCGGTTGGGCCAAAAGGTTTGGCGCAGTTCCTCAAAAACAGCAAGATAGTTTATGTCCTTCAGTTTTTTAGTGAAATAGTTTTTGTAGCGGCTGACAAGCCGGGAGAACCGTCGTTCCAGCTCGGATTCGAAAATAAGCCCATCTTTGAAGCCGAAAATTTTCTCACAGCTTGCCTGCATTTCCGGCTCTTTTTTGTGGGCAAGTATGTAGGAAGTAATGCTCCCCCGCAGCTCCTTTAGTCGATCTGTTAGGGTTTGATCTAACAATTCGGCTCGTTCCAGCAGCGTTTTGTTTCGATAAGCTTCCAGATAAAGCTGAACATCCCCACGGTTCATCAGAGTAAAGTCTATGGCTTCAACCATGGCATTTTCGTCATAAAAGGTAGTTTCCAATACCTTAAAATGTTGAGCAACCTTTGCGGGAATGTCTGCCAGTTCTTCTGATGAGTAGGTGTAGGAATCGGGAATAAGCGAACAATGGAAGCTGGGATCAAATTCCCGGATCATCTCAACAAGGAAGTTCCCCAAAGTGCCCTGACTGATTTCTGGTACGTCCAGATCTGGCAGCATGGAGGTGATGTAGTTGAGAAATAACTTGCTGGAGGCGATAACATAGATGTTTTTGGAGTTCAGATCTGGGCAATTATATAGGAGATAAGCGATTCTGTGAAGTGCAACTGTGGTTTTGCCGCTGCCTGCTACCCCCTGTACAATTACATTATGATAGTGGGGCAGGCGGATGATTTTGTTCTGATCTGCCTGGATAGTGGCTACAATATCGCTTAAAACCACATCTTTATTGCGGGAAAGATACTTGATCAGCAGTTCGTCATTTGTTACGGCTTCGCTGTCATAAAGGCCAAGAAGCTTACCGCCGCTGATGTCCAGAGTGGTTTTTAAGCGAACATTCACCGGTATGTAGCCACTGGGGCTGGTGTAGCCGCTTTCCCCCAGGCCGGAATTATAGTAAAGCTCGGAAACAGGGGCTCGCCAGTCTACCACCAGCATCCGGGAGGAGTTCTGGTAGTCATAAATTCCGTGTTTGCCAATGTAAATGCGCAGATGTTCACCGCTGGCAGTTACGTCAAAAACAATTTTACCAAAATAAGGCTTGTCCAGCGCCAGGGTGTAATTGTGGAGCATCTTCGCATACTGCTCCTGCTGATCCCCCTGAATGTTGATATCATTAAGGATAGAAGCCCCTTCATGGGGGTCGGCAGTAGTGTTGTACAGACGGTACAGCTCCAATAAATCCTCATCGGTCTGTTCCTTTTTCTGGGTGAGAAGGGCTAAGCTTTGGCTGACAATTTGCAGCAGGGACTCCAGATGCGCTGTTTCGTCCGCAAGATTGCTTCGGTACTCCATGGTGGACTTCACTC
>CATJLA010000154.1 GCA_949741215.1 uncultured Oscillospiraceae bacterium
CCTTTGGCGGCAGCTATTCTATGGGGAAATGGTATGCCGACACCATTTCCGGCTATCAAAATGCTTTAGGAGATTCGGTTAAAATCTACAATCTATTAGTTCCCACCAATGTGGAGTTTGCCCTGCCGGAAAAATACCAGTCCATGACCAACCCCCAAAAGCCCATGATCGACTACATCTATTCCGAGCTGGATCCCCGGGTAAAAGCAGTGGATGCCTACTCCAAAATTGCCGCCCACACCGACGAATACCTCTATTTTGCTACCGACCATCACTGGACAGCTTTAGGCGCCTACTACGCCTACACCGCCTTTGCAGAAACTGCCGGCTTCACCCCCAAGCCCTTATCGGAGATGGAAACCCACCGGATTGAGCCCTTTATCGGCTCCATGTACTCCCAAACCCAGGACCCCAAGCTGCTGGAAAACCCGGATTATGTGGACTATTTCATCACCGAACCGGAATACACCGCCCTTCGTTACCAGCGGGGCAGCCCCTATTATGGGGTAAATGCCACTGTCTGGGCGGAATATGCCAAGGGTGTCAACTCCTACTCGGTGTTCCTCCATGGAGACTTCCCCCTCACCGCCATCACCACCCAGCATAAAAATGGCCGAAAAATCATGGTGGTCAAGGAGTCCTTCGGCAACGCCTTCGCCCCCTACCTGATGCCTCACTATGAGGAAATCTACGTGGTAGATGCCCGCTACTTCCAGCTGAACGCCATGAAATTCATCCAGGATAAGGGCATCAACGAAATCCTGTTTATCAACAACATTTTTGCAGCCAACACGGCCTATCATATCAATAATCTTATCCTGATCCAAACCCAACCGGACTATGTTCCTCCGCCTGTCACTACCGCCCCGCCGGAAACCAGTACCACCCCCGAAACTACCAAGAAAAAGCCCGGCGTCATCATCATCAATCCCGATAAAAAGGACGACTAACCCCCTTTTTCAAGGACACAGCAGCGCCCTGCAATCCCACACCCTTCCTCCCTCTTTTTCCGGGGACGAAGCGCATCCTTTCTGTTCAAGCCCTCTCCCAAAAGCTATCAGCCTACCTAAAGTAAGGAGAAGCCCATGACTGACCCCTATTCTTCCCTGCCCAAGCTGCCCCCATCCTTTTACCAGCGGGATGTACTCACCGTATCCCGGGAGCTTTTGGGAAAACTGCTGGTCGCCCAAAGCCCAGAGGGCAGGGTGATCGGCAGAATTGTGGAAACCGAAGCCTACCGAGGCCACGAGGATAAAGCCGCCCACTCCTTCCGCGCCTCCCCGGACGGCAGAACCTCCGTTATGTACGAGGCGGGAGGGCGCGCTTACGTCTACCTGATTTATGGAATGTATTGCTGCTTTAACATTGTGGCAGACAAAAAAGACGTCCCCCACGCGGTGCTGATCCGGGCGTTGGAACCGGTAGACAACCTGCCCCTGATGTATGCCCGGAGAAAACAGCGGCCAGAAGCCAAGCCAGCGGTTTTGTGCAGCGGCCCCGGCAAGCTGTGCCAAGCTATGGGGATCAGCCTGAGCCTGTATGGCGAGGATTTAACCGGCAGCCGCCTTTACCTGCTGGATCCCGGCGCCCCGCCCCCCAATATCATAGCAACCCCCCGAATCAACATTGATTATGCAGAGGAAGCCAAAAACTACCTCTACCGCTTTGTCATTCCGGACAGCCCTTTTCTCTCCAAAAAGCTAATTCAAAGCAAAACGCCCTGATTTTAATGAAAAATCAGGGCGTTTTTACGCAAATCGAGCCCATTTGGAGCCAAAATCGCGTCATTTTACCCGGTGGAAAACCAGGTGTTTTTATCACTTCTGCACAATTACGAGAATATTTTCTCCACTTTTCTCTCTTTTTCGGGACGTAACAGCAAATCCAAAATCAGCAGTTCGTCCCCCAAAAGAGCAATATTATCCATATCCCCTACACCTGCCGCTGTGTAATCAGCTGATGGTCTCTTTTGCGCATAGCCTCTGCCAGCTCCCGGCTATTATGCACCTCGTAGGGCAAAATAATACCTGCGCAAGCCAAATCCTCCAGATTATGGTAATCACTTCCGGAACTATGCAGCAGCTGCGGATACTGTTTTGCCCACTCCCAAACCTTTTCATTGTTGTTGTCATCCCTAGGGTTTCCATTATACCATTCAACCCCGTGCATATATCTTACATCCCGGAAAACCCGCCCCGGCCGCCCCGGGTGGGCCTGAAACAGCAATGCACCGTACTCCTCACAGGCTCTGAAAGCCTCCTCCTGGGTGTATGCGTAAAACTGGGGATGCTCATATAAAAAGTTCACGTCAATGCCATAGATCAGGAAATCATCCCCGCCGCCAGCAATGCAGCTTTCCATCCCCAAAATGATCCGCAGGCCAGTGCCTTCTGCCGCTTCCTCCGCCCGCTGGAACCCCTCAATGTACTTGGTTACCCGTTCCCGGGGACTACCGGGAAAAGACTCCAGCACATACCCGTTAAAATGGTCGGTAATTACCAGCCCCTGGTATCCTGCGTCCGCATAAGCTTTTACCATTACTTTGGCAGGAATACAGGCGCAAGGGCTTACTTCTTTTGTGTGAGCGTGCATTTCGATTTTCATTGTGTTTGAGAAACCCCTTTCTATCTTTCATGACATCGCCGGCGCTCGTTCTGACGAACGGTTGCGTCAGGTGAAATCAATCTTGGCAGTACCATCTGCTGTGCAAAACTACTTCTGTGAGGAAAATGTTAAAAGTTATTGACATTTGGGTGCTGCCCCGTCTATAATAAAAATGTAAAAACCATTTTACTTTTTAAGGAGGAACAGCTTATGAAGAAACTCCGGTTCCGCAAAATGGACGAAATGGAACGGCATATTGTGTATAAAGCCCAGAGAAATTCCTATCTTTTTCTGGTTGGGGCGCTGCTGGTTTGGTCGATGTACGAGAGCTGCAGGGTCTATCTGTATCACAGCAGACTA
>CATJLA010000155.1 GCA_949741215.1 uncultured Oscillospiraceae bacterium
CGTCGATAATCGGTAAATGGTAATTTGCTGCGCAAAGTACCATGCGAGTTTCCGGCTGCGCCGGAAACATCGATAATCGGTAAATGGTAATTTGCTGCGCAAAGTACCATGCGAGTTTCCGGCTGCGCCGGAAACGTCGATAATCGGTAAATGGTAATTTGCTGTGCAAAGTACCATGCGAGTTTCCGGCTGCGCCGGAAACGTCGATAATCGGTAAATGAAAATTTAGTACACAGCTATGAAAAGCCGTATAAAGCATACCTGTCCACTCTCGTCCCAAAGAAAAAAGGCTCTGGGCAGCTTAAAAATGATGTCCTTTTATCACAGGTTTATACATAAATTCCGGCAAAATGGAGAGATGCAGCCATGAATCAGATGGAAATTTTAGCCCCCGCCGGCGGGTTTGACTCGGTGGAGGCTGCCGCCCGCTGCGGCGCGGACGCGGTTTATCTGGGGGCCAAGGTGCTGAACGCCCGCCGCCATGCGGAAAACTTTGGAGAGCGTGAGCTTGCCGACACGGTGCGGTACTGCCACATTCGGGGAATGAAGGTGTACCTTACCCTGAACACCCTGCTGTTTGACAGCGAAATCCTCTCAGCCAGCCAGGTGATTGGAGAAGCCGGCGCTGCCGATATTGACGGAGTGATTGTGCAGGATTTAGGGGTGGCCCAGCTGGTAAGGGAGATCTGCCCGGGGCTGCCGCTCCACGGTTCCACCCAGATGGCGGTACACAACCCTGCCGGGGCAAAGCTGCTGGAAAAAATGGGCTTTGCCAGAGTAGTGCTTGCCAGAGAGCTTTCTCTGCGGGAAATTGAGGAAATCGCCGCTCAAACCGCCATGGAGCTGGAGGTTTTTGTTCACGGGGCGCTGTGTATGTGTATTTCCGGCCAGTGCTATTTAAGCTCGGTGATCGGGGAACGCAGCGGCAACCGGGGGCTTTGCGCCCAACCCTGCCGCCTGCCCTTTCAGGCGGAGGAGGGGGGCAGCGGCTATGCCCTTTCCCTTAAGGACTTATCTGCCATAGGGCAGCTGGAGGCTTTGGGGAAGGCAGGTGTGCGCTCCTTAAAAATAGAGGGCCGGATGAAGCGCCCGGAATATGTTGCAGCGGCAGTTACCGCCTGTAAACAGGCTTTAGCCGGAAAGCAGCCGGATTTGGATAAGCTGCGGGCGGTGTTCTCCCGCAGCGGCTTTACAAACGGCTATTTAACCGGGGAACTGGGGCCGCAGATGTTTGGCACCCGGCAGAAGGAGGACGTGGTTTCTGCTCAGGGGGTATTGAAGGAATATGCGGGGCTTTACCATAAGGAGGTTCAGCGGGTACCGGTGGCCATGGAATTTTCTCTGCAACCAAAAGTTCCGGCGTCCCTGACAGTGCGGGACCAGGAGGGGAGAGAGGGCTTTGCCCAAGGCGCGGTGCCGGAGCAGGCATTCAACAAGCCCACTACCCCGGAAATGGCGGAGCAAAGCCTGAAAAAAACCGGTTCCACCCCATATTTTGTTACAAATGCCGTTTTGGACGTAGCGGAAGGGCTGGTTTTGCCGGTTTCCCAGTTAAACGCCATGCGGCGGGAGGCGTTAGAGTGCCTGGATAACAAGCGCGCGCTTCGTCACAGCTATAAAACAAACCCACCTGTTGAAAAGCATTTTCCCAAACTCTTAAACTTAAAATACCCTACGATTCGCGCCCGTTTTCATTCTTTAGAGCAAATACCACAAGATATGGTGGAACGGCTGGATAAAATTCTGCTCCCTGTTCCGGAACTTTTCAACTCTTTCAACAATCCCATGTTGAAAACTATTTCTAAGGACAAAATCATCGCCGAGCTGCCGAGAATCAGCTTTGGGCAGGCGCGGGAAGAAAAGCTGCGGGAACAGCTGCGGTTTTTATACGCCCAAGGGTTCCGCCATGGAGCTGCCGGCAATTTGGGGGCTTTTCAGCTGGCGGCAGAGCAGGGCTTTTCGGTTCTGGCGGACTGGGGGTTAAACATCTCCAATACCATGGCTCTGGAGCAGTACCGGGAGCTTGGCGCAAGGGAGGCTGTTGTTTCCTTTGAGCTGGGGTTGCCCCGGGCAAAGGCTTTAGGGGACGCACTGCCTTATGGAATCTTGGGGTATGGATATCTGCCCCTGATGATCACACGGAACTGCCCAATCCGCAATGCCTTGCAGCAAAAGGGGAAGGGCTGCGGGGATTGTAAGCAGGAGTTTCATCCCTTAACAGACCGGCGCGGGAACAAATTCATGGTAAGCTGCCAGGATGGGGACGGATCCGCCCAGCTTTACAACTCGGTGCCGTTGTATTTGGCCGACCGGCTGCCGGAGCTGGAGGGTTTTTCCTTTGTTACCCTGTATTTTACCCGAGAAACTCCGGAGCAGGTGCGGCGGGTAACAGAGGCTTATTTCTCCGGCAGGCCTAAGGAGTGGGCCGGGCTGGAGCAGATTACCCGAGGGCTTTATTATCGGAATGTGCTGTAACTCAAAACAGCTTTTGTTGTAACTTTTATCAATTAGCAACAGGGGGGAACGGTTAAACCGTTCCCCCCATTGTCTTTACTGATAGCCGCAGCCTGGTTAAAAAGCCCAGTTGCCGTTTTCAAACAGCAGAATCTCGGCGCCATCCTGCTTGATGCCTGTAATTTTCAGATCGTCGGTGCCCACCATAAAGTCCACATGGGTAACCGAGTCATTCATGCCGGCGGCATTCAGCTCTTCCCGGGACATCTCCAGCCCGCCCTCCAGGCACTCCGCATAACCTCTGCCAATAGCAAAGTGGCAGGAGGCATTTTCGTCATATAAGGTGTTGTAGAACAGGATTCCCATCTGCGCCAAAGGAGATTTTCTGGGAATCAGGGCCACCTCACCCAGCCGGTGGGAGCCCTCGTCGGTTTCGATCAGCTGCTTCAGGACGTCGTACCCCTTTTCGGCGGTAAAATCGGTAATTCGGCCCTCGTGAAAGGTGATGCTGAAGTTATCAATAAGATTACCCTGATAATTCAAGGGCATAGCGCTGTATACCGTGCCCTCCGCCCGGTTTTTATCCGGCACTGAGAAAATTTCCTCCGTAGGCATATTGGGGAAGAAGTACCTGCCGTTTATCAGGCTGGAGCCGCCGCCCTCCCACCGGTGGTTTTTGGGCAGCCCGATAGTCAGGTTGGTGCCCAGGCTGTTCTCGTAGCGCAAAGCGTCGAACTGCGCTTCGTCCAAAAAGGAAACCTTGGCGGTAAAGGAGTTTTTGTGGGCCTCCCAGGCGGCAATCGGGTCGGGGGTATTTACCCGGACAGCAGTGAAGATGGCATCCCACAGCTTTTCCACAGCCTCCTGCTCCGGGCAGCCGGGGAATACCTTAACCGCCCACGCGGGGGAGGGGGCCGCTACAATGCACCAGGCAATTTTGGCCTGATCCATGCCGTCATAAAAGGCTTTGCAGGCTTCATGGGCCGCTTTTACCTGAGCGGCAGGCTTGCGGGGATCTACCCCGGCAAAGGCAGTGGGGTCCTGAGCGGAGATAGAAAGCAACGCTCCGCCCCGCTCTGCTATTCCGTTTTGCAGCAGGGCCTGCCAGTCGGGGAACTGCTCAAAGAGAGAAAGAGCGCCGTAGTCGTATTTTAAGCGGGAAACACGCTCGTCGCTCCACTGAACAGTAACAATCTTGGCGCCGGCCTTGTAGGCCTCCTCCACCACCAGGCGGGTAAACTCGGCGCAGGTAATAGGGGCGTTAATCAGCAGTTCCTGGTCTTTTTGCAGGTTTACGCCAGCGGCAATTACCAGCTTTGCGTATTTTCTCAGATTCTTCTGTAAATCCATGATTTTTCTTCCTTTCTATCGGCTCAGTTTTGGGGACAAGAGCGCAAGCCATATGTTTCACGCTTTGGGGAAAGCTAAAACCAAAGCATAGGCTGGCGAACAGCGATATTCCGCCGGGCCTCCTCGTCCTGAGACTCCAGCGGCAGGCTTTGATAAAGCTCCAGCAGCTGGGGAATACCCAATGCACAGCCCGCAAACTGCATAAAGGATGCCCGGGCGGGGAAGGCGTCAAAGTGCATGACGTCCTTAGGGTAAGGCCAGCTGGATTTGTTCAGCAGATAGGGCAGCAAAAACTCAATGCCCTTGCGGATGCTTCTGCCATCGGGGGTGGCATACTCCCAAAGGTTATCCTCCGGGCAGGAGAGCAGCTGGCAGAGGGTGGTCATATTATCCACCACAAAGATAGAATAGTTATAGGGCTTGGTGCGCCCCAACTCCCGGGGAAAACCGCCGTCCGGGGCCATCTGGTTATTCAGCAGGCGCTTGTACTGGGCACGGCAGAAGTCTACAATCAGAGGGTTATCGGTAAACAAGGCAAAGGCCGCCGCCTGTACAAAAAAGCAAACCGCATGGTTGTTGGTGGTGTTCATCTCGTCAATGCCGTTTTTGTGGGAGAGCATCCAACCCAGATACTGGGCAAACCACTGCTTTACACCGGCATAAATCTCCTCTGTCATGCTTTGGGAGGATTTCAGCGCTTCCATAGCAAAGGGGACATCGATCAGGTGCAGCGTATCAATGATGCCAATCCCTCTGCCGGGGCAAACGCCGGGGATGGCTTGGGCATAGGTAAGGTGGGGGTTCATCTTGGTCTTTTCGTCCAAAAAGAACTCCTTTACCAGCCCGGCGGCCTTGGCGGCATACCTTTCCTCGCCGGTAAGCCGAAAGGCTGCGGCAAGGGCGGCAAGCTGGGTGCGCATCCCTCTTAGCAGGACGCGGTGGGCATTAAAGTTCTCGGGGTTGGTTTCGCCGTCCCGCTGGATAAAGGGCAGGCCGTCGGGCTTTGCGGGGTCGGGCCACCAATAATCGGCATTGGAGTAGTAATCGTGGGGGCCGCCTTCACTGCGGGGAGCAGCTTCGTCGGTAATATGGGGGTTAGGGGCGGCAAGGGCCTGCTCCGCTTTTTGGAGAATCCAGTCCTTATCCGTAATTTCCGGGGCAATGCGATAGGTCTTTTCATAGGTAATCATCGTCTTTCCTCCATCCTTTTTCTCTCTTTTATCATAAGCCAAGCGCTATAAAAGGTATACCATACAGACGATCAGCGTAACGATCCCGGCAAACAAAAAATAAAGGTAACCGCTGCCAAAAAACCGATCCTGCTTCTGCAAATCCGCCGCCTGAGCAAAGCGCTCCCTTTTGGAAAAAACGGTAGGGAACAGCAGCGGCAGCAGGATAAAAAGGCTCCCAAGCCCCACTATAGCAGAGGAAACCCGTCATTTTCCATTGGAAGGCTATGGATCAGGCACTTTCTAATGTCTGTGCCGAAGATGTCAGTCCGGCACTGCCGTCCTTAAAAAGGCTTCTGTTTCCTGGTTGAACCGGTCCGGCTGCTTGGCGGCGATAAAGTGATCCCCCGGGATAATCACAAGCTTTGCGTTAGGGAGCGCCGCCGCAATCTGCCGGGTGTGCTTTTCCTTAATCATATCCTTTTCGCCCGCAATTACCAGGGCGGGGGCGGTAATTTTATGCAGATCCTCCGGGGTAAGGTTCGGTTCATTTACCATCAGGCCCAAAATCTCCGCATTCCGCTTTGCCTCCGGGGACTTTCCTGCAAAAAGCTTTGCAAACCGGTAACCCAGCTCAATGGGCAGCTGGATATGGGGCTTTACCCCCTTTGTATTCAGGTTGCCGCCGTTTAAGAGCAAAGCAATTACCCTTTGAGGATAAGCCAGCCCAAACTTCATGGCAATATTGGCCCCGTCCGAAAAGCCCAGCAGAATAGCCCGGGGAATTGCCAGAGAATCCAGCAAGGCGCTTACGTCCCGGCAAAACTGCTCCATGGTAAAGGGGGCGCTGCCCCGTGGGGACTGTCCGTGGCCCCGGGTGTCAATAGCGATTACCCTGTATTGGCTGGCAAAATACCCTATTTGGTGACGAAAGTACGTCCCGTTTTCCCCATTGCCATGGAGCAAAACCAGCGGCGTGCCGGAACCCTGCTCCTGATAGTGCAGTACAATATCCATAGGCTTACACATTAAACCGGAACACAACAATGTCCCCATCCTGCATCACATACTCCTTGCCCTCCAGCCGGACCAAGCCCTTTTCCTTGGCGGCGGCCATGGTACCGCAGGCCATCAGGTCGTCATAGGAGACAATCTCCGCCCGGATAAAGCCCCGCTCAAAGTCGGTATGGATTTTACCCGCCGCCTGAGGGGCCTTGGTGCCCTTGGTAATGGTCCATGCCCGAACCTCCTGCTTGCCGGCAGTTAAAAAGCTGATTAAGCCCAAAAGCTCATAGCACTCCTTAATCAGTCGGTCCAGGCCGGATTCGGTAAGCCCTAAGTCGGCTAAAAACATCAGCTTTTCTTCCTTCTCCATATCGGAGACCTCTTCCTCAATTTTGGCGCAGATAGGCAGCACCTTGGAGCGCTCGGCCCGGGCAATCTCACAAACCTGCTGATAATAGGGGTTTGTGTCAATTTTGTTGACGAAATCCGCCTCGCTTAAATTGGCGGCATAGATAATAGGCTTGTTGGAAAGCAGCGGCGTCTGGGCAATCAGCTCCTGCTGCTCGGGAGTAAAGGGGAAAGCCCGGGCGGAATTGCCTTCCTCCAAAAAGGCCTTCAGCTCCTTGAGGAACTCCACCTCCCCCAGGTACTTTTTGTCGCCCTTGGCCAGCTTACTGCTGCGGTCAATGCGGCGCTCCAGGATATCGATGTCCGAAAAAATCAGCTCCAGATTGATGGTTTCAATATCCCGCCCAGGGCCAATCTCCCCTTCCACATGGATGATCTCGGTGCTTTCAAAGCAGCGCACCACATGGACGATAGCGTCCACCTCCCGGATGTTGGCCAAAAACTTGTTGCCTAAGCCCTCCCCCTTGGAGGCGCCCTTTACCAGGCCGGCAATATCCACAAACTCAATGATGGCGGGGGTAAACTTATCCGGATCATACATTTCGGCAAGCTTATCCAGGCGGGAATCCGGCACCGAGACCATTCCCACATTGGGCTCAATGGTGCAAAAGGGATAATTGGCGGATTCCGCCCCCGCATTGGTGATCGCGTTAAAAAGGGTACTTTTGCCCACGTTGGGCAGCCCTACGATTCCTAATTTCATGGAGATAACATTCCTTTCCCTGTTAAGGGCGCCGGCACAAGCTGTTCCACCGCCCATGATACATACTTATTATACCTTAAAAAATTTTTTAGACAAGAGTGCGTGCGGCATACCTCCGGGCTTTTGTCAAAAATATTTGCAAACCCGCGCCGCTTTTTTGGGGGGACGTGGGTGCAGGCTGTTTTCTGCCGGTTGTTATATGATAACGGCGCTGATTTTCCGCAAGGGAACAGAAAACAACTTTTTTGCCACAACTGTTCCGAAACAAAAAAGGGGAAGCGCTTACCGCTCCCCCAAAACCCACTGCCTAACCGCCTTTGCCACCCCCATCTCCCGGTTAGAGGCCGCCTGGTACCTGCACACCGCCTTTACCTCCGGCTCGGCATTTTCCATGGCAAAGCAGCAGCCCGCCCATTGAAGCATCGGCAGATCATTGCGGCTGTCCCCAAAGGCCATTACCTCCTCCGGGCCAATTTCCATCTCCCGGCAGATCCACCTAAGGCCAAAGGCTTTATCAATCCCCTTTTGGGTAACCTCCACGTTGTTTTGGGCAGAGGAGGTGATAGAAAGCTTTTCCCTGCAGGGAAGATTCTCCCAAAGGTATTCCCGGGTAATCCCCTCCTTTGTCATGATAAAAAATTTATCCACCCCTTTTTTCTCCTGCTCCAAAAAGGCGGCCAGGTCCTCCTTGTAAAAAAAGGCGGCGCCGGAGCCCTCAAAGTATTCCAAAAACATTTCGTATTCCTTCAAATGCTGTTTGGCCTGGGCGCTGTAGTAAAGCTCCCCGTCAATATAACAGCGGTAGAACAGCCCTTCCTGCTCTAAAAAGCGCACCAGATCCAGTGATTCCTCCCAGGGCACCGGTGTTTTATGCACCAATGTCCAGCCGTTATTCCCCCGGGCATAAAGCACCGCACCGTTGCAGCTGGAAAGATAGTCCACACAGCCTATTTTCTCCACAATACTCCCGCAGGTGGCCCAAAACCGCCCGGTGGAAACTACAATCTTCGTTCCCAGCCTGGCTGCTTGCTCCAGCGCCTCCACATTCTCCCGGGGCAGCCGCCCTTTTTCATCCAGCAAGGTACCGTCCAGGTCCACCGCAATCATCCGGATCATCCTGTATCCCTCATTTCTGTTTCTGTACATGCTTTATGGCTATTATAGCACCTTTTACCAGCTTCTGCAATCCGCTTTCCTTGGCCGACGTCCTGCAAGCCTGGCATTTTGCGCTTCGTCCCCAAAAACAACCCTGCCCAAAGCCTTATAAAAAGCTTTGGGCAGGGTTTTCCGCAAACAGACTGCTGCAGCAGCTATTAGGTAGCGGACCCGGTATCTTCAATCAGAGAAATCGTTACCTGGAATACTCTTCCGGAGGAACCGCTTCTCCGGTAAACGGTAAGGGTAATGGTATCCCCGGGCACCTTGCCGTCCAAAGCCTCCTGAACCTCCTGGGTGGTGGTAGCGGCCTTCCCGTCAATTTCGGTAATAATATCACCTACTAAAATGCCCTTGGCAGCTACGTCGGAATCCGGCTGTACCTCTACTACGATAATGCCCTGAGGAACCTGATATACCGCCGCGGTATAAGCGTCTACAGGTTGGTAAGAGATGCCCACTTTGGCCCGCCCGGTTACATAACCGTGGTTCATCAGGTCATCCACAATGGGCTTAGCGTCGTTAATGGCAATGGCAAAGCCTACGCCCTCGTAATCCACATCCGCAATTTTAGAGGAATTGATGCCGATTACCTGCCCATATTCATTGACTAAAGCGCCTCCCGAATTGCCGGGGTTAATGGCGGCGTCTGTCTGGATGCAATTCATAATCATGTTGGAATCAGAGGTGCGCACCGGGCGCTCCAGGGCGGAAACAATCCCCTGGGTTACGCTGCCGGCCAGCTCCAGGCCGCTGGGGTTACCAATCGCCACTACCTTATCCCCAACCTCCAGCTGGGTGGAATTGCCAAACTCTGCGTAAGGCAGGCCGGTGGCTTCAATCTTAACTACAGCCAGGTCGGTTTTCGTATCAGAGCCGATAATTCTTCCCTCATACTCCTCGCCGGTTTCCAGCACTACTTTCAGGCTTTGGGCATTGGCTACCACGTGCGCGTTGGTTAAAATGTATCCGTCCTCGCTCATAATAATGCCGGAACCCTCACTGGGGGCCAAAAAACCCGCCAGAGCAGAATTTGTGGAGGAAGCACTGTAGTTTACAATCCCCACTACCGAGGGCTTTACCTTTTTCGCAATCTGAGAGGTGGTAAGCACTCCGCCCTCTGTAACAGGCTCACTGGCCATGCTGGAAGGGGTGTCGTTCAGGATAAGCCCGCTGCTGCCTTCCTGATTCTGGTTCCCCGGCTGGTTGGCAGGAAGGGAAGAGCTGCTCTCGCCTGTCTCACTCATGTTAGAAAAGGTGTGGTAAGCTCCAATTCCCGCAAAGGAGAGCACCCCTACCAGTGCCATGGAGCACAAAATTGCGGTAAATACCCGCAGCCCCTTATTCTTCTTTTTAGGCTTAGGCTGATTAGCCGCCTCATAATGCTCATAGCTCCACTGGTATCCGCCCTGGTTCTGCGCTACCGGAGGCTGGCTGTTATACTGCTGCCCGCCGTCCTGCCGATATTGGCTGCCATACTGTTCATACTGGCTGCCGTACTGCCAGTTAGGGCTGTAATTGGAGCCGTTTTGCTGGCTGCTGCCATAAGCTCCCTGGTTCTGTCCCCCGTTCTCCGGGCGGTAGGCTTCCTCATTATTCTGATAATTCTGATCAAACTCGCTCATAAAAACGCCTCCTGTATTTCAAAACTCTTGGTTATTTGGTATGGTTTTATTATAACGGTCAATTCTTACAAAACTATAAACATTCAGAAAAGGATTTTTTTATGTTTTTTTAACTTTTTCTCCCGGTTTTATGAAAACTATGACGTAAATTTCTCTTTTTTTCGACACACTGTTACTATTTCTGCTTTCCGGGGCAAAAATACGCAACAAGCTTTTGGAAAAGCTTTTGCAAAACAGGGCTGCGCTTACGTCCCCAAAGCTGCCAAAATTTTGCTTTTTTAAGGACGTAACAGCCGATTTTTGTTTTACTGCTCCGCCGGTTTCCGTTTTGCGGCCCGGGCGCTCCCGGTAGGCAGTGAGAATACAAACTCACAGTATTCCTTCTCTACACTGCGCACAATAATCTCCCCGGAATGCATATTCACAATAGACCGCACAATATGCAGCCCCAGCCCCACCCCGTTTTTATCTAAGCCCCGGGAACGGTCGGTTTTATAAAAGCGGTCAAACACGTGGGAGATCTCCTGCTTGGAGATGCCGTCTCCGGAATTTTTTACCCCGATATAGGTAACGGCGCCCTCCACCCGGTAGGTAAATTCCAGGTAACCGCCATCGTTTACAAACTTTACCGCATTATCCACCAAATTATACACCACCTGATGGATCAGGTCCTCATCGGCATACACCATAAACTTGCCGGCATCCAGCCCCCGCACATCCAGGTGCTTGGCCTCAATGGCCTGCTCAAAGGTAAACACCGTGGTCATCACAATTTCGTTCACATCAAAGTTTTTAGACTGCAGGGTGGTTTCTCCCGCTTCAATCCGGGCCAGATCCAGCATGGAGCGCACCAGCCGGGCCAGCCGCTTTACCTCGTCGGACACAATGGAAAGATAATGCCGCTGCTTTTCCTCCGGGATCGTCCCGTCCAGAATCCCGTCAATAAAGCCGGCAATGGTCTGCATCGGGGTTTTCAGCTCATGAGAAACATTTGCCACAAAGCTGCGCCTGGTAGTTTCCAGCTCTCCCAAAGAGGAGGCCATGTTGTTAAAGGCCATACCCAGCCGGTCAATCTCCGTATATCCGTCCACCGGAATCCGGACAGTAAAGTCCCCGTTGATAAAGCTTTGGGTAGCCGCCACCATCTCCCGCAAAGGACGCACCAGCCGGCTGGTTACAAAGTAAATTACAATAAAGCAGATCACCAGCACCAGCAGGGCGCTGATCAGAAAAAGCTGCAGCATCTCCGTTAAAAAATCGTTCAGCGTATCTGCCGAGGAGGAAACAAACAGCAGCCCGATTACCTGATCCCCCGCCTGCACCGGGGCGGCTACCGTATAATAATGGCTGCGGTAAATCCCCCCCAAATTGCCGGTTTCGGTAAAGCTGCCGGTTTCCAGCACCTGGCTTACAATCTGCTCGCTGATAACCCCCGCCGTATGGTTGCAGGCAAAATCGTGGGAGCAAATCAGGGTATTTCCTTTGATATCGGTAAGGTAAATATCGGCGTCCAAAGCGCTGGCCAGTACCCGGAAGATTGTTCGGCAGTTGCGGGTATTCAGCATACCGCTGTACTGGGTATCGGCATATTCCTGGGCGGTAAAATTTCTGGCCATTTCCAGATTGCGGGAAAGCAGCTGGTACTTATCCTCCCTAAAGTACCCCGCGGCAAAGCTCATAAAAAACACCCCCAGCACGGTAATGCCCAACAGCACCACCGCGCTGCAGATGGAAAAATACTTTGTAAACAAATTCCTCTGCATACCGGCCGCTCCTCAAACTTTCTAAAATTGTTTCACGTGAAACATTTTTTCTTTTTTCGGGACGTAACTGCCGCTTTGTTATCCCGTGCAACCAACGGCGCCCCATAAGCTTTTATACAGCAAAAGGGGCGCTTAACGCCCCTTGCAGCAAAGACATTCCCCACAGCCTGTGAAACCGCCGCAGGCGCTTACGTCCCTGAAAAAACAGCCGCAGTAGAAAAACTGTTTTCAGGCGCAGCTATTACACCTATTCTTTTACTTCAAATTTATACCCTACGCCCCAAACGGTTTTCAGCGACCATTTATCTGAAACGCCCTCCAGCTTTTCTCTCAGGCGCTTTACATGCACATCTACCGTTCGGGAATCGCCGTAATACTCAAAGCCCCAAACCTCATCCAGCAGCTGGTCCCGGGTATACACCCGGTTGGGGTTGCTGGCCAGGTGGAATAAAAGCTCCAGCTCCTTGGGCGGGGTATCCACCACCCTGCCGTCCACCTTCAGCTCATATTTTACCATATTTACCACCAACTTATCGTAAGAAACCTCCTTGCTGTTCAGCTCGTTGGACGACTTGCCGGTGCGCCGCAGCACTGCTTTAATCCGGGCTACAATTTCCTTGGCGTCAAAGGGCTTTACTACGTAATCGTCCGCCCCCAGCTCCAGGCCCAGCACCTTGTCAAAGGTTTCGCCCTTGGCGGTAATCATAATAATGGGGCAGTCAGACTTTTTGCGGATTTCCCGGCACACCTGCCAGCCGTCCAGCTTGGGCATCATAATATCCAACAGGATGATATCCGGGTTTTCCTCCTGAAACTTGCCCAAAGCCTCCTCACCGTCGTTAGCGGTAAAAACGGTGTGGCCCTCTTTTTCCAAATAAAGCCGCAACAATTCACAGATATTGCTGTCGTCATCCGCAACTAAAACCTTACATACAGACATCGTTTTCCACTTCCCCTCAAATTTTGTCCATCCGGTCCGGGCAAAGCCCCCGGCGGCTGCCATACTCTTTCTTACTCATTATACATGATATTACTGTCGAAAGGTTAACATTTTTTGAAACTTTTCTTTTTTTCCGGTTAATTTTTCCGGAATTTTTTCTAATCCGCAATATTTCGGGACGAAGCGGGCGCCTTGTTGCATTTTCCCCCAGAAATGCTATATGAAAAGCGGCAAGACCTACCGCAGCCGTACCGTCAAAGGATTGGTATTCTACCCACAGCGGTGTTCGATTTTCTTCCCCACATTTTGGTATGCCTTCAAAAAAGCTTGACAATCCCTAAAAAACAGGCTATCATAAAATACAAATCATGATTTTGATACACAAAGGCTGAGAAGGGAACATACCCTTGCATCCCCGGAGTACAGAGAGCCGTTGTTTGGTGCAAAACGGCGTCCGGCCTGGATGGGTCTCCTCCCGGAGCTGTTTTTTGAACCGGCGCACGGCACACACCGCACAGATGACGTCGCCGAAGTAGAAAAAACCGGTTTTACCTGCCGTTATCAGGGCAAAGCGGGCGGTTTTCGTCTTTTCAGGAGGAATCCGTCAACAAGAGTGGTACCGCGGAGGCTTTCAGCTTTCGTCTCTTTACAGAGGAGACGAAAGCTGTTTTTATTTTCACAAAATAAAAATCCGTCCCCAAAGGGGACACCTTCACTCTTCACTATTCACTCTTCACTATTACTTAAAAAAAGGAGTTAGTATCATGGGAATGACGATGACGCAAAAGATCCTGGCCAAAAAAGCGGGCCTTGCCTCGGTAACCGCCGGGCAGCTGATTAACGCCAGGGTGGATATGGTGCTGGGCAATGACGTCACCACGCCGGTTGCCATCAATGAGTTCCGCAAAGCCGGGTTTGACCGGGTGTTCGATACCAAAAAGGTTTCGATTGTGCTGGACCACTTTACCCCTAATAAAGATATGAAGGCGGCTCATCAGTGCAAAATCTCCCGGGAGTTTGCCTGGGAGCAGGGGGTTGTTAACTTTTTTGACGTAGGGGATATGGGCATTGAACACGCCCTGCTGCCGGAAAAGGGCCTGGTTGCCCCCGGAGAGCTGGTGGTAGGGGCGGACTCTCACACCTGTACCTATGGCGCCTTGGGGGCCTTTTCCACCGGCTTTGGCTCTACCGACATGGCCGCGGTTATGGCTACCGGGGAGTGCTGGTTTAAGGTGCCCGGCGCACTGAAATTCGTCTTAAAAAACAAGCCCGCCCCCTGGGTGAGCGGCAAGGATATTATCCTGCACATCATTGGTATGATCGGGGTGGACGGCGCGCTGTATAAGTCCATGGAATTTACCGGCGACGGCCTGCAGTACCTCTCGATGGACGACCGTTTTGCTATGGCTAACATGGCTATTGAAGCCGGGGGCAAAAACGGCATCTTTGAGGTGGATGACAAAACCCTTGCCTATGTGAAGGACCGGGTGTTTAGGGAGTTTGACATGGTAACTGCCGACGAGGACGCCCAGTATGACGCTGTGTATGAGATCGACCTTTCCGCCCTGCGCCCCACTGTGGCTTTCCCTCATCTGCCGGAAAATACCAAAACCATTGATGAAGCCGAGGGTGTGGCGATTGACCAGGTGGTGATCGGCTCCTGCACCAACGGCCGGTTGGAGGACATGAAGGTGGCCGCCGAGATTATGAAGGGCAAAAAGGTTGCCAAATCCTGCCGGGTAATTGTTATCCCCGCCACCCAGCAAATTTACCTGGACGCACTGCAGGCGGGTTATCTTACTGCCTTTGTAGAGGCCGGATGCTCTGTTTCCACCCCCACCTGCGGGCCTTGTTTGGGCGGCCATATGGGCATTTTGGCGGAAGGGGAAAAAGCCCTTGCCACCACCAACCGGAACTTTGTGGGCCGGATGGGCCATCCCACCTCGGAGGTTTACCTCTGCTCTCCGGCTGTGGCGGCTGCCTCGGCACTGACCGGAAAGATTACGTCCCCGGAAAAGGTTTGATAACAGGAGGAGTTTTATCATGGAAAAAGCAAAGGGAAGAGTTTTTAAATACGGGGATAATGTGGATACTGACGTAATTATCCCTGCCCGGTACCTGAACACCAGCGACCACAAGGAGCTTGCCGCCCACTGCATGGAGGATATTGATAAGGACTTTATCCATAAGGTGCAGCCTGGGGATATTATGGTGGGGGGGCTTAACTTTGGCTGCGGCTCCTCCCGGGAGCATGCGCCGGTTGCTATTCGGGCCAGCGGCATTTCCTGCGTAATCGCCAAAACCTATGCCCGGATTTTTTACCGCAATTCCATCAATATCGGGTTTCCCATCCTGGAATGTGAGGAGGCCTGCGATAAAATTGCGGCAGGGGATGAGGTTGAGGTGGATTTTGATACCGGCGTTATCACCAACCTGACAAAAGGGGAGCGCTACCAGGCCCAGCCTTTCCCGGAATTTATGAAGGAGATTATCGCGGCGGAAGGGCTGCTGAACTCCATTAAAAAGAAGCAGGGCAAATAATACTAATCCCTGATAAATTGTCTTCTTAAAAACATCATCTCAAAAAGAAAGAGGATTGCGGAAATCTGCAATCCTCTTTTTGCTGCCTATCCTTTTTCCTCCTGGCTCTTCGGGGTATTCACATACTTTTTCAGTGCCTTTATCCCCCCAAAAACCGATATATCCCACTGCCCCCGCAATAAAAATCAAAAGAAAAACATTCACCCAAGTTAAAATAACATCCCAAGGCATAATACCACCCTATTTTTTACTATATGTCAAAAAGCTGTATTACCAGCTATGGTCCGCTTTTTCAGAAAAATCCGCCTATATATCAGGCTTTCACAAAATTGCCTGCGTCATTTTATTACGCCAGTGTAAATTTGCGGGAATTTCCTTGACGCTGGGGGGAATTATGATAAAATGAAAATGGTAGTTTCTTTTTTACCATCGTTGTTATCCAAATAAAAAGTATCTCGTTTTTATAATAGGGCAAGGGCCTGTTTGGGGACATCGTGAAGCACTTACGTCCTAAAACACACCAAAAACCATATCATATAGGAGGGGAATGCAGATGCCTTCCGCTGCAAAAAAAGAAATTCCGGAGGGGATGGAAGAAATCCGGGAAAAATCCCCCATACCCTGGTACGGCCTGGGGGCTGTATGGCTGCTGTGGGCGCTGGTGCTGCCCTTTTACCGCATCTCGGACTACCTGCTTTGCGCGGCGGTTTCTATAGGGGTGTACCTGGTGCTTGCCAAGCTGTGCCCCGGCCAAACCCGGTTGGTGCCTAAAAAGCAGGAGCCAACCGGTTCCCCCGATGCAGACAGAGTGCTTGCCGAGGGGCAAAGCTTTTTACAGCAGCTTGCGGGACTGAACAGCAAAATTAAGTCCCCGGCGCTTTCAACCAAGCTGGACCGTTTAACCCAGCTTACCGGCAGGATTCTCGCTTATGTCCGGCAAAAGCCACAGGCAGCCGCCGGGCTGCGCCGTTTTCTGGATTACTATCTGCCCACTACCCTGAAGCTGCTGGATTCCTACCAGCGGGCAGAGTCCTCCGGCATCAGCGAGCAGCACACCCGCTCCACCATTGAGGGGGTAGAGGGGATTATGGATACCATTCTGCTGGCCTTTGAAAAGCAGCTGGACCATCTGTTTGCCGAGGAAGCGCTGGATATTTCCACCGACATTACCGTGCTGGAGGGGATGCTGCAGCAGGAGGGGCTTACCGGCTCTCCCTTTGAGCAAAAACAAAACCCGCCCTTCATGCCTTTTGGCGGATAGGCGCAAAGCATTTTGGAGCAGTCTTGTCCTAACCAAACCAAAGCAGCTATTTAGTTTATATAGAATGAGGAGGAACCGTTAATGGCTGAATTTTCGCAGATGGAAAAACCCACCCTTGTGTTTGAGGATGTTCCCGCCGCACCCACCCTTACCTTAGGCGGTGAGGACGAGGCCGCCGCTCAGGCTGCCCAGGAGGAAAAGGCCAAGCAGGAGCAGCTGGCTGCTATCGTCCAGCAAACCACCGTGCTTACCCCCGAGGAACAGAAAATGGTGGACGATTTTGCCCAAAAGATTGACGTCAGCAATTCCAATATGGTGCTGCAGTACGGCTCTGCCGCCCAAAAGAAGATTGCAGGCTTCTCGGAATCCGCCTTAAACAGCGTACGCACCAAGGATTTGGGCGAGGTAGGGGATATGATCACCAACCTGATTACCGAGTTGAAGGGCTTTGACGCCGTAGAAGAAGAAAAAGGCTTTATGGGCTTTTTCAAAAAAACCGGCAATAAGCTGAATATTATGAAAACCCGGTATGAAAAGGCCGAGGTCAATGTGGATAAAATTGGTCATATGCTGGAGGGCCATCAGATTCAGCTGATGAAGGACGTTGCCATGCTGGATAAAATGTATGAGCTGAACCTTGCCTACTTCAAGGAGCTTTCCATGTACATTCTGGCCGGCAAAAAGAAGCTGGAGGAGGTTCGCGCCACCAAGCTGCCGGAGCTGATGGACCGGGCCAAGGCCACCGGCCTGCCGGAGGACGCCCAGCGTGCCAACGATTTTGCCACCATGTGCGACCGTTTTGAGAAAAAACTGCACGATTTGGAGCTTACCCGGATGATTTCTATCCAGATGGCGCCCCAGATTCGGCTGATTCAAAACAATGACTCCATGATGGCGGATAAAATCCAGTCGTCCCTGGTAAATACCATCCCCCTGTGGAAGAGCCAGATGGTGCTGGCCTTGGGGCTTGCTCATTCCCAGCAGGCTATGGCCGCCCAGCGGGAAGTTACCAACATGACCAACGAGCTGCTGCGCAAAAATGCCGAAACACTGAAGATGGGTACCATTGAAACCGCTAAGGAGTCGGAACGGGGTATTGTGGATATCGAAACCTTAAAGGTAACCAATCAAACCCTTATCTCCACCCTGGACGAGGTGGTCCGCATCCAGAACGAGGGGCGGGAGAAGCGCCGGGTTGCCGAGCAGGAGCTCCGTGTTATCGAGGGCGAGCTGAAGCAGAAGCTGCTGGATATCAACCGGGGTTAAGCTTATATGTATGCAGGCTGTGGGACGTCCCGCGCAGGGATGTCCCCAACTTTTTTCAAAACTTCAAACTTATATGGGGCTTTTGGGGACGTCCTGAAAGCGGACGTTCTGCAGCCTCGTCCTGATAATGATAAAAAGGGGGAAAGGCTTTTGTCTTATTTCAAAAACCCGAAAATTGCTGCTTTGGTTGCCGCCTGTATGGTGGTGCTTTCGCTGCCGCTGGGGGCGTACCGCTCTTTAACCGGCCTTGTTCATACCGCCAGCCAGGTGTTTGAGCAGGGGGAAGCAGGCGACGGCTTTGGCATCGCCAACGATTTACAGAACCGGGTAGACCTTTCCTACGAGCTGCTGGCACTGGGCCAAAAGTACCTGCTGGCGGAGGATTCTTTGATGATAGCCACCCGGGATGCCCGCCTGGCCCTGGAGCAGGCCAAAGGCCCTGCCGCAAAGTATGCCGCCAACAGTGCGCTTACCCAGGCTACCTCCCAGCTGTACGCCGCGCTTTCGATACATCCCCTTTCCGACGCGGACGAAAAGCTTTGCAAGCGGATTTACAATAATCTTACCTCCCGGAATGACACTATCAGCCACGACCCCTATAACCGGATTGCCGCCGAGGCAAACCAGGAGCTGGAAAAATTCCCGGCCAAGGTGTTTGCAGGGCTTTTGAGCATTCAGCCAGCGGAATTATATGAGTAAGGAGATTTTTCCATGATCAAAAGCTTGAAATGCGTAAATATATCCTCCAAAAACCCAAAGGCACTGGCGGATTTTTACAAAACCATCGGCGCGCCGGTATTTGTTGAGGACAACTGCTATGACGGCTGGTTTATCGGCAATCCAGAACAGGGTGGTACTGTCTGCGTTTGGGACGAAAGCCGCTGGGGCAAATCTGCCGCCGGGTTTGTTACCATTGTTTTGAACGCTGACGACCTGCAGAAAGCTTATGAGGAAATCCGCGCCAAAGGCATTGCCCTTGACCTGGCAAAGCCTGCCGACTGGGGCAGGCAGGAGTTTGTTTTCCATGACCTTGACGGGAATATCATCATGCTTTTATAAAAGCTAAGGAAAGGAGCCGCTATGAAAAAGCTTGCCGCCTTTACCGCTGTTTTTCTCATTTTCTTGGGGGTGCTTCCCTCTGCATGGGGCAAATCCGCCCTGCCTGCCCCCACCGAGTCCTTTTATGTAGCCGATTACGCTCAGGTGCTTTCAGAGGAAACCGAGCGGCAGATTCTGGCAGGCAATGACGTCCTGGAGCCGGAAACCGGTGCACAGGTTGTTGTTGTTACCCAGGAGTTTTTGGACGGCTGGGATATTGAAGACTACTGCATCGCCTTGTTTAACCAGTGGGGTATTGGCTCCAGTGAGAAGAACAACGGCGTTTTGCTGTTGCTGGTTACTGCGGAGGAAAAATACTGGCTGATGCAGGGCAAAGGGCTGGAGGGCTACCTCTCCAGCGGCTATTTGGGCGAAATTTTGGAGGAAAAGCTGGAGCCCTGGTTTGATGCCGCAGACTATGATACCGGCGTCCAGCAAACCTGTGAGGAGCTGTTCTCCTCCCTGCGCAGCTACTACGGTATCTCATCGGACGGCACTGCCGGTTTACAGCCGGAGGATTCCCCCGACTACTCCCCGGAACCACAAGCCCCCCAGACCGGTTTTTTTGAAAAAGCGCTGCTCTTTTTTATCGTTCTTGTGGTAGTTTTTGTCTTTATTGCCGCTCGTGCGGTGCGGGTGCCCCGGCGCAGGGGGATTTTTTCCACCCGGCGGTATTATCGGCCTATACAGCCCCCACCGCCTCCCCCTCCTGTGAGGAATCCTCCGCCGCCTCCCTTTATGGGGGGAGGGATGGGGATGGGCGGCATGGGCCGTCCTCCTCGGGTACCAAGGCCCCCTATAGGGCGTCCTCCTTCCTCCCGCAAGCCCCCCTCCGGAGGAGGTTTTGGCGGCTTTGGGGGCGGCTTTGGCAGCTTTGGCGGAGGCAGTTTCCGGGGGCCTTCCGGAGGCGGGGCGCGGCGTTCCGGCGGGGGCGGTTCCTCTCGGGGCGGCGGCGCAGGCCGGCGGTGATTCCCGGATAAAAACACTGCGTTCCCTGTCCAACGTGCCTAATTAAAGGAGAGATGCACTTTGTCCAACACACCCACCCTGCAAACAAGCCGCCTGATTTTAAGAAGGTTTACCGAAGCCGATTTGGAGCCCTTCTTCCGCATTTATAGGGATGAGCAGGCCAACATCTTTCTGCCCTGGTTTCCTGTCAGGGACATAGTGGAAGCCAAAGCTTTGCTGCACAAGCAGTATCTGTAGGCTTATCTGCAGCCACAGGGTTATCAGTACGCAGTCTGTCTGAAAGAGGATAACCTTCCTATAGGCTATGTTAATGTCAGCATGGAGCAAAGCCACGATTTCGGCTATGGCCTGCGCCATGAGTTCTGGCATAAAGGCATTGCCTCCGAGGCAAGCCAGGCGGTAATTACCCGGCTAAAGCAGGATTGCCTGCCTTTTATCACCGCTACCCACGATGTAAACAACCCCCGCAGCGGCCTTGTAATGCAGCGCCTGGGAATGGAGTACCAGTATTCCTATCAGGAGCAGTGGCAGCCTAAAAACATTCCGGTTATTTTTCGGATGTATCAGCTGAACCTTTGCGGGGAACACCCGGTTTACAAAAAGTATTGGGAGCAATCATCTGTCCGTTTTGTTGAAAGTATAGAGTGAGCAGGGGACTGCACAAACGTCCCTAACAAAGAAGGAGGAATTGACAATGGATCACATGAATCAACCCTTTATCTACGCCGAAAATATCCCTTTTACCGACCTGGGAGGCGGTGTAAAGCGCCGTATTTTAGCCTGCGGCAAAGACCTAATGGTCTGCGAGCTGCACTTTGAGCAGGGCGCGGTAGGGGCTATGCACCATCATCCCCACACCCAGGCCTCTTATGTGGCGGAGGGCGCTTTCCAGTTCACTATCAACGGTGAAACCAAAATTGTGCGCAAGGGGGATATGCTGTTCAAGCTGCCCAACCTGGAGCACGGCTGCACCTGCTTGGAGGCCGGCGTTTTGCTGGATATTTTTACTCCCATGCGGGAGGATTTTCTGTAAATCCCTTAAAAGGCCGGTAAGCAAAAAATAGGCTGGCTTTTCATAAAAACCAGCCGTTTTTGGGGCAAAAATGGGCCTGTTTTGATGCAAATCACAAGCATTTTGGGCCTAAAATCAGCAGCCCCGTCCCTAAAAAATAAAAGCACCCGGGCAGCTCCCTAAAAAGGAAGAGCGCCCGGGCCTTTTTTATTATTGGGACGTAACAGCTCAGGGTAATTTTATCCCCTTACTAAAAACCAGGTGTTCCCGTCATCCGGCAGGGTAAAGGATACCCAGCCATCCTCATCCACCGGAAGGCCCGCCTGCACTAAGGCTGCTTTTCCTCCGGAGTATTTATACAGCTTCGCCGTTGCGCTGCCCTTCAGCAGGGAGCTGCGAACCCCAAGCACCGCGTTTTCCGGCAACAATTCCCTTGCGGGCAGCCGGATTGCCGTGATGTTCACCTTGCCGGAGGCCTTGCGCATTTCCTCCCGCAGCAAATTGTTCTGCAGCTCAACCGACACATCCTCTGCCAGCCGCTTGCCCTGATAATTTACATCCTTGCCGGTAAATTCCCAGTAATAGCGCTCTCCTGCCAGCTTCAGGGTATTATCCGGCCGCTTTTTCAAAGCCTTCAATGCAGAGATGCTGAGCTGTGCATTTTCAGAGATATCCGCCACCACAGTACCGCCCTCCGGCGCATATGCAATACCGTCGGTCACGTTAATCTTCTTCGCCTCGGACTGCATTTTGGCCAGCTCTTCGTCGGAATACTCCTTATCCCAATAGGCATAGCTGTCACCATCCAGCACCTCCAGCCGGTAGCTGCGTATGGCTTTTTGGACGTAAGCGCCTGTTCCTTTTCCATATACAATCACGCTGAACTGGGTGCTTACCATTTTCTTTGCGGTAACAGTCACAGAATACTGCCCCAAAGCGGGCTCATACTTGGTGGTAACCTCCGCGCCGCTGTTATAGCCGGGGCCGTCAATGCTTAAAAGGTAACCCGGATAGCTGTACCCTTTGGGGGACAGCAGGTAAAAGGTAACCGATACCTTTTCATCCCCATTCAAATCCAGCACAATCCGTTCCTCTGTGGCCCCTTTTCCCACCAGCATAAAGTCCGGTTTTTTCTCCGCTGCCAGGGCGCAGGTACTGCACAGCAGGGTAAATACTACAGCCAGTGCCAATGCGATCAGTCGTTTCAAAATGTTCAGCTCCTTTTTTGGTCAGAATATCATTACAAGGGTACCCGCAGCAATTAAAATACCGCCGATTACCGCTTTTAGCGTCACCGTTTCCTTCAGAATCAAAAATGCCAGTATCATGCTGATAACTACGCTGCATTTATCAATCGGCACTACCTTGGAGACATCCCCCAGCTGGATAGCCCGGTAATAGAACAGCCAAGAAAGCCCGGTAGCCAAGCCGGAAAGCACCAAAAACACCATGCTTTTCCGGGAGATTTGGGGAATACCCTTTTGCGCTCCCGTCAAAAACACCATACCCCAGGCCATTACCAGCACCACCACAGTGCGGATAGCAGTGGCCAGGTTGGAGTTAATATCCTGAATGCCGATTTTTGCCAGGATGGAGGTAGCCGCTGCAAATACTGCCGACAAAACCGCATATACTGCCCACATCTGCAAACCGCTTCTTTCCTGAAATCATTTTATTTTTTGACGCTTGCTAAAAAGCACTGCTGTCCGGAAATCTGTATCTAACTCATCTATGTAAAAACGCAGAGTTCCAATCTGCTGCCATGGCAATCAGCTTGCTTTTTCCCTCTTTTGATTATTATATCATGCCTGCCTTGTTTCTACAATCTTTTTTCTGTTTGGGGACGCCAAAATCTTTTAACTCCCGCCCACCAAAAGCGCCCCTGAGAACAAAAGAACCGCCTGCCGGCGGATTGCCGGCAGGCGGTAGACGTCCCCTGGAGAGCAGGGACTTTTGAAACCGGGTATGAAATTACTGCACGTCGTACAGCTTGGAGAGCCGTACCAGGTGGTCGTATCTCTTGGCCGCATTGTCCTTTGCCTTGGCAAACAGCTCTTCCGCTCTTTCGGGGAAGGCTCTTGTCAGGGAGCTGTAACGGACTTCGTTCTTGATAAAGCTGTCATAATCAGCGGTAGGAGCCTTGCTGTCCAGCTGGAAGGGATTCTTGCCGTCCAGGGCCAGTCTGGGATCAAACCGGTACATATGCCAGTAGCCGGACTCTACAGCCTTCTTGATCTCGGTCTGCGCACCGGTCATGCCGCCCTTAATACCATGGTTGATACAGGGAGCGTAAGCAATGATCAGGGAAGGACCGTTGTAGCTCTCAGCCTCGGAAATTGCCTTGATGCACTGGTTGTAATCAGCGCCCATAGCAACGTGAGCAACGTAAACATAGCCGTAGCTCATAGCAATGCCGGAGAGATCCTTCTTCTTCACTTCCTTACCGGCAGCGGCAAACTGAGCCACAGCGCCAGTAGGAGTGGACTTGGAGGACTGACCGCCGGTGTTGGAGTAAACCTCGGTATCAAATACCAGGATGTTCACGTCCTCGCCGGAAGCAATTACATGATCCAGGCCGCCGAAGCCGATATCATAGGCCCAGCCGTCGCCGCCGAAGATCCAAACAGACTTCTTGGCCAGGTAATCCTTGTTGGCGAGAATTTCCTTCGCGTGGTCGCAATCGCAGCCGGACAGAACAGCAACCAGTTTGTCGCTGGCAGCGCGGTTCAGGTTCTTGTCGTCCACAGTAGCCAGGTACTCGTCACAGGCAGCCTTAATCTCGGCCTTGCCCTTTTCAGCGGCAACGCCCTGCAGCTCGGTGACTTGAGCGATCACCTTGTCCCGCAGCTGCTTCTGAGCCAGGAACATACCGTAGCCAAACTCGGCGTTATCCTCAAACAGGGAGTTAGCCCAAGCGGGACCAAAGCCCTTCTTGTTCACGGTGTAGGGGGCAGAGGGGGAGGAGCCTGCCCAGATGGAAGAACATCCGGTAGCGTTGGCGATATACATCTTATCACCAAACAGCTGGGTTACCAGCTTGGCGTAAGGAGTTTCGCCACAGCCTGCACAAGCGCCGGAGAATTCCAGCAGAGGCTGCTTAAACTGGCTGCCCTTGACGGTAGTGGCCTTAAATTTAGCGGCAAACTCGGGTTTTTCCTCAATGGTCTGGCCGTAGTAGATGCCCAGGCCGTGCTCGGCGTTGTCCTCAAACAGGGAGTTGGCCCAAGCGGGACCCTTGCCCTCCTTGTTGACGGTGTAGGGGCTGGTGGCCGCGGGGCCGCCCCAGATGGAGGAACAGCCGGTGGCGTTGGAGACATACATCCGGTCGCCGCAGACCTGGGTCACCAG
>CATJLA010000156.1 GCA_949741215.1 uncultured Oscillospiraceae bacterium
AGCGCCTTTGGTTTTTGCCGGTGGCCTCTGTAAGCAGTTTTTGGCGCAAAAAGGTATTAGACTGGGGGCGCATCTTCTTCGTACCGGCGGCTATACCGACACCTCTTTTAACCCGATTGATCCCAATCCTACTCTATTTGACGAAATAGCAAATAAGCCATTTCCTGTTTTGGATAATCCCACCGGCGAACTCATGTTGGCCGCTATTGAAGCTGCCCGAATGGATCAAAATTCCTTGGGAGGCGTGGTGGAATGTGCTGTTACCGGAGTTCCCGCCGGCCTTGGGGATCCGATTTTTGGCAGTGTTGAAAACGTGCTCACCACCGCACTTTTTGGTATCCCTGCTATCAAGGGCATCGAGTTTGGCGAGGGATTTGCTGCTGCGAGTTCGACTGGGGTCGAAAATAATGATCCCTTTTTCATAGACGAAACTGGTTCAGTTAAAACTCGTACCAATCACCATGGCGGCATTTTAGGGGGAATCACCTCCGGTATGCCCATTCTTTTCCGAGTAGCTTTTAAGCCAACCCCATCCATTTCACGACCTCAGGAAACTATTGATTTTGTAAACTGCTGCAATGCTACCATCAAAATCAAAGGCCGGCATGACCCTTGCGTAGCGGTCCGTGCAGTTCCCTGTGTTGAGGCTGCCGCGGCTCTTGCAATCGCTTCTTTGCTAATATAGTCTCCTCATTTCGCTGCTTCTATGACGTCGTTTGGCCTCCCGTTCTGTGGAAAACAACAAAGTACAATTTCGTCCCACAGCCCTAATTATAGCCTTATTTTCTATTTTTCTAACCTTTACAGACCTCATAATTGATGGAAGGAGGTTCAAAAAATGGATCTTCAGCAATGCCGAGAGCAGATAGACAAAATTGATCAAGAGCTGGTTTCTCTTTTTTGTCGCAGAATGGCTATGGCCGAGGAGGTAGCCGCATATAAAATAGCAAATCATCTACCCGTTTTACAGCCTGATAGAGAAGCCCAGGTTCTGGATAAAGTCGAAGCTTTGGCAGGCTCTTTATATGGCGGAGCCGCCCGAGAACTATTCCTTTCCATTATGGAGATCAGCAAAAAACGGCAACGTGCCCTAATTCATCCGGAATTAGAGCTGCATGATCAAGTATCCGCCTCTTATACCCCTCCCCTCTATATCTCCCCAGAGGAGCAACTGGCCTGTCAAGGTGTTCCCGGTGCTTTTTCCCAAAAGGCCTGTCTCTCTCTGTTCCCAAATGGGAAAATTCACTATTATCAAAGCTTTGAGGAAGTGTTTCGTGCCATAGAAGATGGGATCTGTAAATACGGCATTTTACCTATAGAAAATTCCTCTGCCGGCTCTGTTGTTTCTGTGTATGACCTGATGCGCAAACACCAGTTTTCTATTAGCCGGGCTGTTCGGGTAAAGGTGGAGCATTCGCTTTTATGCCGCCCCAGTGTATCACTTGACGATATAACAGACCTCTATTCCCATGAGCAGGCTATTTCCCAATGCAGCAACTTTCTGTTAGAACATCCACGAATTAAAGTCCATACCTATTCCAATACTGCGGCAGCTGCAAAGCTCGTTGCAGAATCCACAAATAATCGTTTTGCAGCGATCGCCTCCGAAACCTGTGCAGAGCTCTACGGTTTGCAGATTATCGAAAAAGGTATTCAAAACGCCGGCAACAATTATCCGCGGTTCCTCTGTATTTCCAAGTCAATGGAAATCACCCCAGATGCCGACAAAATCAGTTTGGCTCTGTCATTGCCTCATAAAACCGGCTCCTTATATCACCTGCTGGCTCGAATCGCTGCTGCCGGTCTTAACCTGACTAAGCTGGAATCCCGTCCTATTCCCGATTCCGACTTCGAGTTTTTATTCTATTTTGATCTGGAAGGCAAGGTCGCTCATCCCGAAGTACTCCGTCTTCTGGATGAGCTGAAAAGCGAAACTATGAGCTTTACTTTCCTGGGAAATTACCACGAAATCCGCTGATTTTGTTGCAAAAGTCTTTTATTTCGCCTAAAATCAGAGCCTTTTGGACTGAAAATGAGCCTGTTTTGTCCCCAAAAACAAATGCTCCGAGGAAAACTTTCCCCGGAGCATTTTTATGTAGATTTCAGATTAGACCAAAAACCTTCAGTAAATAAATCCCTAACGTAATAGTAAACATGGAGAAAAAGGTTGTGGTTAAAATCGCTTGCCCGGCAAGATCACCATCTCCGCCCATATTTTCAGCCATAACATAGCTGCTTACCGCAGTAGGTGCCGAGAATAACACAAAAATCGCCCCTAACTCGTAGCTCCGGTATCCCAGCAAAATACCCAGCCCCACAACAACCAGCGGTACAACCACAATCCGCCCCAAAGTAGTAAGCACCAGCATGTTTAGGTTGGATTTCACCTTCTTCAAATCAAACTGTGCGCCCAGCACAAGCAGTGACAAAGGTGTTGCCATAGATCCAATATCCGAAACCGTTTTCTCCAAAATAGTTGGTAGCTTTATATGGAAGCATGAGAAAAGCATCCCCAGAACCGAGGCCAAAAATAACGGGTTTTTCAAAATATTTAACACGATTCTGCCCCACTTGGCAAGCTTGCTTCCCTCCTCGTGTCCGTCCCCTACAATCACCGAGAAAGCAACAATCGCCAGCAGATTAAACGCCGGAATCGCAAATCCCAACAGCAAGGTGGTAGGGGCTAACCCCTCCTGCCCAAACATATTGGCCGCCAGCGGAACCCCCAAAATCAAAAAATTGCTGCGGAAAATCCCCTGAATCACCGTAGCGCACACAGCTTTATCCTTAATAAAGAGAGGCATGAGTAAACACAGCACCAAAAATAAAATCACAATACCGGAAACCGCAAAAACCACCAGATTGATATTAAAAATCTCTCCAATTTCCGAGGAATAAATGCTTCTGAAAATCGAAAGCGGCAGGGCCAACTTAAAGGTAAGTTTGGTTCCGTTATCCACAAAACGGTCGTCAACAATCCCCATTTTCCTTACCGCAAAGCCAATCAGAACAATCAAAAACACTGGCACCACAACGTTCATGCTGTACATCAAACTATCCACAAAAACCACAGCCTTTCTCTGAGATTTCAGGTCGCAGCTCCGTCCCCATAAAAAACGAAAGCCCTTTCATTATTATAGCAACAAACAGGGCTTTCGACAATATCCTTTTACTCTGTTGACGATTAAAATGGAAAAAATTCGTCAAATTTTATAAACTTCTCTATTAAGGCCATTTCTAACCCCACAAAAACACAGGCCTGCAGGACGTCGCGCCTTACTGATGCCTCAACGCATCAATCGGATTCAGCCGCGCCGCTTTTCTCGCCGGATAAATGCCAAAGAAAATGCCCACCGAGCAGGAAAACGCCAGGGTAAACAGAATTGTCACCGCATCAATCACCGGGGCAGTACCCAGCAGAGCGCAGATAGCATACGCCCCCACAACCCCAAACAGAATTCCGATTGCCCCGCCAATTAACGTTAAAATTGCCGATTCTGTCAAAAACTGAGCCAAAATGTTGTGCGTTTTTGCTCCCAACGACTTCCGAATCCCAATCTCCCGTGTCCGTTCCGTAACCGAAACCAGCATAATATTCATTACACCGATGCCCCCCACCACAAGGGAAATCGCCGCCACCGCCGCAATAAAGGTTTGAAACAGGCTGATCACACTGTTAATTGCATCCATGGCCTGGGCCATATTCTGCAGCTGATACACCTCCCGACCCCGGTTACCATGGCGGGATTCCAGCACATTTTGGGCAGTAGTGCCCATGGCCTCGGTATGGTCTTTGCTGTCCGCCATCATCGTCAGGCTGGAAAAAGAGTCAGAAAGCCCGGATACATTCAGATAAGTGCTCAGAGGAATATACGGAATCACCGGCATTCCCTCATACATAAATTCCCCCATCTGAGACTTGTACACCCCGATAATCTTCAGCTTTACCGTTTTCCGCCCCAGGGTAACATCCACCGTCAGCCCCACCACATCAATATCTCCAAAAAACTCCCGCGCCGCTCTGTCATCCAGGACGATCACGTTCCGGGCAGCATTAAAGTCCTCCTGGGTGTAAAACCGTCCGGTAAGCATTTCCACACTGCTCATCCGCTCCACATCCGGGGTACCCGCGGCAAAAATGCCGGTCATGGAATGATTCCCATAAGCCACCGTCCCCAGCACCTGCTCCACCGGAGAAACATACTGCAGTTCCGGCACCTTGGCCTTCAGCGCCTCAATGTCCTCAAAGGTAAAGTAATCGCTTTCAGTGGCCTTCTGATTATCCACCGAAATCTGCACCGTAGCGGCGCCCATCTGCTCCACCTGGCTCATAATCTCCTGCTTGCCGCCGTTGCCCGCCGCAATAATCATAATTACTGACCCAATACCGATAATAATCCCCAGCATGGTCAAAAAGGAGCGCATTTTATTGGCGGCAATGTTCTCCAGCGCCATTTTCAGGTTTTCCAGAATATTCAAAGCTGCCCCTCCCCACTGCTATTCCCCTGCCTGAATCTTGAAGAAGTAATTCTCTGCCGAAATGTTGGAGGGCGGGTTCAAAATCACCTTTTCGTCCCCCTCCAGCCCGGAAAGAATTTCAATATCAAAATCCGAGGAGTTCCCGGTTTCTAAATACAGCTTTTCAGGACGAAACCGCTCCTTGTCATCTACTGGCACCGCAATATAGCAGTACTCTCCGTTTCGGTCCACCTTCACCGCTTCCACCGGCAGCAGCGTGACGTTACTGCTCTTAAAGGTCTTAATCTCCACATCTGTCTCTACCCCTAACCGAAGTGCCTCATCAGGCTCTGCCACAGTAATTTCCGCCTGCACTACCGTCGCCGTTCCCACCATCTGGGCCACTGCGTCAATATGAGAAACAACCCCCTCATACCGATGATTGCCAAAGGTAACTACAGCCTGCTGCCCCAGCTCCACCCGGCTTAAATCATACTTGCTCAAAGCAACCGCAATTCGAATGTCCGAGGAATCCGCCAATGTAATAATCGTCTGTCCGGGCGCGGTAGTCGCCCCTTCCAGCGCCGCAAGCTGGGTAACCACTCCGTCAAAAGGAGCCTCCACCTGGCTGTTTCCCTCTATGTAATTTTCCGCCGCCATATTATAGTTGATCGCCGCCAAATCAATCTGATTCTGCAGCATCTGGAAGGACTGCTCGCTAAAGCTTTTCAGCGCCGAGTCAAGAGATTCCTTTTTCTGCTTCAAAATCGCCAGATCCTGCTTTAAGGTTGCCACTTTTTCGGTATACTTCTGTACCCGTTCCTCATCAGGCCAGCTTTCCTCCAGCTCCTTGTCCAGCTTTTCCTGGAAGAAGTCAATGTCATCCTGGATTGCGTCAATATCGTCCTCAGCATCGGTATAATCCTGCTGGGTTTCAGTCATTTTGCGGTAGGTGTCCTCATACTGCAGCTTGGCATTCTCATGCTGCAAGGCCAGCTGGCTCAGGCTGTCCGCCATATCCTCAGCGTCATACTCAATCAAAATTTCCCCCTGTGTGACGGTATCGCCTACCTGACATGCCACCGCCTTCACCTTTACCGAGCCGGGAGAGAAGAAGGTTTTCGTAGTGCCGGAGGTCACCTGCCCGGAGATGGAAAGGCTGGTTTCCAAATCCCCCTGGTGCGCCCCGCCCACAGGCAGCACCGGGATAGCATCAGCGGCCATCCTAAGGCATCCAAAAATACCGGCGCCAACCAGCAGCAGTACCACGGCCAGAACAATCCATTTTTTCTTTTTTTTCATTGCAAGCACTCCATTCCGCCAAAAATCGAATAGAATCCCATAATAGTTAACAATACTTTCATTATATCGAAAAATGTTACAAATTCCAATACCTTTTTCTAAACAAAACATGAATACCCAAGAAGCCCCACGCTTCACGCCGAAAGATCAGATGAAAAATATAAATTCCTTGCAACAAAATCCTTCCTCCTTCATTACTATATTATAGAAATCCTCATAAAAGCAGGTATAAATATGAATAACTGTATTTTTTGCTCCAAAGAAAAAATTACAACCGATTTTGTGCACAAGGATCGAGGGGCACGTCCTGCTTGCTCCCAAAAAGCATGATCTGGATGCCGATGAAATCCCGGACTCTCTTTTTTCACATCTGATGTGCGTTTCCAAAAAATCATCACTGCCCTGAAAGAGCAGTACCATCCTGACGGCTACAGCGTCATGCAGAACGGCGGCGCCTTCAATGACGTCGGCCACTATCATCTGCATATTTTTCCCCGCTATCATCAGGACAACTTTGGCTGGACATACAGCAGCCTTCCCCGGCAAGTCTCCCCGGAAATCGCAAAAAACTGCGAAAAAGAATCCTTTAACATAAAATTCCTGGTATGGTTACTTTACATCCCCCTCACAAAATGCTATCATAATAATAAGTATACTTACGAGGTGATCGGAATTGTCACAGACTTCCCATACCCTTACCGTTGCAACCTTTAATCTGAAGTCGGATCAGAAACACGCCCGCCGTCATCGATGGAGCGACAGAAAATATGCTGCCGCCCAAATGATTCTGCAGTCCGGCGCGGCCATTATCGGCGTTCAGGAACTGCTGCCCAAAATGAAGGAGGATGTCCAAACCCTGCTGCGCAACTACAGCGTGTTGGGCGAGGGCCGCTATTCCGGCGCTAAGCCCTCTTTGGACGAGCACTCCGATATTATTGTGCAAAACCAGCGGTTTACCGTATCCTACCATACCACCTTCTGGCTTTCCAAAACGCCCTTGCAGCAGGCCAGCCGGGCGTATTTTTCCATCTTCCCCCGCATCTGCACTGTGGCAGAGATGATGGAAAAAAACACCGGCAAGCGTATCCGGGTATTCAATACCCATTTCGACCATATCTGCTTTCCGGCTCGGGTGCTGGGTGTCCGGCTGATTTTACAGTATATGAGTTGCTTTAACCAAACTGACCCCCTCCCCACTATTTTAATGGGAGATTTTAACGCAAAATCCAACAGCCGCCCCCTGCAGATCCTGCGGAATAACCTGCACAGCTATTCTAACGTCCACCTTAACGACGTATATGCCGCCATTGATGCTCACCTTCTCTCCAACACCTATCACGGCTTTAAGGCCAAAGAGAAAGCTGGCGCCAGCCCCATCGACTATATTTTTGTTTCCGATGAATTTGAGGTAGTAGATGTCCGTATCCAAACCGACAAGGTAAACGGAGAATTCCCCTCCGATCATTATCCGATTTTAGCCACTTTGAAGCTAAAATGAGCCGAAATCAGGCCGAAATAAGCCAAAATGGAAGCAAAATCCGCTTGTGCAAACTATATAAAAAACGTCTGTATTCGCTTTTAGGACGTAAGTGCCTGCTTTTTTTCTAAAAAACCTCAGGCTAAAATCCGCCATAAAATCGAAGCAGCTCTGCCATAAAAGCTAACAGGAGAACATCATGCTGCAAAAAAATGACCTCGTCACCATAGAAGTCACAGATATTACCAGCGAAGGCAATGGAGTAGGACATCATCAGGGCTTCGCGCTTTTCGTGCCCAATACAGCCGTGGGAGACTTAGCGGAAGTTCGGGTCGTAAAAGTACTTAAAAACTATGGATTTGGTAAAATTGAGCGCATCATTAGCCCTTCAGCTACTAGAGTAGAGCCGGCTTGTCCTGTATACAGGCAGTGCGGCGGGTGCTCCTTCTGGCATATCAGCTACGAGGAGGAGTGCCGGCTAAAGCAGCACTGGATTCAGGACTGCCTGCAGCGGATTGGCGGCATAAACCTTGATTTAGAGCCATTTTCTCCCTCACCCCAGCGGCAGCGCTACCGTAACAAGGCCCAATATCCGGTGGGGTACAATAAGGATGGCCAGCCTGTAATCGGTTTTTATGCAAAGCGCTCTCACCGCATTATTCCCGCCGAGGATTGCCTTCTGCAGCCTGAAAGCTTTACTCAAGTTCTAAATATCATCGCTTTATGGCTAAAAGAAAGCAAAATTTCCCTCTACGATGAAAAAACCCACACCGGTCTTTTGCGGCACATTTACCTGCGGCAAGGCAGAGAAACCAAGGAGCTGATGGTTTGCCTGGTGGTAAACGGAGACTCTTTGCCTTGCGCGGACCTGTTGATCAGGCGCCTGACTGATGGGCGCTGTGACGTCAGCGCAGTTTTATTAAACCGCAACACCCGCCCCGGCAATGTGATTTTGGGGGATCGCTGCAAGGTTCTGTATGGCAAGCCCTCTATTGAGGATC
>CATJLA010000157.1 GCA_949741215.1 uncultured Oscillospiraceae bacterium
ATGGTTTTCAAGGTTTTAAAGGTAAAGCACTTGCCCAGAAATTTAAAAGCAGCCAGCAAAAGAGGCAGGTTCAGCAGCAGAATACCGGTACCAACCGGAAAATGAAACAGATAGTTCAGCATAGCTGCCAGGCCGGAAACCCCACCCGGCGCAAAGTTGGCAGGGATAACAAAGACATGCAGGCCCAAAGCGTAAATAGCGGTGCCCACCAGGTCGTAGCCCAGATCAGTTGCCAGCTCTTTCCAAAATGTTTGCTTTTTCACGAAAAGGTCCATCCTCTCTCTTATCGCTTGTCGTTAAAAAAATCTCTTCAAAAACCACAGCTCTTTGCTTCAAAAGGTCTTCTTTTCCAGCCAAACCAGGCCCATTTCAGGCAAAAACCGCAGTGTTTTTAGAGGAAACTGCAAAAAACAACTCAAATAAAACCAGAAGCACACAGCAAATCCCATTTTTCCAATCCGTCCCGCAGGGACACCTCCACTATTCACTCTTCACTATTACTTATTCCCTAAAGTTATTGCATCCCCAAAGCTCCAAGGCCAACCGGAACAGCTCGTCCAGCCGTGCCATTTGCCGCTCCAGATACAGGTATCCAAACAGAGCCTCAATGCCGGTGGCTTTTCGATACTCAATAGGGTCGGCATTTTTAGGGCAGTGGCAGGAGTTATTGTTCCTCCCCCGTTTCATCACCGCAAATTCCTGTTCGGTAAGCAAATTTTCTTCCTCCAGCTTGTTGTAAAGCCCTGCCTGGGCGGAAGCCCGCACCAGCTCTACAGCCATTTTATGCAGCTTGCCTGCCGGCATACTGCCCTTTGCCGCCAGGTGCTCTCTAACCAGCAGCTCATACACGCCATCACCAATAAAGGCCAAGGTAAGGGGGCTTAAAAGCGCCGGCTTTTCCACCGGGCTTTGTTGTTCTATGGCAATCGTGGCAATTCCTCCTTTTATTGTACATTTGCTTTTTTTCTGTTATGACGTCCCGCAGGTCCGGTTCTCCGGCCTTGAACGCTGCTCTCCCTTATCGGATATAATCAAAATCAAAGTCCATAATGCTTACGGTATCACCCTCTTGAATTCCCATCTCCTCCAGCTTGTCAATAATCCCAACCTCCCGGATTACCCGCTGGAAGTACTGCAGAGATTCATAATCATCCGGGTCCACCATGCCAAAGGCTTTCATAAACCAATCAGCCTCCACAATATAAACCCCATCCTCCTTACGCACGGTAAAGGAGCGGCTGTTCTTAGGCACACGCTCCTCCAGGGGGATTGGCTCCGGCTCGTACTCTTTTACCGGAGGCAGCTCCTTTAAGCGGTTGGCAATCTCATAAATCAGAGGAGAAATCCCCTGCCTTGTGGCTGCGGAGATGGGGAAAAAAGCATATCCCTGCTGCTCCACAAACTGCCGGAAAGCCTCTACCTGCTCCGGCGCGGCCAAATCACACTTGTTGCCCGCCACAATCTGGGGACGGTCCGCAAGCTCGGGGCTGAAGTTCCTTAACTCAAAATGGATGGCGGCAAAATCCTCCCGGGGCTCGCGGCCTTCCATACCGGATACGTCCACAACATGGACAATAAGGCGGCAGCGGTCCACATGACGAAGAAACTCATGCCCCAGCCCAATGCCCTCACTGGCGCCCTCAATCAGGCCGGGAATATCCGCCATAACAAAGGAGCTGCCCTCCTCCACCTTTACTACCCCAAGAACTGGAGAAAGGGTGGTAAAGTGATAGTTGGCAATTACCGGCTTAGCGTCACTGACTACCGAAACCAGGGTGGATTTGCCCACATTGGGAAAGCCCACCAGCCCTACATCCGCCAAAAGCTTCAGCTCCAGCTGCAGCTCACAGCTCTCTCCGGGAACCCCAGGCTTGGAAAACCGGGGGATCTGCCGGGTGGGGGTGGCAAAATGAGCGTTGCCCCAGCCTCCTTTGCCTCCTCTGGCCAGCACTGCCGGCTTATCGGAGGAGAGATCCGCCAGTACCCGGCCGGTTTGCGCATCCCGAATCAAAGTCCCCTTAGGCACTTTAATCACCAAATCCGGCGCGCTTTTGCCGGAGCACCGCTTGTTGCGCCCGTTTTCTCCGTTTTGGGCAACATACTTCCTTTTATATTGAAAATCCACCAGAGTGGAAAGATTGGTATCCACCTGGAACACCACGTCTCCGCCTTTACCGCCGTCCCCGCCGTCAGGGCCGCCCGCCGCCACATACTTCTCCCGATGGAAGGAAACTGCGCCGGCGCCGCCGTCCCCTGCTTTTACCCGAATTTTTGCCACGTCTACAAACATGGATTTTCCTGCCTTTCTTTCCAATCATCCGATTCCCTTATTCTTGCTGTTCCGAGGAAGCGCTCTCGTTTTTTGCGTTATTTTCTGCCGCCCGTTTGGCTGCAAGCTCCCTGGCAAGCCCGGCGGTCTGGTTCATGTACTGCAGTGCCCAGCTCAGGTCCAATTTCAGGTAGGCGTCCCGTACCAGGGAATGATCCTGATTTACTACCTCCAAACAGTTTTCGTAAGCCTTTAGTTCCATAGCCTTTGCCATCCGCTGGCCGTTGGGCAGGTGGAACTCAAAGCTTAACACCTGGCGTTCCAGATCAGCTGAAGCGAAATACAGGGCGGTAATGGGCACTCTGGCCTGCTGGAGAGACCCTGCCATCAGCATTTTGCACATAAACACTGCGCGGTCGTCCAAACCGGCTGAATGGATCAGCACCAGCTCCCGCAGCTCGTTAGGAGAAGACACCACCCGGTGGAGCCTGCCGCCGCCGCTGCCAAATACCTGCTGCAGCTGGTTCAGCCGCTCCACAAACTGACTGTTTTTTAATCCCGGACGCAGCACAATCACCAAGTTGGCCTTGGCGTCCACATAGGTGCAGTCGTATGCATAAGGAGTGAGCTTTTCACACTTGGGGCATTTCATTAAAAACAGCTCGTTGGAAAGCACCCTGGCTTTCAGCTCTGGCTGGGTGTCCACATTCAGCACAGGATATCGCGCCGCGGGCCCGTTGGCTCCGCAGTGCATACAGCGGATAATGGTGGCATTCTCTTCCATATTGCAATAACTCCTTTGTTCACAAACTCCGTTTTCCGGCGGCAACCCGGTTTTTGCCGGTAAGATCCCTGTAAAGGCAAACCCCTTCATATCCGGCCGACGACAAAATCCCTGTTACATCATCCCCCTGCCGCCAGCCGATTTCTACAGCCAGCCAGCCGCCGGGCTTCAGTTTTTTATAATACTGGCAGGCAATCTTTTTATAAAAATACAATCCGTTATCAGGCGCATACAGCGCCATTTTCGGCTCAAAGGTTACTTCCCTTTGCAAAGCAGCCATTTCTTGCTCGGTTACATAGGGGGGATTGGAGACAATCAAATCACAGGCCGGAACCTGCCGCTGTACCTCCGGGTCAAAAATATCCCCTTGTATGGCGGTGACGTCGTTTAGCCCACAGCCTGCCAGATTCCTCTGCAGATAGGGAAACGCTTCCGGAGAAAGCTCCACCGCCAGCACCCGGCTTTGAGGGAGATGCCGCGCAATAGCCATAGCAATACACCCGGAACCGCTGCAAAGGTCTGCAACTACCGGCTGCGGGACGTCCTTTAGCAGGGATATGGCAGTTTCCACCAAAGCTTCGGTATCCTGCCGGGGAATTAAAACCCCCTCGCCCACCGCCACAGTCATGCCAAAAAACTCCCACTCGCCTAAAAGGTACTGTAAGGGGTAGCCTTCTGCCCGGCGCTTTGCCATTTGACGTAACTGCTCCCACCGGTCCAAGGCCAGGGGAGAGTTCTCCTGGGCAATGCGGTATCGAGGAACGCCGGAAACTGCCTCTACCAATTGCATTGCGTCGAATTGCGGCGACTCTATCCCCGCGGTATTGAAAAATCCCGTTATTTGCCGAAAAGCCTGAGCAACCGTTACCATTTGTCGCTGCCCTCTTCTTTGGGCAAAACAGCGGTCAGGGCGGCAATGGCAGTCTCAATCATGCTGTCGTCCGGGGGATTGGTGGTAAGCCGCTGGAGCCACAGCCCTGGGGCGGAAACCGCCCGGGTAAGCCAGTTATCATGACGTCCCGCCAGCTTGATAATCTCATAGGCAATCCCCACCACCACCGGCAGCAGGGCAATTTTGCACACAATGCGGATCAGCGGATTGGTCCACACAATGGGGGAGGAAACCAGGATAGAGATAATCAGCACAATCAGCAAAAAGCTGGTGCCGCACCGGGGGTGGAACCGGGAATGCTTCCGCACATTCTCTACAGTAAGCTCTTCTCTGGCCTCATAGCAGGCAATAGATTGGTGCTCCGCCCCATGGTAGCCAAACAGCCGCTTGATCTCCTTCATGCGGGAAACCAAAGCAAGGTACAGCACAAAAATAATGATTTTGGCCACACCCTCAATCAAAGACAGCCCAATTTGCGACAAAACGCCCCATCCCGCTTGCGTCCATAAATATTGAATGCCCCGGCCCAAAAAGGTAGGCAACACCATAAACAACAGGATGGCAATTCCCATCCCCAAAATCAGGGAGATAACCGAGAAAACCTTCATAAAATTTTCGCCCAGCTTTTCCATCACCTTTTTTTCAAAGGGGGAGGGCTCCTCCTCATCCTCCAAGCCGGAAAGCTCTGCCGAGCGCATCAGGCACCGGTAGCCCACCAGCAGAGAGTCGATCATATTAAAAATCCCCCGGATAAACGGAGTGCGTTTATACCAAACGGAATTCATCGGCTTCTGGTCCCATTTTTCCACGGTGATGCTGCCATCCGGTACCCGCACTGCCATAGCGGAGCAGTCCACGCCGCGCATCATCACGCCCTCCATCACGGCCTGGCCGCCAATAGAGGTTTTTATGGGCTTTTTGTTTTCGGACGTCATAGTCTTTTGGTCTCCTTCTTTCCTTCAGGTTTTGTGGTATTTATCGTCAAGCGTTATCCGCCAAAAGGCGTTCCAGCTCGTTTTTGCCATATTGATAGGGGGTGCTTACCTCCTGGAAAAGCCCCTCATAAAAGCATTGGGCGGTCTGCCGGTACTGCCTGGCAATTTTTGCGGCGGCAGCAGTATAAAAGTTATCGTAAAGCTTTGCCAGCTTACGCTTATACTCATGCAAAAAGGAAGGAGCGGCATCCTTCTCCCCATCCGAAACAGTTCCATCCGGCAGCAGGGTATACAACGGCTCCCCAAGCCCGCTTTTGTACATCAAAGTACGGGCAATGCCAATAGCGCCCGCAGCGTCCAGCTTGTCGGCGTCAAACAAAATTTTTGCTTCTATACTCCGGGGCGGGTTGCCTTCCCGATAGCTGTGGGTTTGAATACACTCCTTCACCCGCTGGGCAAACTCCGGCGCAAAGCCATGCTCCGTTAAAAAGCGGTATGCCTTTTCTCCGCCCTCCACGGCATGGCACAGGGCCGGGTTTTCCATCTGCTCCTTCCTGGCAATGTCATGGAGCAGGCAGGCGGCAATCAGCACGTCATAGTCCACAGGGCCTTCGGTTTTGGCAATTTCCAAAGCATTGTACAGCACCCGGCGGATATGTCCCTCATCATGGCAAACATCCCCAATGCAGGAGAGCATATATTCCTCCAATAAGCAAAAGTTTCTCTGATTCATATTGAAATCTCCTTCTCAATTCATAGCAGACACCCCTATGCCCCATACTTCCCAAACCCCTCTGCACAATCAAGCTTGCGCGACGTCCCGAAAGCGGTAAAGTGCAAAAGCCTTACTCCTCAGCCACAGCATTTTTAGGGCACAAAGGGATCTGTATGGTAACGGTAGTCCCTTTCCCCAAAGTACTGTCCAGAGAAAGGGTTCCCCCATGGCAGGTGATAATCTCATCCGCCACCGCCAGCCCAATGCCGGAGCCCCGCCGGGTAGAATTGGCCTTATAGAACTTCTCCTTCACCTTGGGCAAATCCTCCGGCCGGATGCCGATACCGGTATCGGCTATCCCAATTACCGCAAAATTCCCCTGCTTTTGGATAGATACCGTAACCGTATCCCCGCTGTCGGAGTATTTGAGGGCGTTATCAATGATATTCACAAACCCCTGCCGCAGCCGGTTTTTATCCCCTGTTACCGGGAAAAAAAGCTCCGGCTCGTCATAAAACAGACGAATATTTTCCCGCTTAGCCCGTTCGGTAAACATCAGCACCGCCTCGCTTAATTCCGCCACCAGGTCAATCCGCGCCATACTTAGAGAGAGCCGCCCGCTTTGTATCCGGGAGAAGTCCAAAAGCTCCTCCACCATAGAGGAAAGCCGCTGGGTTTCGTTTACAATAACCCGCATCCCCTTCTGCAGCATCTGAGGGTCCATCCCGGCAGGATCGCTTAAAGTTTCACCCCAGCCCTTAATGGCGGTCAGCGGTGTTCTCAGCTCGTGGGAAACAGAGGAGATAAAGTCGTTTTTCATCTGTTCGGTGCTGGCCAGCTCCTCCGCCATGTGGTTAATAACCTCCACCAGGTCCCCGATCTCATCGTCATTCTTCTTTTCCAGCTTGGCAGAAAAGTTGCCTTGAGCAATCTCCTTGGCAGTTTCGCCCACCTCGTCCAGCGGGGCAATAATGGAGTTAATAAAGTACAGGCTGGAAAACAGTACCGCCCCGATTACCAGCAGCCCCACCAAACTGATCACCAAAATACTGCTGATAATCTGCCTGTCCACCCGGCTCATGGAAATTACCACCCGCAAAGCCGTAATCTCATCGGAGGGCTGGGTCAAAGTCTGGGTAATAGCGCATACATTCTCGCCATTCAAATCCCCTTGAAAGCGAGCCGTTCCGCTTTCGTCCAAAAGAGCCTGGGCAAAGTCCGGGAACTCCACCGTTTCCTCGCTTTCAAACCCGCTGGAGGTAATGGCGATCTGCCCTTTGCCATTTAAGGCCATCAGCTCCATTTTGTCCTTATCCTCAAAGTTGGCAACCAAATTGCGCAGCTCTGTTTGATACTCCATCGGAGATAATCTTTTGGAAAGGCTGCCGATATAGGTGGAAAGGGTGCTCAGCCGAGAGTTGCCCGCCTGCCACACCAGGTTATAATAGTATCCCCGGATGCCAATAGAAAAAGCGCCGATCAGCGCAACCAAAATGACAATAATGACGCCAAAGCTGTTAAAGAGCCAGCGGCGGGTGATACGTCTGGCGGCCATAAGGGCAACCTCCTTTCGGGCATTTTTAGGGACGAAGCACATCTTAGTGGTGCAGCGGCCAAAACAGAGAATTTCTTTGCCATAAAAAAGAACAATTGTTTCACGTGAAACATTTTCCCATAAAAGTAAAGCTATTTCAAACCCTTATAATGAAAAAAATCCACAGCAACATTTCAATCGTTCCTGCAAGGAACGTACCTACACTATTTACTATTCACTATTACCTTTTCCCTTAACATCAAATCCATTTGTACCCATACCCCCAAACAGTGGTAATATGCTGAGGGGAGGAGGGGTCCTCCTCAATCTTCATCCGCAGCCGCCGGATGTTCACATCCACAATCTTTTCATCCCCCACATATTCCTCGCCCCAAACCTGCCGCAGAATCGCAGCCCGTTCCAGCGCTACGTCAGGGTTCTGCAAAAAGTACTCCATAATCTGGAATTCCACCTGGGTCAAATCAATCACCGTGCCGTTTTTCTTCAAGGTCCTGCTTTTCAAATCCAGCACAAAGGGCCCGGAACACAGCTGCTCCGGCGCTGCCTTTGTCCCGGCAAGCATCGTCACCCGCCGGTGGATCGCGTCCACCCTTGCCACCAGCTCAGTGGGGCTGAAAGGCTTGGTCACATAATCATCCGCCCCCAGCATCAGCCCGCTCACCTTGTCCATTTCCTGAGACTTTGCCGAAAGCATAATAATCCCGATAGAACTGCTCCGCCGCCGAATCTCCTTACAAACGGTAAAGCCGTCAATTCCCGGCGGCATCATCACATCCAGCAGCGCCACGTCAAAATTGCCGCCGCTTTCATCAAACACCCGCAGCGCTTCCTCTCCATTGGGGACATCCACTACCTCGTAGCCGCCCCTTCTCAGGTTAATCACCACAAAGTCCCGGATAACGTCCTCATCCTCGCAGACTAAAATCCGTTTCATCTTTTCAAAATCATTCCTTTCTATCCAAAAGCATCCCCATACGGCAAGCTTTGGCGACGGTACAGCAGCTCCGCCGTCTGCAGCCCCGTCCCACAGCCGGCAAGGCGGATTACAGCATCATAAAAATCTCTTTTTCAATAATTTCGTAGGTAAAGTAGTACTCCTGATTTTGGCTGGGGGGAATATAAGCGTAGTACTCGGTCAGCCCATTGGAGGCAATCAGCTGGTAGCTTTCCAGCTCCAGCTTGTCGTGGTAGTCGTTCTGGGAATAGGTTTTAATCCGCAAAAGCTCTTCCGTCAGGTTGTTTAAGGAGCCGTTATATACCCACAGCCGCCATTCATTGCTCCGGGGGGTTTGGGTTAGGGTAACACGGCCGCCCCATTCATCCGGCAGGCGGATCATATACCGCTGCTCGCTGTTCACAAAATACAGGGGGGAACGGCTCAGCCCTTCCGGCGTAATGGAAACAAACTCGTAGTAATAGATGCCGTCCAAATCCTCCTGCTGTTCATATCCCGGCACCGATACATAGGACCGGATCGGGATTTCCATCACCCCGTCCCCGTTAATATCCCGAGAGTAAACCTGAGCGGTGCGCAGGGTAGACTCGGTATAATCGTCCACCTCCTCCTCATTGCGGAAAAGCAAAGGGGAGGAAAGCTGTTCTGCAGCAAAGTCATAGTATATTACACTGGTACACAGGATACTATCGTTTAAGTATCCGTCAATAAACAAAGCGCTGTTGCCGTCCGAAAGCTTGCCGGAGGTAATCTGCACATACTCGGTATAGGAATAGGGCAGACGATAATCCTCCCCCACCAGCCCGATCGTCCCATCCTCTGTTAAGGTCAAAAGCTTTGCAATAAGCTCCTGGCCGTTGTAGCTGTGTTCCAGCAGCACAATATCGTCATACCCCGGGTTATGGAAGTTCACAATCGCAAGCTCGTCATAGGATTCCTGGGCCAGTACCTTCAGCCGCCTGTCCTGATAATGGTACAAAGAAAGGGTTTTGGACTCTCTGGGGGAAGCGCTTGCCCAGCCGATCACCAGGTCGGAGCTGTTTGGCTGGTTGGTAATATTCACAAACTGAATCTGATCAATCTCACTGTTGCTGCCGGGATAATCAAATACCCGTTCCCAACCCAGATCCTCCCGATAATCCAAAATCCCAATCCGCGCCCGGCTTTCGTTGGAGGGGTCCTGATAAAACACCAGCGCCTCCGCAAAGCCGTCTCCATCTAAGTCATGGCGCACAAAGGCGGAGCGGTACTCGCCGTTTTTGGGGTATTTCAGCTGAATATTCTCCCCCAAGCCGGAGTTTTGCAGCGCCTCCAAAATGGCGGACTGCTCCTCCGAAAGGGTAGGGGGCTGCAAAAGCTCCTCCACATTAGGCAGCATAAAATTGCACCCGGAGAACAGAAAGCAGCAGGACGTCAGCAAAAGGGCAAGCAGTTTTTTTCTCATTGGCTCCGGCTCCTTTCTCTCAGCTTTTTTTGCAGGGGCGGCTACCAGGTTTCATAATGAATTTTGGAAGCAATCTCCCGTTTTGGCAGCGGCTTCTGGACGTCGGTGTAGCCCAAAGCCACCACGGCAAAGGGGGCAATCTGTTCCGGCAGCTCAAAAATCCGGCTAAATTCCGCCATCCGGTCCTCATGAGGGGCCACTGCACACCAGCAGCTGCCTACGTCCAGCGCTTTGGCGGCCAGCAGCATATTCATCACCGCAGCCGAGCAGTCCATCTGCCAGTGCTCCGGCGCTACCGAAAGGTCCCCGCACACCAGCACCGCGGCAGCGGCAGTATTCAGCATAGGGAGGTAGGGGTGAACCGCCTGCATTTCCCCAAAAGTATCCTTCCGGGTTACCGTAATCAGGCGCCAGGGCTGGCGGTCATGGGCGGAGGGCGCATAAAAAGCGGCCTCCAGGATTTTATCAAGCACCTGGGGTTCCACCGGCCGGTCTACAAACTGCCGGATGCTTCTGCGTCCGATAATCAAATCATACAGCTCCAAATTCACAGGGCACACATCCTTTCCCAAAAAATATCGCGGTTATTTTTCATTATACTACATTCCTGCGGCAAAATAAAGCCCGCAAAGCAACTTTTATGCCCTATTTAAGGACGAAACTGCCCTTGCTGTTTTTCCACCCCGCTTTTCCTTTTTTAGGTTTTGTAAGCCCAATACAAAGGAAAAAAGCAAAAAACTCCCGCCATTCTTCCGACAAAAAGAATGACAGGAGCTCTAATTTTTTGCACTTTGCATAAAAAAACTCACAAAAATGAATGAATTGCGAAAAATATGATAAATTTTCCCAGATTGCTTTATTTTAGCCGCCGAAAGTGGTAAAATAAAAGGACAATCCCGTCTACACCGCTCCTATCTGGCAGGAGGAACTGGGTTCTCGCAGTGGGAGAGGATTTTCCCCTCTGAGTTTTTGATCAGATTCAGCAGAGAAGAGGCAAACAGCGGGTAGTTCTGGGTAAGAGATTCGGTGGTAACAGCCAGCTCTTCCTGGTCCTGCTGCTTTACCGGGTCCAGTTCCCCAACTGCATGGCCGGAAGCTACCGAGGAAGCATTTGCCTCACAGATCGTCATAGCCGCCCCACAGTACCCGGAGGCCAGGTTAGAGGGCAGGGTGAACATCCCCTGCTGGTTTTTGGGGTTGGCGCTGTGTACTACCCGGAACATCCGGTATACCGCCAGCATCAGGTAGGAGGAAACCTCGTTGATCAGCGCCTTGTTGCCGCTTTTGGAAAGCAGGTCAAACAGAATGTTCAACGAATTTGCAATCAGCTTTTTATTCAGCACCGGCATAATACCTGCCCGGCCCCGCAGCACATTTTCCTTCCCGGCGCTGTCCGGCTCGGGAATATCCTCTACCGTAAGCTGAGAGCCGGAGCGGTCAGGAGACCGGCCCAGCAGATAGTCTACCGAAACCCCATAGAAATCGGCGCACCGCAGCAGAAAATCCAGCCCGCATTCCCGAATGCCTTTCTCATAGTGGGAAAGCAGAGCCTGAGAGATGCCCAAATGGGCGGAAGCGTTTTTCTGGCTGATTCCTTTTTCTTTCCGCAACAGGGTGAGTATACGGGGAAAATCAGCGTTCATATCGGGTACCCTCCAACAAAACATCATTTCCGGCGCTCTCCCTTGTCCTCCTGATGAAAAGGAAGACCGGCGGGAGTCGCCAGCCTTAACACATCGTAAATTATAGTATAACCGTTACGATTTGTAAAGAATCTTTGTCGAATAAAATTCATTTTTGTTCAAATCACACAGAAAAGGTCGGTTTTTTTCTTCGTTCCCTGCAGAATTTTTGCTGTTTTGCCAAATTTGGGGCATCCGAATAAAAAGCTGCAGTTCCGTCCTATAACCCGGGCAGAAGAAAGCCGCAGGAAGGAGGCTCCCCTTGCAAAGCATCCGGATTCATCTCATCTGCCATGGCGATACCAGAGCCAATCTGGAGGGCCGCTACATCGGCGTAACCGATGAGCCCCTGGCCCCCGAGGGGGTGAAAAACCTGGAAGTCATCCTGGAAAACGCCCAGTATCCTCCGGCGGAGAAGCTGTACATCAGCCCCTGCCTGCGCTGCCGCCAAACCGCCGCAATGCTGTACCCCCGCCTGGAGCCGCGGGAAATCCCGGAGCTGCGGGAATACAACTTTGGCGTTTTTGAGGATAAAAGCCTGGAGCAGCTGAAAGCCCTTTACCCTAAAGAATATGCCCAATGGATTTCCGGCGGCCCTGACGTCGCCCCGCCGGAGGGAGAAACCAGCCGTGAGTTCCTCAGCCGCATTGTTGTGGGACTGGACAGCATTGTTCGGTTTTTGTGCATGGAGGGGCGGCACTCCGCGGCGGTAGTTACCCACGGCGGCGTTATTATGACACTGCTTACCGCCTTAGCCTACCCCAAAAAGCCCTTTTCCCAGTGGGTTACAGAGCATGGAATGGGCTATACCCTGCTTGTTACCCCCTCCCTTTGGATGAGGGACCAGGTAGCGGAGGCCTACGGCCTGCTTCCCTCCTTTTACCGGGATGTAGACGACAAAATGCTCCATTCCTTCGGCCTGCGGGACACCATCCGCCTGGTAGAAGCGGCCCGGGAGGACGGGGAAGAGGAGCAGTACGAAACGGACTGGGCCCCAGAGAACTGGAACCCAGAGGACTGGGAAGAAACCCCAGAGAACTGACCCCAGCAGTTTTGTCCAAAAAAAGCCCCCAAAAGCCCTAATTTTGCCCCAAAACGGCCCCCATTTGCCTAAAAACCTGCTCTATTTAAGCAAAAACAAAGCAGGTTTTTATAGAAAAGCAGTGAACAGTAATATCGAAGGAAGAAAATGCGCAGCATTTTTTCAAATCGCTCTAATAGAGCGTACTTACACTATTCACTATTCACTCTTACTTTTTACTTATATTTAAGGAGTAGAAAACCATGAAAAGCTTGCATTTATGTGTATTGCCTGGCGACGGAATCGGCCCCGAAGTAACTGCCGAAGCAGTAAAGGTGATGGAGCGGGTGTGCAAAGCCTCCGGCATTGAGCTCAGGCTGGAATACGCCCTGCTGGGCGGCGCCGCTATTGATGAGGAAGGCATTCCTCTGCCCATGAAAACCATAGAGCGCTGCCGTGCGGCGGACGCTGTGCTGTTAGGCGCGGTAGGCGGCCCTAAGTGGGACGCCGTAGAAGCCCATAACCGTCCGGAAGCAGGGCTTTTGGGCATCCGGGCCAAGCTGGGGCTGTATGCCAACCTGCGCCCGGCTAAGGTGTTCCCGCCTCTGAAAAACGCCTCCCCCCTGCGGGAGGACATTGTTTCCAAAGGGGTAGACCTGCTGGTGGTGCGGGAGCTTACCGGCGGCATTTATTTCGGTGAAAAGGGGCATACTGAGGTGGACGGCCAGGATGCTGCCTATGACGTAGAGCTGTACAGTGTCCCGGAAATTGAGCGGATTGCCAAAACCGCCTTTGATATGGCCATGGCTCGAAGCAAAAAGCTTACCTCTATCGACAAAGCCAACGTGCTGGAATCCTCCCGTCTGTGGCGCTCGGTGATCAACCGCATTGCCCAGCAGTACCCGGAGGTGGAGGTGGGCCATATGTATGTGGACAACGCCTCCATGCAGCTGGTACGTAATCCCTCCCAGTTTGACGTCATTGTTACCTCCAACATTTTTGGAGACATTCTCTCGGACGAATCCGCCATGATCTCCGGCTCCATCGGCATGCTGCCCTCCGCCAGCCTGGGCTATTCCGGCGGCGGCCTGTATGAGCCTATCCATGGTTCCGCGCCGGACATCGCGGGCCAGGGAATTGCAAACCCTCTTGCCACAATCCTTTCGTTGGGGATGATGTTCCGCTATACCTTCCGTATGCCGGAGCAGGCCGCCGCCATTGAGCAGGCAGTGGAGAACGTTTTAGCCAAATACCGCACTCCGGATATTGCCGCGGAGGGCCTGGAAACCGTTTCCACCAGCCGGATGGGCGACCTTGTGGCCCAAGAGGCGGAGAAGCTTGTAGCGGCAAAATAACCTTCCCCAAAGCATAAAACAACCCGGAGCAGTACCGTCCGCAAAAACAGAAAGGGGACCAGACCGATGACCTTTTTTCAGCAGATCAAAAACGGGGGCAAATGGAGCCTGAAGGGCAGCTGGGCGCCGGTGATTGAGGCGCTGCTGATTACCGGCGGCGTGATGCTGCTTTTCTCGCTGGCCGAGGAGATTCTGTACATGGCCATGGGCCTTACCGGCTTTGTGGACATTATGGCCTCGCCGGATAACAATTTCGATAATCCGATCAATGTGCGCACTACCGCAGTTATCATCACCGGCAGCGTGGCGCTGTGCAGCTTTTTGGTACTGCGGCCTTTGCAGCAGGGGTTAACCCGATGGTTTTACCGGCTTTCTGCAGGAGAAAGCGCCCCTGTCCTTTCCATTTTTGACTATTTCGGGGCAGGGCGGTCTTATGGCAAATCGTTGTGGCTTGCCTTCCAGCTGGGTTTGCGCACCCTTTTGTGGAGCGTTCTGTTCTACCTGCCGGTTTTGGCGCTGGCGGCTGGGCTTTCCCTTTTCCCCTATCAGCAGTCCTCCCTAAACACCCTCATTTTTTACACCGGCATTTTTGTGACAGTACTGCTGGCGGTAATTCTCAGCGTTTATTTCTGGGCGTTTCAGCAGCGGTATTTTCTGGCGCCGTATCTTCTGGCGGAGGATGGCGGGCAAAAGGTTTCCCGGATCATCAAACAGTCGGTAAAGGCCAGCAAAGGGCGCCGTGGGGAGATCCTCCGGCTGCAGCTGAGCTTTATTGGGTGGTTTTTGCTTTCTGTACTCCTGTTTCCGCTGCTGTATACGCTGCCCTATTACCGGGCGTCCCTGTCGGTTTATGCCCGGTATCTGATTGAACGGCAGCAGCGGATGGAAGCCGCCGCCGTCCCCGCATACGGCGCAACGGCCGGGCAGCAAGCAGAGGGGTAATTTCACAAATTGGAGGAGAAGTGGTGCTTCTCTCTGCGGCAGGCTTGTGTTTTGTATAAAGACAAGACCTGCCGCATTTTTTTATTGAATTTGTATCGAAATAGCGGGCAGGGGCTGGATTTTTCAGAAAAAGCCTGCTATAATAATTAGAATCCAGCCCCCAAATGGCCGGAAACAAAATACAGCGTCACGGATTTTCAAGAAATGGCAGTCAAAAATCGAGCCGAAAACCGGTAATTCCAAGCTTTTCCCCTCTGATTTCTGCACCGTTTCCATGAAAATTCAATATAAAAAATAACATGGGCAAGAAAAAAAGGAGTGATATTCATGGACAAATTGCTGACCCTGCTTGAAAAGAACGCACGGTTAAAAAACAGCCAGCTGGCTGCAATCCTTGATATGACGGAGGCGCAGGTGGCAGCCGCCATCGAGCAGTATGAGCAGGCAGGCGTGCTCCGGGGATATCAGGCCCTGGTGGATTGGGATAAAACCGACCGTCCTTACGTCTGCGCCCAAATAGAGCTGAAAGTTTCCCCTAAGCGGGATCTGGGCTTTGACGAAATCGCTCATACCATTATGACCTTTGACGAGGTGGAATCCTGCTACCTGATGAGCGGCGGCTTTGACCTTGCCCTCACCGTATCCGGCAAGGACTTTAAGGATATTGCCCTGTTTGTTTCTCAGCGGCTTGCCACCCTGGATTCAGTAATCGCTACCTCCACCCACTTTGTGCTGAAAAAGTATAAAGAAAAGGGCACCCTGATCTCCGATGAGGAGATTGATATGAGGGAGGCTACATTACTGTGACAGAACTGGATTATTCCCAAATTCTTTCCCGGGAGGTACAAAACATCAAGCCTTCCGGCATCCGTCGTTTTTTTGATATTGCCGCCGAGATGGATCATGTTATCTCCCTGGGTGTGGGGGAGCCTAATTTCAAAACCCCTTGGGCTATCCGCAAGGCGGGGATGGACTCCCTGGAGCGGGGCCGTACCTGGTACACCGGCAACGCCGGCTTAGCAGAGCTGAAGGAGGAAATCTGCGTTTACTTAAAGCGCCGTTTTAACCTTACTTATCAATCCAAGGACGAAGTGCTTGTCACAGTCGGCGGCTCTGAGGCGATTGATATTATGATCCGCAGTCTCGTCAACCCCGGGGACGAGGTGCTGATCCCGGAGCCCTGCTTTGTGGCGTACGCCCCCATCGCCTCCCTTTCCGGCGCGGTGCCGGTTCCTATTGAAACCAGGGCGGAGGACCAGTTCCGCCTGACAGCGAAGGCACTGAAGGAAAAGCTTACGTCCAAAACCAAACTGCTGATCTTCCCTTTCCCCAACAATCCCACCGGGGCGGTTATGCGCCGGGAGCACCTGGAGGAAATTGCCGCCGTGCTGCGGGATACCAACGTGATGGTGCTTTCGGACGAAATATATGCCGAGCTTACCTACGGCGGCCAGCGCCATGTGTCCATTGCCGAGCTGCCTGGTATGTGGCAGCGGACGGTAGTGGTAAACGGCTTCTCCAAAGCCTACGCTATGACAGGCTGGCGCTTAGGGTATGCCGCAGGGCCGGCCCCTGTTATCCAGCAGATGCTGAAGGTGCACCAGTTTGCCATTATGTGCGCCCCTACCACCAGCCAATACGCGGCCATTGTGGCGCTGAGAGACTGTGATGAGGAGATCGCCTACATGGTGTCGGAGTACGATACCCGCCGCCGCATGATTGTAGACGGGCTGAACCACTTAGGGCTAACCTGCTTTGAGCCTCAGGGCGCCTTTTATGTATTCCCCTCTATCCAAAAAACGGGCCTCAGCTCTGAGGACTTCTGCCAGCGGCTGCTTTACAGCCAGCATGTGGCAGTGGTGCCCGGCACCGCCTTTGGCAGCTGTGGAGAGGGCTTTGTGCGCATTTCCTACGCCTATTCCCTGGAGCATATCCTGGAAGCTTTGAAGCGGATCGAGCGCTTTCTGGAAAGCTTATAAAAAAAGGGACGCCGCTTGCCTTTGTCCTTTTTGCAGGGCAGAGGCAGGCGGCGTCTTTCTCTAATGAGACTGAGAGCGCTCCGGCTCCCGGAACAAAAGGGAAACGGCCCAGATTCCGGCCAGGGCCACCAGGGTATAAATTACCCGGCTGAGCATGGCGCTGGGCCCGCCGAACAGCCAGGCCACGGCGTCAAACTGAAACAGCCCCACGGCGCCCCAGTTCAGCGCGCCGATGATGACCAGAATTAAAGCAATTTTATCCAGCATAATGATTTCAACTCCTTCCTGGGGAATGGGTCCATGCTTAGTCTGTGCAGATTTTTTTCTTTCATACATGTTTGCGCAGGTAATAAGTAAGAGAGAATAGTGAAGAGTGTAGGTGCGCTCTTGCAGAGCGATTGAAAATGCTTCGCATACAGGTTTTTTGGAATGCTGCGTTTTTTGTGGCAAATTTATCCTTTGCAGGACGTCGCGCATGCTTATTGTGCGCAGCTTTGCGGGAAATTTCCGCTTTTTTTAAAAAGATAAAAGAAAACGGAGGGTTTTATTATGGCGGATTATGTAAAAATCAACAAGAGTGATGACAGGATTGACGTCTGGTTTTATAACGAGAACGACAAGCCCTTTGCCATCGGGGAAAAAATGAACGCCATCAACGAAAACGCCTACATGAACGGCTATAACTGGGACGCCCTTTTCAACTACTACCTTGCCAAAACCGCCCCGGAGCTGCTGGAAGGGCTGGAAAGCGACCCCGAGGCCGGCAGCTACGTCGCCTACTATGATTTAACCCCGGAAAACGAGAAAAAGGCGGAAAAATTTGCCGGAATCATCACCGCTTTGATTGAGAAGGAACAGGAGCTGTACCGTCTTGTGGAAGAAGAGGGCGGCGAGATTGAGTGGGATTGATTGGGGGCGGCAATGATGCAGGTTACCCTGCAGCTGATGAAGGAAGAAGAAAAGTCCCTGCTGGTGCGGCTGATGGAGCTGTATCTCTATGAATTTACCGCCTACAGCGGCGAGGATATCAACGAATACGGCTGCTACGGCTACAGCCACATTGACGATTACTGGAACGAAGCCGGGCGCTTTCCCTATCTCATCCGGGTGGACGGCAAAATTGCGGGCTTTGCCCTTGTTTGCCCCCACTGCGATTACCGGGAGGAAAAGGAGGCGCAGGCTGTGGGCGAGTTTTTTGTTATGCTGAAGTACCGCCGCAAGGGCGTAGGCTCTCAGGCTGCGGTTCAGCTGTTTGACAGGCATCCGGGCCTTTGGGAAGTGTGCTATTGGCAAAATAACCGGCCGGCCTCTGTCTTTTGGAAAAATGTGGTTGAAGCATACACAGATGGCCATTACAGTATCTGCGGAACCGAAAAGGATATGCAGATCGGCTTTTTGTTCCAAAACCGGTGACTAAGCCAAATTTTACATCTATAAAAAGCAAGAAAACAAGCTATTTTTAACCAAAGCAAGGAGAATCAAGCAATGAAAAAAAATCTTCTGGTGGCGCAGTCCGGCGGGCCTTCCGCCGCAATTAACGCAACTTTGGCAGGAATCATCCGGGAGGGCAGCCACAGCCCGGAAATCGGCAGAGTGCTGGGCGGCTGCAACGGGGTCCACGGCATTTTAGAAGAGCATATCATTGACCTTACCGCCCAGGCCCCCAAGGAGGAACAGCTTTTCCTGCTGGAGCGCACCCCCGCCATGGCTTTAGGCTCCTGCCGGGTTAAGCTTCCCCCAATAGAAAAGGACAAAGCTGTCTACCAGCGCCTGCTGGAGATTTTCCAAAAATATAACATCGGCTATTTCCTCTATATCGGCGGCAACGACTCTATGGATACCGCCGCCAAGCTTTCCGCCTATTTTTCCGCAATAGGGGAGGACATCCGGGTCATCGGCGTCCCCAAAACCATTGATAACGACCTGGAAGCTACCGACCACACCCCCGGCTTTGGCACCGCCGCCAAGTATATCGCCTGTTCCATGGCGGAGATTGCCCGGGATTGCGCCGTTTACCCCATTCCTTCGGTGACGATCGTGGAAATTATGGGCCGCAACGCCGGCTGGTTAACTGCTGCAGCGGCATTGCCGCATCACCTGGGGATTACCGCCCCCCACCTGCTCTATTTGCCGGAACAGCCCTTCTCTCCGGAAAGCTTTCTCCAAGAGCTTCAGTCCATGCAGATCGGCCATTCCTCGGTGGTAGTAGCGGTATCGGAGGGTATCCGTCTGGAAAACGGCGCCTATCTCTCCGAGCAGGACTTTGCCGGCGGGGTGGATGCCTTTGGCCACGGCCATCTTTCCGGAGCTGGCAAAGTGCTGGAGAATCTGGTAGCGGAACGTCTGGGCGGCAAGGTGCGTTCGGTGGAGCTGAACATCCTTCAACGGTGCAGCGCCCACCTCCTTTCTCAAACCGACCTGCAGGAAAGCCGTGCCATCGGCGCCAGCGGAGTACAGGCAGCCCTCCAGGGCAAAACCGGGGAGTTCATGGTCTTCCAACGAGTTTCCAACCACCCCTACCGGGTAGAAATCCAGTCCGTGCCGGTTTCTCAGGTGGCCAATCGGGAAAAGCGCTTTCCCACCCAGTGGCTTCTGCCTGATCACCAGGGCCTTACCCGCCAGGGTACAGAGTATCTCCTCCCGCTGATTGAAGGCGAAGCCCAAATCCCCTATCTCAACGGAATGCCCCATCATTTCCGCTTCAACTTCTCCCAGCCCGCCATTTTATGACGTAACAGCGCTTTTCGTTCTTACGTTTTGTTCTATAACCCAACAAACAAAGGAATGCCCCATAAATTGCCTTACAGCCCAATCAAAAGGAAAGGAGCAACCCCGGATGAACATCATTGTAGTAGGCTTAGGCCTGATCGGAGGCTCTTTCTGCAAAGCCATCGCCAAATACGCCCCCGAACACACCTGCTGGGGAATGGATACCGATCAGAAAACTATCCGCCAAGCCCTGGAGCAGGGCGCAATCCAGAAAGAAGCCACCCCCCAGGATCTGCACCTTGCCGACCTCACCATCGTCTGCCTGCACCCCCGCCAAACCATTGCTTTTCTGCGGGAACACCTGCAAAGCTTTGCCAAAGGCAGTATCGTCACCGATAGCTGCGGCATTAAGGAGGCAGTCATGTCCCTGCAGCCGGATTACCTGGCAGCAGGCGTTTTCTTTGTAGGAGCCCATCCCATGGCCGGGCGGGAGTTCTCCGGCTACGCCTACGCTCAGGAGAACCTGTATCAAAACGCCAGTTTTATTGTAACCCCCGGCAATGCCCCCGGCCAGGCCGTGGAGCAGGTAGAAGCCCTGGCGCTGCAGCTTGGCTTTGGCAAAGTGGTGGAAACTACCGCCCAGGAGCACGACCAGATCATCGCCTATACCTCCCAGCTGGCCCATATCGTCTCCAACGCCTATGTAAAAAGCCCCTCCCTGTTAAAGGAACGGGGCTTCAGCGCCGGCAGCTTTCTGGATCTCACCCGGGTAGCCAAGCTCAATGAGGATATGTGGACTGACCTTTTTATCCTGAACAACCGCCCCCTTTTAGAGGAGCTGGATACCATCATCAGCCACCTAAACCAGTACCGTAACGCACTCGCGGCGGAAAACTCCGAGCATTTGAAGGTGCTTCTGCGGGAGGGCAGGGTCCGCAAAGAACAAAGCCTGCAGCAAGCCACCTAAGCAAAGCCTGCCTCGTCTGCCATACCCCCTGGGAACAAATCGAACAAAATATTCCCCAAGCCTAAACCGGCCCGTACAGCAGCTTTACCGTAAGCACAGCAAGCACCATGGAAATCAGGTCCCCGGCCAAAGCGGCAGGCAGGGCATGGCGGGTTTTGGTTATGCCCGCCGCCCCAAAATATAACGCTATGACGTAACAGCTGGTTTCGGTTGAGGCGGCCATTACCGAGGCTGCCCGGCCTAAAAAGCTGTCAGGGCCGTATTGGCTTAAGGTGTGCTCCAGCAAAGCGGTGGCGCCGCTGCCGGAAATAGGCCGGATAACCCCCAAGGGAATCAGCTGCTCCGGAATGCCCAGCAGCCTGGCGGCAGGGGATAGCAGCCTGGTAAACAGCTCCAGCGCCCCGGAGGCCTGGAACATGCCGATAGCTGTCATCAAAAGCACCAGGGCCGGCAAAATCGAAAGGGCTGTTCTGGCCCCTTCTCCCGCACCCTGCAGGAAGACAGTAAACATCTTTCCCTTCAGCTTGTAAAGGCCCCAAAGCAGGATAGCGGCAATTACAGCCGGAACCGCCAGATTAGAAATTGTCAGCATCCCCAAAACCCCTTCCATATCGGCAAAGAAGCCATAGTAAAAAACGCAGTCTGCATTCGGTCCAGCGGAAGCGTATGCGGCGCGAAAAAGGTTCGTTCACCTTCCTGCAAGGTGGTAGAGTCTGTTCGAAAGCTCTTGTCAGGCGGAAAATATGCTAAATTTATATCTCAATGCAAAGACATTTCCCTAATCCGAAACAGCCGGCCTGCGTTTTGCCCGCTGCGCAGTTTTATCTGCTATACGATAAGGTCCGGAAGTCATGCTATATTTCCCGGTAAAACCCTGGCAATATTCCGTAGAACAGGAAACTCTCTCTGAAAAAAGAACAATTGTTTCACGTGAAACAATTTTGACGGGGCTACCGCATTCCGGAGGCCCTTTTTTTGTGCCTGAAACCAGATTCCGCAGCCCGTCCTGAAGAAGAAAGCAGCTTGGCGATGAGCAGTGCCCCCAACAGCGCTCCAATGGAAGTGATCCACACCGCGGGCAGTATTTCCATGGGCTGTGCGGACTGATGTGCTGCCCGCAGCACCGCGCAGGTTGTGGGGATCAGCTGAATGGAGGCGGTGTTCAGCACCACAAAGGTGATCATTTGATTGGAGGCGGCTTCACCGGGAGAAAGCAGGGCAAGCTCCCGCATGGCGGTAAGGCCAAAAGGGGTGGCCGCATTGCCCAGCCCAAGCAGGTTGGCCGTCAGGTTCAAGGTGACGGCGTTTAGTGCGGCGCTTTGCCTGGGCAGCCCCGGAAAAAGCCGCGATGTAATGGGAAAAAACAGCTTTGCCAGCCGTTCGGTAACACCGCTTTGCTTTGCCACTTCCATCAGTCCGTTCCATAGGCAGAGCATGCCCAGCAGGCTTACGGTCAGCTCTACTCCCTTGCCTGCGGATTCCAGAGCAGCCTGGGTAAGCTCGGAGGTGCGTCCGACGAGAGGAGCGCATACTAGAGAGAAAAAAATCATGCCGGTAAGCAGGTATGAAAGCATATGAAAATCCTCCTTTTTGGGACGAAAGTGCTGAAATTTCATCTCAGTTTTCATCGCTAAAAAACAGTGCTTTTTGGGGCTTGGACTGTGCTGCGCACATGGCCCGAAAGCCCTCCCCGATGGCTTTTCCGGAAAAATAAGGAAGATCGTGGCGGCTGTTTCAATAGCGGCCCTATCAGCATCGCCACACAGTTATTACTGCGCAATACCAATTAAAATTACCTCCGCTGCGCTATAGTAATTTTTTGTTTGACAATTGTCGAAAAATAGGATATAGTATAAGTAATTTTTCCGGAAGTCGAGGGGTGTATTTATGAAAGCAACAGGCATTGTCAGAAAAATTGATGAGCTTGGCAGAATCGTTCTGCCTATTGAATTGCGCAGAACCTTGGGCGTTGCCGAGAAGGATTATTTGGAAATTTTTGTAGAAAATAACCAAATCGTACTGAAAAAGTATGAGCCGTCCTGTGTTTTTTGTGGCAGCGTAGAGAATGTAGTCCAATTTAAAGAGAAAAACATCTGTAAGCATTGTATGGAAGAAATTCCAAGATCATGAAGCTTTTTTGAGAAAAACAAGGCGCTCTGCATTTTTTGTGCAGAGCGCTTATTTTCTGATCTATGGAAATATGTATTTGGAAAATTTTGTAAGTCTTCGATAAAAAGCGTTTTGTCCGCCATAGCTGTACAGCTTTTCCCATTGGTGGGATCAGCAGGGGAAAAAGCGGAGCAATACCCGGCCTGAGAGGCAAACGCCGCTTTGTGGATGCAAAGCGGCGCGACGTCCTAAAGGGAAGGAGCGTGCTGCTTAGGTAAAGCTGCCCTCAAAGTAACAGGCGGCAGTGACGCGGCGGAAGCCCAGTTTTTCTGCTGCGGGGTGGGTAATTGGGTCGGTAAAAAAGTACATACTTCTGGCGTTGTCCTGTTGGGCTTGATTCAGGGCGCTTTGCAGAAGCTCTATGATGGCGGCTGCGGCTTCGTCCGGAGGGAGATCTGCAGGCTGATCTATGCCGAAAATCTCCAGATTGCCGCCGCTGTAGCTGCGGTAGTATAAGGCTCCCAGGCAGCTTTCTTTTTGGGTACAGATGAAAATGTTCCAGTTAGCTAAGTCCTGCTCTATCCGGTCGCTGGTCCAGTACATCTCGCTTTCCGACTGGGTGTGCAGGCGGCGGAACAGAGCAAAATTCTTCTGGGTGACGGGAGTGATACGGGGGGATTCCTCCTGCCGGATATACTCCGAAAACAGCAGGACATCTACTGTCTCCCGGGAAATCAGAGGGTATCCTCGGCTTTTCATGAAAGCAAGCGCTTGGGTATTCTCCTCGGGAAAGTAAAAGTGCCAGCTGTAGCCGGGAAAGTGCTCTCGCCAATAGTCTAAAACTTCGGCAAGAGCCTCCCCAAAGGCATGCTGTACCGAAAAGCTGAGAAGCCCCAGGGCTTTATCCTGCTCATCCCAGTAGTAATGCAGCCAGCCGGTGGCAGTTCCGTCCCGCATAAATAAAAGGACTTCTTCATCCTGCCGGGTATAGCCGTTACGCACTGCTTGAACAAACTGGTCCTTGGTTTTCACCCTGTCACAATAGAGAGGGAAGGCCGTTTGGGAGAGATTTTGCGTTAGGCTATAAGCGAAATCAAGGTACTGCTCCTTTTCCTCAGAAGGTAGCTTTTTCAGCATAAATCTACACTCCTTTTCTCTACAGCTTAATCGGAAAATAACTGTACATATATTAGCATACCCTCACCGATTTAGCAATATGGCTATGTAAAACGAGGGACAATCCTATCACGGATTGCCCCTTATACTTTTATAAATTTTTCGCTAACGACTTCAACAGCGATGCCATCTCTGGATTGGCAAGCAGCTTCAGCAGCATTTCTTGGTCTGTCGGTAATACCGATGGCTCTGTTTTCTGCTGTGCTTCTTCGGCTTGCAGAGTTTCCTTTGTCTGGTAGAACTGTTTCTCAAACCGTTGTGCGTTCAGCCGCCTGTCATCGTCTATGATATGAGAATACACATCAGCCACCATTTTAACCTGACCGATTTCATATTAACTAAATCTATTTCCAGGTTTGCCCGTAATACCGTAGACTGCCCGAATTATATCCGATTACTCAAAGAGCTGGGAATTGCAGTTACATTTGAAAAAGAAAACATTAACACCCTGATATTTAGAACCGGGTGGGCGGGCATTTATCTGGCCGAACCGGTAGGGCATGGCATTCAATACCTGCAAGGATCACCAGCGTTTTTTGGAGTGGAAGCGGCGCGCATTAATAAATTTTCGGCGTAAAGCTAAAATTTCAGCGTTCAAAAAGGCCAAGCACCCATTTACAGCACTTAAAATAGCAGCTGCCCTAAAATCTGGTTGGAAACCAAAAAGCCCTGTACCGTCAGCCGAAGAGAATTTTCCTCAACCTCCATCAGCCCATAAGCCGCCAAAGGCTTTGCCCGCTCCATAAGCCTTTCCCAGGTGACGTCCCCTTTCCGGGATTCTACCTCCTCCCGGGTAATTCCCTCCGTTAAACGCAGCCCCAGCATTACCCCTTCCTCCCGGTCACCCCCCAGGCCCTCCGCCTGCCAGAACTGTTTCACCCTTTCCGCTTTTACAAAGCTCTTCCAGTCCCGGGGCGCACTGTACCGCACCCCTTCCGCAAAGGAATGCGCCGCTGCTCCCAGCCCCAAATATTCCTGGCACTTCCAATATTTCAGGTTGTGCCGTCCTTCAAAACCAGGCTTGGCAAAGTTGGAAATCTCATACTGCCGGTACCCATGCCCTTCCATCTCCCCAACGCCGTATTGATAAAGCTCCGCCTGCTTTTCCTCGTCTGGGCACAGCTTTTCCACCTGCCGCCGGGCAAACAGAGTGCCCGGCTCAACCTTCAGCAAATAAGCCGAAAGATGCTCCACCCCCAGCCCCGCACAAAAAGCAACGGAACGTCCCAGGCTTTGTTCCGTCTGCCCTGCCAGCCCCAGCATTAAATCCAGGGAGATATTCTCAAACCCCGCCGTTCTGGCCAGCTCCACCGCCTTTGCACCCTGCATCGCCGAGTGCTTTCGTCCCAAAAAACACAGCTCCTCCGGCTGGGCGGACTGCAGCCCAAAGGAAATCCGGTTATACCCGCTTTTCCGCAGGCTTTTCAGCATCGGCCCGGTCACCTCCCCGGGGTTCGCCTCTAAAGTAATCTCAGCGCCTTCCAGCCTGTATCGACGTACTGCCGTCTCCAAAATCCGGTGCAGCCGCCGTTCCCCCAGCAAAACCGGGGTACCTCCGCCTAAATACAAGGTGTCCGCCTGTACCGGATTGCTATAAAGCTCCTCCTCCATCGCCCTGCAAAGGCGGTCGGTGTAAGCGTCCAGCCCTTCCTCTCCAGCAACCGCCACGCTCACGGAGTAAAAGTCACAGTACGGGCACTTTACCCTGCAAAAAGGGATATGTACATAAATTCCAATTACCATAAGCCGTATACAGCCTCCTTTTTTCCGGGACGTCACAGCGCCGGCAACTCTCCAAGCCCATTTCAAAGCCTTACCTTCACTGGAGCCGCAGCAAAAAGAGCCGCTTCGGAGAAGGATAAGCCCCCTCCGGAGCAGCTCTTTCTATCCTTTTGCTGTTTCGTCCAACAAAAGGGCGCCGGCAGAACTGCAATTTTACCCACAGCCCCGCCATAAAAGCTATTGCTGAGCATTGGAAGCAATCATTTCCAGCGGGTCAATCCAGTTGCCATCCTGCTTCATGCCAAAGTGGAGGTGGCTCTCCAAAGAGATCTCCCCGGGAATCTCCCCTACCTTGCCGATCTCCTGCTCCATCTGCACCTTGTCACCCGCCTTTACCGCAAGCTCTTCCTCCAGGCCGCAGTAAACGCTCACCAATGTGTCCTGATGCGTAATTTCCACTACTGTCCCCCACATAGGGTCCTTGGAAATCTTGGTAACCAGTCCGTCTGCTACCGCCTGTACCGGGGTACCCTCTGCAGCCAGAATATCCACCCCGTCATGGGTACGCCATTCCCCTAAGGTCATATTTTTCACCAGCTCACCGCCGGAATAAGGGGTGGAAACCTCTCCCACCATGGGCAGAGAGAACACAAGCGTTTGCTGCTTTTGCGGCTCGCTTTGCTGCGAGGAGGACTCTGGCTGACTGGACGAGGAAGAAGACGCGGCAGAAGAGCTGACCGCAGCTGAGGAGGAAGAGGAAGACTGTACCGGCTCTCCCGACTGGCTTTTGCCTACGGTAGCGTCGTCCTCCCCGCTGCTGGTAAAAGCCCATTCTGGCCGGCTTGTGCTGGAGGAAGAAGAAGACCGGCTGCTGTATAAAACGTTGCTGTTTTTCTCCTCCACCTGCTGCTGGGTGGAGCTGATCGCCGTCCAGGCGGCGGCAGCAGTACCCACCAAACAAACCCCCAGCGCCAGATAAAACCCCTTGCCGGAAAGGAATTTGGAAAATTTACTTTTTGGCTTAAAATCACCCATCATGAAAAAACCATACCTTTCTTCGGATTTTGCCGTCCCCCACCCTTCTTACAAAAAAGGATGAAAGCAAAGGCACAACGGCATTACGCCTTTGCCTATAGTTTGAACCCGGAAGTCAGGTTTATACGACCATTTCAGGTGATTTTTTCTTCTGCCAAAATAAGGCATTCCGCCGCCCGGTTTTCAGCGGGACGTAAGCGCCTCACCAATTTGCCAAGCCTCTCCCTCAAAACCTCCCGCTGTCTGATTGCTCCTGTATCTCCTGCAAAGCCTTCTGAATATCCCTGTAAATCAGCCCCTGCATGCTGTTCTTATAAAAGGAAAGATCCGCCCCATACAGCGCCGCAAGGATCTCATCTCTCAGCTCCGGTTTTTCCTTCGCCAGCATAGGCAGCAGCTTGATGCACTGCCTTGCAGTAACCGGCTTCACATCGGTGATATGCCGCAGCAACCGGCCAAGAATTTCGTCAATTTTATAATCCTTGTCCCATTTCGCGTTACAGGCAAGCAGCGTAAGCCCCCTTGTGCGGATATAGGAATGATCGCTGTCCAGCATCTCGATCAGTCTGTCCATATAGGGGTAAACTCTGTCGGTTTCTTCGCTTTCCTTCTGCAGCTCCTGCAGCGCCTTATAAGCAGTATTGTTATTTTTATCATACAGCAGCTCAAATGCTTCCGCTACATTAACTGGCATTATTCTCCTCCCTCAAACCGCCTGGCACATGGCCGGCAGGACGTCGCCGGAAAACGATTTTGCGCAGAACAAATGTTTCACGTGAAACAATTTTCAAGCAAACACCGCCAGGCCGCCCCTGTGTCAAGGCCGGAAGAAGCGGCCAGTTACGCCTTGGTATTTTGGGGGGCAAAATGCCTGCTGTACCGCTCATAAAGCTTCTCGTTGCTAAAGGCGTCATAGTGGTCCCTGCCGCCGTTCAGCTTCTGCAAATCCAGCCGGGCGTACACGGTTTCCCGCTGGTTGCTGCTTTGGGCCTGGGCAATTACTCCGTGGGGCTGTTTGGCTATAGCCGGCGGCCCGTACACTCCGGAGCAGGCCTCCAGCTCCTCCCCAGTAATAAACCGGCCCACTGCAGCCGCCTTTACACAGAACAAATTGCACTCAAACGCCCGGGAAGCCACCCCGTCCAGATCCCGGAAGCACTGGTAGGGGGCAGGGTCCATGCCGCACACCACCACCAAATCCACCCCGGAAAGGGAGGCAATTTTAAAGGGCTCATAATAATCCTCATCCTGGCCTAAAAGCATGGCAACCGTGCCAAAAGCGGTGGCAGCCGTTTCCACTGTCTCACCGGGCTGCACCCCCATGGCACGCTCCCGGCTGCTTAAAAACAGCTTATCCTGAGAAAGCACCGCCGCCCCGTCCGGCCCAAAAAGGAACCCCCGGTTATACAGGGCTTTATCGTCAACCCGGTAACAGCTCCCCGCCGCCAGATATACCCTATGGTGTGCCGCCAGCAGGGAAAAGGTGTGGTAATAGGTTTCAAACAAAAAGTTGGAATACCCCCGCACCCAATGCTCCAAAATCCTGTTTTTGCCCCCCAGCTGCTGGAATTTCTGCCGCACCTTTTCATAAAACGGCACCAGGCTCAAGCTGCTCAGCCCAATCAGCTCCGGGAACACCACCATCTGCGCCCCGTTCTTCACAGCGTCCGCAATATGATCATTCAGCGCCTGAATATATTCCCGCAAGGTATGATACGTTTCATACTGATACTGCACCGCCGCCACCCGGATCGCCCGGGAGTCGGTAAAGTCCAAATTTTTGCAGGGGGTAATATTCAACCGGTTAATCGTCCCCTCTATTTTAGCTCTGGTCACCTTAAAGGAGGCCAGAAATGCCGAAAACCTCTGTAAAAGTCCCATGTTTCCTCCTTGCTTTTTTTTGACGTCGGCGGCCAGCCCGCCTATTTTCCCAATACCGAAAGATATTTCCCCAGCGCGGGCTGGCCGGTAATGGCGGCAATCAGCTCTTCCCGTTCTTTTTCAGTAGTTGTATAATCAAAATCCGCCTCCAGCAGCTTTTCGTCGGTGGGGTAGCAGTAAAACCCGTCTCCGTTGGGGGTTTGCAGCGCCGGCGCCAGAATACAGGAGGAAAGGTTGTTGGCATGCAGGATAAACAGGTGGTTGCTCACCGCCATGCTTCTGGCCCCAAACACAATCCTGTCCTGATGGTAATCCGCCGGATGAAAATACTGGCTGGAAATCACATAATCACAGCCCTCCAGCAGCGCGCACCGCAGCACCTCGGGGTAATAAATATCCACATCCACCGCCATAAAAATTCTTCCAATGGGGGTAGTAATCACCGAAATATCCGCATATGTCTGAAAGCGGTCGCTATAATCCAAATTCAAGTGGGTAGCCTTTTGCAGCCCCAGCAGCTCGCCGGAGGGGCCCAGCAGCGCCAGGCAGAGGCCTTCCATGGCCTCAAACAGGCAGCTCACCAAATATACCTGATACTTTTTGGCATACGCCATGCAGGAATTGATCAGCAGATCTCCATGCTCCTGCTCCACATAGGGCGCCATGTTCTGGAACACAACCAGCTTGGCGCTATCCCCCGGCTTTTGGAACGGGGAGATCAAATTAACCGTTATATTCAAGCGTTTTCACCCTTACCTTCTGCTCTTTTCTTCTTTTTTTGGGGACGTAGGCGTTATGGGGATTCCCCATGCTTGGCCTTCTGTCCGGCGTCATTTTTGCCCTAAAATCGACAGACCTATACATTATTATATACCATATATTTTAGCTTGACAATCCGTCTTTTTCTGAAATTCCTTTAGGTTCATCATTTTCATCATAATTATTTTCAAGTTCCTGTTTTCTTTTCCCAAAAGCACAAAATGACAAAGCGGCAGTCACGTCCCACAAAAATGGTGCAAAAAATACCTTTGGTATTCTCTTTTCCACACTTCCCACAAGGTTTTCCACAGATAATCCAGAAATTTCTATGAGAATCCCCATAAATATCCCTTTTTATTTGACGTAAATTTCCACATTTTCAACAGTGTTTTCAACAGTTTGCTTTTTACTGCTTGTATATTTCCCCGGCAAACCGACCGGCCTTGCTTTTTGTTTCGGCTGGCATTTCCTGAATTTACCCGGAGCAAAACCAAAAATGAACAAAAAAAGAGCGAGCCGTGCTCGCCGAAAATAAAATAAGAGTGAAATAAATATAAAGGAGGGGGATTGACTGGAAACAAACAATCTGTTTCCAAATGTTATTATAACAAATTTTCATGCAAATATTGTGAACAATTTATGAACATTTGGGGCTTCCGGCAAGAACCATAAAAAATTCCGGCTTTCCGTAATTTTTTCCAAATTCTGCGGGATATATCTCACCCGAAATACTTCTGCATCAGCGATTTTTTCAGTACTTCCAGTTTGTTCAGGCTTTGTTGGAGTGTTGACTTTTGTCTGTCAATACGCGTAACAAAATCAGCAAATTGTTGTTGTAGGACCATAGGTGGAACGGCAAATCTTTCCTGCCCCAAGGTTGTTGCTGTAACAGCCATTTTAACTCCGCTGCCATTGGCATCATCATTGTGTTTCTGCATGTATTGCTCCAAGGCGAAAACAAAATAATTTTTATTATAAACAGACTCTTTTAAGCGTATTTTCATAATTGATGGATGCATGATCCCTAAAGGAGCATTATCAGGAACAACATAGATTTTTCCAATGGTCCCCCGACAACTAACAATAATGTCCCCGCCAAATACAGTAAAACGCTTCAACTCATTATATTTCTTGTGTTCAACATAGCGGGTTTCCACATTCATAGTCTTCCTGATTGCGTGTTTTTGTTCATAAACCATACAAAAGCCATCTTCTTCCGAAACAAAGCAATCATTTTTTAAGCTGCTTCCAAATGGGCCAATAAACATTTCTTCTACATTTTCAGCCAGTGGTTTATAGACAAATTGCTTCAAATCCCCAAACATCTCCACAAACCGGGCCTTGACCAGTTCGTCCAGTTTGGCAAGCTGCTGCTTGCGGAGGGAAAACAGGTTGTCGAGTTTATCGAGAACCTTGGATACTTTATGTTGTTCCTCTATATCAGGAATGTCGATCGTCTTTTGGGAAAGCGTTGCTTTATTTAGCGTTACCCCCATTACAGCTTTATTGCTTCCTTGAAGCCAATCCATTCCACTAAAAAGATGATAAATATAGTTTTGGTCTATTGAATAAATTTTCTTGTCAATAAAAGCCATAATGGCTTCATTTGTATACATATCTTCTGCTGTAATTGCTGTTTTCCCAAGAGAAAGTTTGAAGCTCATTATAACTGTTCCTTTTGGGACTAATTTAATTCCACTTTCAGTGACACCCAAATCAGAAATTCTTTCTTTTGTTTTGCTGATATACTTATCTGCATTTCCCAAATCACTTATTGAAACCCATGTATTTGTTCCGTTCCAATATGCCAAATTGTTTCTGGAAGGTGTTTTCCCCATTTGAAG
>CATJLA010000158.1 GCA_949741215.1 uncultured Oscillospiraceae bacterium
CATAATCTTAGCGCCTAAACGGAAGCCATCGATAAAGGCTTGGGCGTTGTCATAGGGCAGGAAAGTCAACTGTTCGTCCATGATGGAAATAAACTGCTGGCCCAAGGGTGGGTTTAGACTGTGCAATTTTTTGATAAAACTTTCGTAGTAGTGGTAATGCTCCCGGCGTAGACGCTTGTACTCCTCGGTTTCCGGTGCAAATGTTGCTTCTGGGCTGATTTTTCCTTTGTACAGCTGCATCAAAATACTTTCCATAAATATTCTCCCTATATTTATTTTTGACATATAGTAAATGTCAAAAGTTTTAACAGTTTAGCACATAATGGATTAAAAGACAAGCAGTAAGTGTCGTTTGTAGAGGTTGAAGGGAATCCAGTATGTACAAAAACAGAGCGGAAAACGGGAGAAATAATATTTGTGGGGAAAGAATCCGCAAAATCAGAAAAAATGCGCCTGAAAAAATGTCACAGCGAAAACTGGCGGAGCGGCTTCAAATTGCCGGGCTGGATCTGGATAAAAATGCAGTACAAAGGATAGAGAGTGGGCAGCGGTTTGTCACCGATATTGAATTGAAAGTGATCGCCAAGGTACTGAGCGTAAATTATGAAGATTTGCTGGATAATTAAGTCAAATTTGCTCAAAAAATGTTTCACGTGAAACATTTATTCTTTTTTGTAAAATTATAAGAAACGAAGCGTTAGGCTCCCCATTCCATAGGCTCGCTGCACGGATCAAACCGGGAAAGCCTCCCTGAGAACCCGAAAAAATAAATCGGCAGTCCCGTCCCGCCAAAAGAAAAAGCCCCCACAAAGGGAGGCTTTTTTGGCTTAGTGATGGGCTTTATACCAGTCTGCGGATCAGATCCTCCTGCTCACCGGGCAGCAGCTCAATCATCGGCAGCTCGATCATGGTATAGCAGCCGGAAGCATGGCGGCAGGCCGCTCTGGCAGCGGAAACCAAAATTTGACCGGTAAGAGCCGGGTTGTTGATCTTCATATCAAAGCTGAACAGCTGGTTCTGGGTAGTGCCGGAAACACCCTTGCGGGTAAGGCTGACACCATGGCCCATGTCCAAAAGGGCGTCAACACTGGGCACCTGGATTACATGGGTTTCGTCATGGACAAAATAGGGGTCGGTTTTAATGGCGTTTTCCACCTGAGGGAAGGATGCCCCCTGCTCCAGCTCTACATAAACCATCCGCCGGTGAATGCCCGTACCCACCGGAATAGTCATGGAAAGGGCTTTTTTCACGCCGGAAACAGCCTTTACAGCCACTGTGTGACCCATGCTCATGCCGGGGCCGAAGTTGGTGTAGGTAAGCCCCTTAGGCGCGCAGGCCTCCAGCAGGGCCCGCACCACCGAGTCGCTTCCAGGATCCCAACCGGCGGAAATAATGGCGGTTGCGCCGTTTTCTTTGGCAATGGGCTCCAGCTTCTGCCGCAGGTTCCAAATTTCGGTGTGGATGTCAAAGCTGTCCACTGTGTGGATGCCCAGCTTCAAGTACTCTACCGCAACCTCTGGGACGAGGCGCGAGGAGGGAGCCAATATGGCTACATCCGGCTTTTCTGCTAATTTTGTTACATGATCTACTACTTCCACGCCGGAAAGCTCAGGCGGATTGTTCTCAGCGTTGCGCCGGATTACCCCCACCAGCTTAAAATCCGTTGCTTCTCTCAGTGCCTGCATGACATACCGGCCGATATTGCCGTAGCCTACGATTGCTGCTTTGATCATCCTGGATCACCTGTTCCTTTCATTCCATGGCTTGTCAAAAGCCTTCCATTTTCTGTTCAAGTATAGCGAATTTCAGGCCGATTTGCAACCGGTTTTTCGCAAAAATGGCTCTGTTTTGCCCCTAAACTGAGCTTGTTTTTACAATTTGTTCATATTTACGGCTTCTCCATAAAAATTTATCCTGCTTTTAGGACGGGACTGCCAATTTATTTTCTCAGCCTCCCCCGATGGGCCTGGCCTTCCGGGGACGTATGGGAGGCCTGCCCCTTCTCCCCTGCTTTGTTGGGAGGCGCAGACAGCAAGGCAGCTGTTACGTCCCCAAAAAAATTAACGCTTGCCTGCATTTTGACGATAAAAATCCTGCCGGTACTGCTGGGGGCTTACTCCGTAACGGCGCTTGAACTCCCGGCTAAGGTGGAATTGGTCATAAAAACCGGTAGCTTGGGCAATTTCCCCTAAGGGCTGGCTGCCGGTAAGCAGGGCTGTAGCGGCACGGTTGAGGCGGCGGCTGCGATAAAAGGACATCGGGGAATCCCCCGTAAGTTGGCGGAAAAGTACGGTAAACCCGGTAACCGAGAGGCTGCACGCCTGTGCCAGCTGCTCCAGATGAATGCGTTCAGATGCAGGGGGATGATCCATGAGAGCAATGGCGGGGAGGATCGCATGGTAGCTTTCTTCGGGAAAGGTGATTTTGGATAGCTGCAGCAGCAGTTCCAGAAAGCGAAAGCCCAACGCCTGCTGTTTTGCCTCCCACAAAAGCTTTTGTTCCAGGGGAGGCGGCTGTTCCCCGGGGTTGGGTGCGTTTTGCCATAAACCGCGAATCACCTCGCCGAAGGGGGCGGCCTGCCGGGAAGTAAGGACGGGAGGTGGGGCGATGCACCGGGTGACGTCCAAAAATCCATCCCAGAGGGCGGAAAAGAAGCACCATTGGAGAAGCATAGGGCCGCCGGATTGGGGGCAGTGGTGGATAATTTTTTGGGGCTGATCGGGGCGGGTGATAAAGGCGCCGCCTTCTTCCAGGAGGACAGGCTCGGCGCCGTCCAGGCCAATTTCGTAGCGGCCTTTGAGGCATTGCGCAACCGAGAGAACCGGCAAAATTTTACAGTGGGTTTCGCCGTCACGCTCGACGCTGCCGCGGCTGCCAGTGCATAGGGTAATTTGCAATTTACTGCATTGCAACGGGGTTTTGGGGACGTCGCGGAAGTGGAAACCAGCGGGTTTGGGGGAAGATTTTGCAGGATTCTCCATGAAATCACCATCTTTCCTAAGTAAAAAGTAAGAGGGAATAGTGAAGAGGGGTGGTGTCCCTGCGGGACAGATTTTTTATGGGGCTATTTGTGCCAAAATTGGGCAAGATGATCTACCTCTTTTCGATAAAGTTCGAATGCACTGGGGATTGGGTAGTGGGACTCAAGCTCTTTTGGGGGGATCCAAATCATCTCATCAGCTGCAAGCGGAGCTTCCAGCCATAAGGCTGCGCCGTTCATTCTCCACTCTACATGGGTAAAAATATGCTTTCCTTCCCCCAGACGTCGCGCTTCCTTTGCTGCAAAGGCATATTTTTCAGCTGCTTCTTTTGGGGAAAGCAGCCCGTCCACCCAAGGAAATTCCCATAATCCAGCCAGAAGGCCCTTTGTCTGTCGTTTTCGAATTGCCACTTTGCCCTGCCAAAAAAGCAGTAAAATGGTTTTTTCTTCAATCCGTCTGGGCTTTTTCTTCGGCTTTATCGGTAGATGATCTGCTATCCCAAGCTCCCAACCACGGCAGCTTTGCCGAATAGGGCAGACTCCGCATTTGGGCATACCATTGGGCAGGCAAACAGTGGCTCCCAGCTCCATCATTGCCTGATTGAACATTCCCGGTGTATCTGCTGGTATCAATTTTGTCAGTTTTTCTGCAATTTCAGTTTTTATATCCTGCAAAGTGGAGTCTCCATCAAAAGCAAGCAGCCGGGCAATCACCCGGATTACATTGCCATCCACCGCTGCAACAGGTACACCAAAGGCAATGGACGCTATTGCGCCGGCAGTGTAGCTCCCTATGCCCGGTAACGTTAAAAGACTTTGGTAAGAAGCCGGTAAGCAGCCCCCGTGCTGTTTCGTCACAACACGGGCGGCTTTTTGCAGGTTTCTCGCTCGACTATAATAGCCTAAGCCCTCCCACAGCTTCAGCAGCTTGTCTTCTGGAACAGCCGCCAGTGCAGGAATATCTGGTATCTCCTGCAAAAAGTGCTGGTAATAGCCTTTTACTGCCTCTACCCGGGTTTGCTGCAGCATGATTTCTGACACCCATGTCTGATACGGCGTTGGGTGATCTCGCCAAGGTAGCTTTCTGGCATTTTGCTGGTACCATTCCAGCAGCGGCTGAACGGGAAAACTTATTTCTTCTAGTAAATTTTCCTTTTTTCTGGCCACAAGCCCGCCCTCTTTTCTTTTATTTTCCTATCAAAAGAAAACACCTTGTCACAATCGGCAAGGTGTTTTTTACTCCATTTTTACTGCATTTTCCCATGCTCCTGCTGGTACTGATCCAACCAAATGCTTGCAATATCAATGGCATTATAAAGGCCATCCTTCATGGCTCTTTTCAGCACTCTGTCCTTTGGTGAAAGGGACGAATCGTTGGAAATCAACTGCACAGCCACCTTTTGAGGCAGCTCCACATCCTCCAGCACCTGGGTGTTAATAATCTGCAGCATAGAAAAGCAGGGCTGATCTGTGTCGCCCACATACAAAATATTACCGCAGCGATTTACCGGTTTTCCTTTATAAAAGGTAAATTCCGGATTCTTTTTTTTCTCAGCCATAGCAAATTTTCCTCCTTCTGTTCTGTACACTTAGACAATCATTCCGCAATTTCTCATCGCTTTTATTCCAAAAGAAAATCATCCCCTCCGGCATCCGCAGGGGAATCCACATTTCTCATACAAATAGTATATCATTCTTTTTCCGGTTTGTAAACCTCAACAGCAAGAATGTTGCAAAATGTTTATAATTTTCAGCTATTCTTTCGGTTCTGCGGGCAAAACCGTGCAAAAACACGTCGCTTTTCGGACGCAACAGCACTTTTGTTTCTCACACTTCTTCTTTCAATCTCTGGTATCAATAGTCCTGTGTTCTGCGCAAAAACCAGAGGGACAAAGGCTACCTGAAATCCTTGTCCCCCCTAATTTCTCACGTTATGTTTCGCTCAGGGCATTTACTTTGCTAAAGTCAACAATTTTCCATTCCCAAACCTCTTTTACACGCGGACGAGGCAGCAAAAATTCAGCAAAGCATTCTCAGGATACATCTCAGAAAAAGGAGTTGCAGAACCCACAAAACTGCAAGCCGGCACATTACCCCTATTTAGAGAAGGCGGCCTTTCGCAACGGCGTCATAAAAGCTATTTGCCTGCAGCCTGCTTTAAGTTGTTTAGAATTTGTTCTATATACGCTCGCGGGCAGCCTAAGGTAAACCGACGCCAAAGCGTGTATTCTGGTGAAAATGCTCCTCCCTCACCTGGGCGCACCTTTACCTTTTCTATAAAGAAGCGATCCAGTTCCTCCGAAGTCATACCGAAGGAGGTAAAATCCAGCCAGGCCAGATAGGTTGCATTCACCTTAGTTACAGTTACTTCCGGGAAATATTCTGCCATAAAATCTACTAAGTATCGATAATTTCCTTCTACATAGGACATAAGCTCGTCTACCCACTTATCACCGTAGGTATATCCGGCCTCAGCAGCATAGTAACCGAAGATGCTTCCGCTCAGGTGCAGCTGTTGGGTTGTCTTCCTAAGCATTCTGCGCATCTCCTCACCAGGCGCCGCCAGAACAGCATGACACAAACCGGGAACGTTAAAGGTTTTGCTGGGTGCAAAAGCCACCAAGGCATTATTTCGGTATTTTTCTTCTAATCCCAGCACAGAAACAAACTTTTTTCCAGGGAAAATCAGGTCCGAATGAATTTCATCGCTCAACAATTTTACATTATTTTCTAAGCAAATTTGCGAAATCCTTTCCAACTCCTCCCGAGTCCAAAGGTTGCCAGTAGGGTTGTGGGGGCTGCACAGAATCATCATCGTCACCTGCTCCCGCTTGGCCTTGCGCTCCAGGTCATCAAAGTCGATGGAAAACCCGCCTTTGCCGTCATAAATGAGCTTATTTTCCACAACCTGGCGGCCATTTGAACGAACAACTCCATAAAAAGGCGGATACACAGGGGGCTGGATTATTATCTCATCACCAGGACGGGTATAGGTCTGAACCCCCAGAGAAAGCCCCATTACCACACCACTGGAATAAAACAGCCAGTCCTTCTGCAAATCTACTTGATCCCGGCGCTGCTTCCAGCCAATAACTGCCTGATAATAGCTTTCCGGCACAGACATATACCCAAATACTCCCTGGGCAGCCCGTTTTTGGATGACCTCTACAATCTCAGGCATGGATAAAAAGTCACAATCTGCAATAAAGCTTGGCAGGACGTCACCTGCATTTTGCCACTTTACACTGTCAGTATCACGGCGTTCTACAATTTGATCAAAATCTGCCATAGTCAAAATCCTCCTTATTCTCTATGGGAAATTCCCTTATTTTTATAGAATACCACATATTTTGACAGAAATCAACCTGTAATTACCTGATAAACTAGGCAAATTTTCCATTTCCTTTTTCTTCAAAATCAACTATAATATGCTTAAATCCTCACACTGCTTCCACCTTTAGGACGTCGATAAGCTTAATACATTTTTAAGGTGCAATGGTGCAGTATCCGCAGTCAGCTGTAATGGATTTATGTTGCAGATGGATTTGGATAAAAACGTATAGTGTCCCTGTTTTTAAGAGAATTCAAGCTTTTACTGAAAGATTGTATGGTATTGCAAGGCTAAACGACGTCTTAAACAGAGATTTTTGGCCCGGAGGTGCTTTTTATGACAACGTCAAACCCCAAACTGGTAGTTTTTGATCTGGACGGAACATTAAACATGACTGAACGGTTTGTACTGCCTGCTTTTGAGACTGCTTGCCGGGAATTTGGGTTGCCAGCCTTTTCCAAGCAACAGGTGATGTCCATTGTGGGAGGACGTCCTGAGGATTATTCAAAAATACTCTTTCCGGAAGCTTCACCGGAATTTCGGGAGCGGTTTTTTCGCCGGGAGGGAGAGCTGGAGCTTCTGTTTATGGAGAAGGACAGCAGCCCTTTCCCTGGAATTCCTGAAGCTCTTACGGAATTACGCCATATGGGATACCTGACAGCAGTGTGCTCCAACGCCTTTCCGCCTTATATTAACTCCGTACTGGAGCGGCTAAAGCTAAGCGGACTAATCCAGGAGGTGCAATCCTTAATACCTGGCAAAACCAAAAACGATACTCTTGGTGTCCTCATAGCGCGAACAAATCCCTCAAAAGCAGTGATGGTAGGCGATCGGATTTTTGATCTGGAAGCTGCTAAAGCCAATGCAATCCCATTTATCGGGTGCCTATACGGGTATGGATACGGCGAAATGGTGGGTGCAGACTGCGCAATCTCTGCTCCGGTAGAGCTGGTTGATGCTGTGCGGGAGTTGATCGGTACGCCGTAATAAATTGTGCTATGTATGAAACCCTGATCACTCTTTATCAAAGTCCGCCCTATTTAGGAGATGGCGGCAGCTTTGAGCTGGAAACGGCAGCCTCCGATGAGAAAATTACCGGAGACTGCCGTTTTTTGCATGAAAATACAGGGATGCTGTCACGTCTGAAACGGAAGAAAAGCTACTCGTTTTTAATAGCTTCCAGCGCACTGATTTTTACCGCCCGGTTGGCAGGACCATAACCGGAAATCAGGCCAATGCAGGTTGAAAACACCAAAGCTGCAAAAACAAGCCACAGAGGAATGACCGAAGTATCCATGGGGCCGGCCATATCGTAGTAATAGCTGTAGTTATTATTGCCGCCGAAGCTGAAGCCAAAAACATTGATCAGCGCTGAGATTCCATAGCTGATGCCCACTCCTATTACTCCGCCGAAAAAGCCGATAATGCCTGCTTCCATCAAAAAGACAGAGCGAATGTTGTTTACCATGCAGCCCAGCACCTTCATGACGCCAATTTCCCGCGTTCTTTCATAAATAGACATAACCATAGTGTTAGTAATACCCAGAGCTGCTACCAGCAGGGAGATCGCTCCCAAGCCGCCCAAAGTCATCTGCTGCTGCTGCACCTGCTCCTGCATAGGCTTACGGACCGACTCCATGCTGTTGGTATCAGGGAAGCCTAAGTCATGGATAGCCTCCTCTACTTCTTCCACATACTTCATGTCAGTCACCTTTACCTTGGCATTGGTGTAGGTGGTAGAATCCTGCTGATTGGTGGTTTTGATTTTGTTCAGCTTGTAGTACTGAGCGGTAAGCTGGTTCAGCTGGTCAATGCTCATGTAAACGCCATAGCCTGTTTCATAGCCCTTGGACTGATCCTGCACCAGCACACCGCTTACCTTCACCTTAACATCCACACTTTTCCCGTTTGAATCCTGAGAATTGATGCGCAACACCATTTTGTCGCTCAGCACATCCACAAAGGGATCCGGCGGATCCTCAGGGTTCATCCAGTAGCGCACATAGTTGTTCCGCTTCTTTTTGACGTCCCGGAAATCGTATGCCGTATACTCCCCTAAAAGCATCACTGCCGTATCCTTATGGGTGATGTCCGGGAGAAAATCGCCATCCTTTAAGGTATAGCCCAGCTTTTCCAACGCCTCGGGGTACACGCCCACAATGTTGTACATATCCATCTGGTAGCGATTGCCGTTACCCCCACATAGGGTGAAGGCGTTCCAGACGCTGGGGCTCATATAAGGGGTTGCAACCTCTACATGGGGGAGCGCGAGAATTTTCTTCAGCGCTTCGTCGTTAAGCTTAACCTGCTCCTGTCCGTTGCCGGCGGTGGCCCCGCTATTGTAAAAGTAGATGTCAATAATGGTAAGGTCGCCCATCTGGGCCAGCATGGCGTCCTGGCTTTGCTGCATGCCTATTCCTAAGGACACCATTACCACAATGGCACAGGTACCGATGATTACGCCGGAAACCGTAAGCAATGTCCGTGACTTGCGGCGGAGCAGATTTTGCAGACACATTAAAATCTGATCATAAAGTTTCATCTTCCATCTCCTGCTTTGCTTTCCGGCGCTTTTTGATGATAATTACCGCTACTACAGCGCCCACAGCCACAACACCGATGCCGGAAACCACCCACACCCACAGGGGGATTCCGCCGCCGGGTTCGTCCATCATCCCAGGATCCATCATGCCGGTGTCTTCCATGTAGGAGGGCATTTCCATCTCCATAGCGGTAATCTTGAACTCCTTCTCTACCGTTTTCTCGGTTCCGTTGGAGTCCTCATAGGTTAATATGACGGTACCGGAAACCTCGCCAGGCTCCATGGCGGAAATCTCAAAGTCGGCGGAGTTCTCCGAGCCGGATTCCAGGTTGCCGATATACTGCCGTTGGCCCGGATTGGCAATATTGCCGGTAATCTCGGCAGAGATATTGCGCACCTCGGTGCTGCCCTTATTTACAAAGGAAAGGCTGATCATATCGGTCATGCCTACCCACACCTGCATGGGGGGCTCCAGCTCTCCTACCTCCAGTCGGTCCTCCTGGATCACCGGGATGGCAATCTGCTCCGAAACGGTTTTTTCCGGCTGTAAAGTGCCGTTGCTGTAATATTGGTAAGTAAAGCTTACGGTAACCATGGCGGAACCGGGCTTGGAGTTCTTTTTGGCCTGCAGCTGAATCGACTGCTCCACACTGCCCTTTACCGGCAGAGAGTCGATATAGAAAGTATTAGAAGAACTAGTTGCGGCCAAAGTAGGAGCATCCTGACTATATTCAGGCGCTACCGTCACCTTGATATTTTCAACCGGAACAGTCCGGCTGGTATTCAGAACACTAAAATTCAGGGTAAAGGTTTGACCAGCCACAATATCTTCTCCGCCATAATCGTACTGGTTGACGATCAGATAGGGGGTAGCCACGTCGCTTCCCGTCCCGGTACCGTCGTCATTTTTGCCAAAGACGTAAACGCTGTACCGGTTGCTGGCCGAGGACTCGGTGTTATCGTCCTCCAACACGTAATCCACCTTGATGGAAATGGGATATCTGCCGGACTTAATATCGTTTTTCGCCTGCAGCTTAAAGTCCACCCGCCGGGTATGGGAGCTGCCCTTTACACCATCGGTCTTCAGGTTTTTGGTTTCCATGCTTTCCACAACGTCAAAGCCATCGGAGGTAACGGTGACAAAGGAAAGATCCTCATACAAGGAGGAGGAAGCATAGTCCAAGTACACCGTCATATCAATGGTATCCCCGGCGTTACAGCTGGCAGGGGTATTTGCCACCGAGATTTTCACCTTCTCCTTAGGGTCCTTCACGTCATCCCCGGGTACGGTAATATTGCCGCCGCTGTTGTCCTCCCGATTGGATTTTTGGCTGGAAATGGTGAAGTAGGCGCGAACCTTTTCTTCCTTATTGTCTGTGGTAGAAAAGACGAAATCTACCCAATAGGTGCCGCGAGTGATTTCAGGGTCAATATTCATGGGGATGTTCACTGCAACATCCTGCCCGTCAGAAACTGAAAAAACACATATCGTGCTGCCCTTATATGTAATTTCATTTTCAAAAATTACAACATTACTATTGGACGGAGTAACCGAAATCAGCCCATCTATATCAATTGAAGTCCCTCCGCTAGAATTATTTCTCAAATTAAAAGACCAGGAAACGTCACCATCGCTATGACGGAAGGACGGACGGGAACCCTGTACCGCAAGCAGTCCTCTGCCGCTTGTAGACTCGCCTGTTGCATCGCTTCCGTCATCATCGGCAATTGCACTTATCATACTTCTTTTTTTAATGGATTCTTTCACAATAAAAGGAATGGTATTAGAAGAGGTTTTCAGCGGGCCGTCTTCCAGGAATTCAACCTCAACCAGCATTTTATAAGCGCCTGCAGCAGGGGCCCATTCACTGTTTGCTTTTACACCAATCCCAGCAGCGCCGCCAATATCCTTTGTACTGGAATCAGACGACAAAATAAAGGAACCAGCGCTGGAAACTTCATCGTAAATAAAGCAGTCGGAGTAATTTCCGTCATTCCCATAAATACCAACCGTTCTGATTCTTGTAACCTCAACTGAACTGTCCCCATGATAGCTGACACTAAAAGGAATCACCGTTAAGCTACTGCCCGCGGAATTTATGGTAATCGTAGTTCCCGGCTCCACAGTAACCTTATCCGCCGCCACCGCCGTAGCACTGCCGACAGCCGCCGTAAACACGCTGATCACCATAACAATCGCCAAAATCAGCGGAACCGCCCGCCGAATTCCTTCTCTGGTTTGATACCTCATAACTGCACCTCTTCTTCTTTCCCTGTATTTATCGCATTTTGCTGTCCATCTTCTGTATTTTCAGCCGTTCCGGCGTTTTCCCCGCCCTGGGCCGGCACCAAAGCGCCCACTTCGTCCCCGGACGAAACTGCAGGCGGAGATTTCGACTTTTTGGCGGATTTTTTCTGCTTTTCCTTCTCTTTGCGAGAGGTCTTTCCGCCAGCCGCTGCCTTCCCGGACGAATCTGCCTCCGCAGCCTGCTGCTCTGCGGCAGCCTTTTCCGCATCCGCTTCAGCAAAACGCACGGCAACCGGTATGTAATCCTCCCTGTCGATCACCGACTGGTTGGGCTGATCGCTTACCACCGCGCCGTCGATCAGAGTGATAATCCTGTCGGCATAGCTGGCAATGGATTGGTCGTGGGTAACCAGAATCAAAGTCTGGTTATTCTCCCGGCAAATCTTCACCATCATTTCCATCACCTCTAAGGTGGTGCGGGAGTCCAGGTTGCCGGTAGGCTCGTCAGCAAAAACGATCTCCGGCCGGCAAACAAAGGCTCTTGCAATACCGGCCCGCTGCTGCTGTCCGCCGGACATCTGGGTAGGCCGGTGGTACATCCGTTTTCCCAGGCCCACCTGCTCCAAAATCTCCTTGGCATCTTTCATCCTCTGGGCCTTGCTCACCCCCCGGAACATCAGCGGCATAGCCACATTTTCCAGCGCTGTAAGCTGGGGCAGCAGGTTGTAGGACTGAAATACAAACCCAATGTGCCGCTGCCTTAGCTTGGCCAGTTGCTTCTCGCTCAGCTTCGGGACATCGTGCTTACCGATATACACATGCCCTCGGGTAGGTTTTTCCAGCCCCGCCAGCATATTCAGCAGGGTAGATTTACCAGAGCCTGAAGTACCCAGAATACAGCAAATCTCCCCCTTATGAATCTCCAGATCAATACAACCCAGGGCGACTACCTTTTCCTCCCCCAGCTTGTATACTTTGCGCAGCCCTTCTACCCGAATTATCGTTTCCAAGCAGCTGCCACCTCTCTTTCCGTCCCAACACTTTCCTGAAAAGTTTACTCCCCCCACTCCCCAGGAAGTTACAATCTAATATATAGTGTACTAGTACAGTGAGATTATTGCAAGAGTTTCAAAAAATTTTTTTACTCTTTGGCAATAATCTCACTGTAGCAAAGCAGAAGTAAAGTCTCCCCTCCACCGTCTGCGGCGGGCTCCCCCCTTTGCAATGGG
>CATJLA010000159.1 GCA_949741215.1 uncultured Oscillospiraceae bacterium
GAAGCAATCCGTTCTCCGGCTTATGGGAGATGATTTCGGGGTTTTCTGATCCCATTACAGGCAGGTGATTTTGGTGAGTGAATACGTCGCTTTTGATATAAAGTACCTTTTGGATTTTTACAACATGATTCGTTCCAGCGTGGGGACGATTGCAACCATTGCTTTCTTTACCTTTACCGTTATCCTCGGTGTATTTGCGGTTGTGGATATTATCCGGCGATTTACTTAAAAAGGGGGGGATTTTATGCGCCGCTTGGTTTCTCTTTTGACTGTAATCTTTATAATGAGTGTCGCCGTTGTCCCGGCCTATGCCTTTGACTGGCCGCCTAAAAACTATGATATGCCCCGCACCGTTATTACAGGGGATACCGCTTCCTATATGCTTTCCGGCGTGAAGTCCTCTATGCGGGCTATTTCAAATGTCAGTCTTAAGATTATGGGGATTATAATTTCCTTTTCCCTAATCAGCTACCTTTTTAATTCTCTGGTGCTGGAAAAGCTACGGATGTGGGATGCTGTCCGTAAAAAGGAGAGGGGCCGGGCTGTGAATCAGTTCGACCGGGCCTTAAACTATGACGGCATTGTACAAGACCGTGTGGAAAAAATGGCATTAGGGCTTGACGCAAAAGCGGCTTTTACCGGCCAGTATTTAGACGCTATTATAGCAGAACGAAAGCTAAACCTAAAAGTAAACCGTTTAGACCGGCATGTGAATTTTGACGATATTGTCCAGGACAGGGTGGAGCAAATGGAAGTAAATCATGCTGCAAGATGGATTTTTATGCAGCAATATAAGGATGACCTTGTGGAAGAGCGTATGATGCAAATGGAAATCAACAGCGAAGCCAGGCGGCGATTTGGGACACGCCGTCGAAGGGCCAGGGTTGATTTGCGGCAGCGGATGTATGAAAGCGAACAGGCATATTCGCCAGATGAATAATCGGGGGTGGTTGTTTTGAAACAGAAAAAGAAACTTCTTTTTCCCGTAATATTCTTTTTGACGTCATTGCCGGTCACAGCCTACGCTTCCGATGGCGGGCACTGGTACGACGCTTTCAGTTGGTTCGGGGATATTGCCAACTTTGTGAAATATCTGGTAGTCCCTCCTGAAAACTACTTTCATAACCGCTTGTCGAAACTCAATAGCCTGGTAAACCAAAAATTCGGCGGCTTAGGCCAGCTGTACCAGACCTTAAACGACTTTTTCAGAAAGATTGCCAATCCCGCCCCCGTCAGCATGACCTTTACCATCCCGGATAACTTTTTCTGGCAAGGCTACTCCGGCTTCAGCATGAATTTTCTGGAAAGCGCCGGGCCTTATCTTAGCCTGCTCCGGGGCGTCCTGACCGCCGCTTTCTTCCTGCTTACGGTAATTGTCTGTTACCACAAGCTGCGCACGTTCTTCACCGAAAAGGAGGGATAGCCCATGATTCTCCAGTTTCTTTGCGAACCTCTAATCCTGCTGGCGGAGTTCCTTGTGGGGCTGTTCCCCGCCTTTCCCCGGTTCGATAACCTGGCGGTAACCCTAAGCCCTATCGCCTACATTATTCGCTTTGTAGATCTGTTTATTTCCCTCAAAACCGTTTCCCAATGCCTGCTGGTAATCCTGGTAGTGTATAACATCAAATTCGGCTGGTCTATCCTCATGTGGGTAATCCGCAAAATTCCTGGCGTGTCCTAAAGGGGGTTGTTTTATGGACATGGGCGCGATTGTCGGCAATATGCTTGGTTCCTTTGTCTCTGCTGTTATGGGCTTTGTGGGGTCTATCCTGCTTTTGGCCCTGATGCTTGTCCTTGGCTTTCTGGTAACGTTCTTTGTCCGCTACCGGGTAAACCCTCTGCACCCGGATATAGAGTCGCTCCGGAAGCCTTACATCAAGCAAAAGTATTTTGACCTGTTCCGCTGGCTGCTGGTGGATTTCTTTGACCGGGACGCCCATCGGGGAGAGTTCTCCGAGTATGGCTTCACTTTCTATGTGGGACGTCAGGGCGCCGGGAAAACTATCTCCATGGTTCGTTATCTGGAATTAGTGAAAGAGAGATACCCCCACTGCCTGATTGTTACCAACTTTCATTACTATCGCTCCGACTGGATTATGTCAGATTGGCGGGACTTATTAACCATCCGCAACGGCACAGACGGCATTGTTTTTGCCATTGATGAGATTCACAGCGAATATGATTCCAGCAAATGGAACGACATCCCGGAAAACCTGCTGTCGGAAATCTCCCAGCAGCGCAAGCAGCGGATTAAGATTGTGGCTACCGCACAGTTTTTCACCCGGGTGGCAAAGCCCCTCCGGGAGCAGGCGGCTACAGTGGTAAACTGCTCCACCTGGTTAAACCGGCTGACAAAAACCCGGGAGTATGACGCTTTGGAATACGCTACTGTCATAGATAACCCGGTGGTAGCAAAAAAGAAGGTAAAGCCGCTGCGGAAAGGTTCCTTTGTCCAGTCGGACGTCCTGCGCCGGTGCTATGACACTTATGAAAAGATTGAGCGCATGAGAAATACCAAATTTACCCCTCGCTCTGAGCGTGGGAGAACAGGAGATAACTAACATGGCTGACATAAACACAATGATTTTATTCTGCACTGTATTTGCGGCAATTTCCTGTATGTTTAACCTGATTCTGTACTTCATTTACCCCACCTTTGATGAGTTTTTCAGGAC
>CATJLA010000160.1 GCA_949741215.1 uncultured Oscillospiraceae bacterium
CGGCTGCCCAAAATATTGCCCGCAATAGCGCTGCAGTACCCGCCGTATTTTTGAGCAGTCTCCGGAATTGCCAGCTGGTTTCTGCTCCAATAAAGCTTGATAATCTCGCTGTCCTCCAAAGCAATCACCTCTTTCACCCTTCCAGACGCAGTTTCTGCGGAAATCTTACAGCTCCTGGCAAAAAATTTGAAATTTGAAGAAAGAAATATGCAGGCCGATTGTAGCAAAAACCAGGCAAAAAATCAAGAACCTTAGAAATTAAGGCTTTTCAATCCATGGAAAATTTGCTATAATCGGTGTCAGGTGTAAATTTTAATCTAATCTTCTGCCGTTCTCTTTTCCGGCGACGTCGCGCTTGCTTTTATTTTGCAGTGCCACTGCCCGGCTGCGCCAAAACCATAGGCCGGCAGTCTTGTCCCGCTGAAAAACCGGCAGAGCCTTCGCCATAAATCTTAGCTTTCCTTATTATATAGAAAGGGGAGGATCACATTGAACATTTTATTTTTAGGCGACGTTGTGGGAACCGTAGGCTGTGATACCGTCCGCCAAAAACTGCCGGAGCTGAAAGCGCAATATCAAATTGATCTTACCATAGTGAACGGAGAAAATTCCGCCGAGGGCAACGGCATTCTGCCCGCCAGCGCCGACCATCTGTTTGACAGCGGCGCCGATGTGATTACTCTGGGCAACCATGCCCTGCGCCGGCGGGAAATTTACGAGCGGCTGGAGGAAGGCAATGGGATTATCCGCCCCGCCAATTTCCATAGCTCCACCCCCGGAGAAGGCTGCTATGTCGCGGATTTTCTGCGGTATCAGGTGTGTGTCATCAACCTGCAGGGCGTGGTGTATATGGACCACCACTCCGCCAACCCCTTTGACGTAATAGACCAGCTTTTGGAACAGCACAAAGAGAAAATTATCGTAGTGGATTTTCATGCCGAGGCCACTGCCGAAAAGCTTTCCCTTGCCCATTACCTGGATGGCCGGGTAAGTGTTGTGGCAGGCACACACACCCATGTGCAAACAGCGGATGAGACTATTTTCCCCGGCGGCACCGGCTATATCACTGATTTGGGAATGTGCGGCCCGGTTCATTCCGTGCTGGGGGTAAAGCCGGAATTAGCAGTAAAAAAACTGCGAACCAACTTACCTGTCCGGTTTGAAAACGCCCCAGGACCGGGAGTGCTTTCAGGAGCGGTTTTTTCAATCAATGAAAAAACCGGCAAAACTACCAAAGTTTTGAGAATATTCTTGAAATAATGCTAAATTCGTGGTTTACACTCTTGAATTTTTGCTATAAATCAGGTATAGTGATTACATAATGTCATGAAAGGGCATAAAAAAACTTGTTTCATTATACAAAATAAACAATCCATAAGATTGGGATTCGGCTTTTTTCTATCTTTATTTTAGGAAGTGCTTACACGAGAGGAGTTCGGGCAAAGTGGGAGTGTTAAAGGTTTCATCCAAATCATCGCCAAATTCGGTGGCTGGCGCAGTGGCCGGAATGGTTCGGGAAAAAGGTTCGGTAGAACTGCAGGCCATCGGGGCAGGAGCCTCTAACCAGGCCATTAAAGCGGTTGCTATCGCCAGAGGGTATCTTTCCCCTGGGGGAATTGATCTGGTGTGCATTCCTGCTTTCACCAATGTAATCATTGATTCCGAGCAGCGCACCGCTTTAATGTTGACTGTTGAAGCCCGCTGACCTTCGCAGGCTTGCAGAGCAAATTTTTCAGCGGCTCAGCCAAGCATTGAGCAAAATGACGAAATGGGCCTTTTTTCTAAAGCGGACGGGCTGCGGCAATAGGCATTTCCGGTTTTTCACAAAGTTCCGTTGGCATCGTTAAAAAGCGATACGGCATGAAAAAACGGATTGTCTTATGGCGGGCTTTTCGCAAAAATCCTATCAATTAGCTTAAGTGCTATAAAACGTCGAGATTTAACGTGAATTTAGAGAATTCAACTCGCTTTTTGGGATTGATTTCGTTTATATGCAAATTTAGAGTGTACTTTATGGGCTTATACCTCCGGCGGGTTTTTCTTCCCCCCCACAAAACCCGTTGGCTTGTTTGCCTGCGCTGCCTGTGAGAAATCGTTGGCAGCGCAGGTTTATTTTTTGGCTTTATAACACCGTTTGGCAGTGGGACGTCCTGCTGAAAATATGGCCTTTAGGACGAAACTGCTCCTCTGCGGTTTGTAAACTCTTACTATATTTTTTTGGATCTTTGAAGTTCCGCAAAGCAAATGAAAATAAGCGTAGACAAAAGGGCTTATTTGTATAAAATTGTGCAGAATTGTTAAAAAACCGAGGAATCGCCCCCTTATTTTTGATGCAAAAATGGCCGGAAATGGGGTAATTTTGCCTCAAAATTGCCTGAAAACGGACCGGTTTGGCGTCGTAAGCGCAGCGAAATAGAATTTCAGCTAAATTTTAGAGTGAATCCGGCAGATTCTGCGCAAATGTTGTTTTTTGTTGTTTTTCTTTTGAAATATATGGACATTTTCTTTTAGGTATGGTACAATCAATTCGTATAGATTTAGAAACGGGGGCGCGCCCCCAAAATTATGGATGAGGTGAGGAAAAGATGGTTAATTATCCCAAAATAGGAATCCGTCCGGTGATTGACGGCCGCTGGGGCGGCGTGCGGGAGAGCCTGGAGGTTCAAACCATGGACATGGCAAAAACTGCCGCAAAGCTGATCAGTGAAAACCTGAAGTACCCCGACGGCACCCCGGTGCAGTGCGTGATTGCGGACTCTACCATTGGCGGCGGCGCTGAGGCTGCCAGATGCAGCGATAAATTCTTAAAGGAAAATGTGGTTGGCACCCTTTCGGTAACTCCCTGCTGGTGCTACGGCAGTGAAACTATGGACCTTGATCCCCTGACGGTTAAGGCGGTTTGGGGCTTTAACGGCACTGAACGCCCCGGTGCGGTATATCTGGCCGCGGTAATGGCGGCTCATGCTCAAAGAGGGCTGCCCGCTTTCTCGATTTATGGCCACGATGTGCAGGATATGGGTGATAAGTCTGTCCCTGCGGATGTGGCGGAGAAGATTTTGCGGTTTGCAAAGTGTGCTGTGGCGGTAGGCTGGATGCGCAACAAGGCTTACGTCAACCTGGGGGGCGTTGCCATGGGCATTATGGGTTCCTTCTGTGACCCAAAATTTTTCCAGGAATACTTTAATATCCGGGCGGAGTGGGTTTCCATGGTGGAGATCCTGCGACGGATCAAGCTGGAGATTTATGATCATGACGAATACGAAAAGGCTCTTAGCTGGGTAAAGGCCAACTGCAAAGAGGGCTTTGACTGCAACGCCGGCAAAAACCTGCCGGAGATTATCACCAAGTCCAAGGTAGTTCCGCCGGAGAAGGACTGGGAGTTTATTGTTAAAATGACGTTAGTGTGCCGGGACATCATGCTGGGCAATGAAAAGCTGGACGAAATGGGCTGGCATGAGGAGGCTCTGGGCCGCAATGCGGTGCTGGGCGGCTTCCAGGGTCAGCGGATGTGGACCGACTGGCTGCCTAATGCCGACTTTACCGAGGCCATTATGAACACTACCTTTGACTGGAACGGCAAAAAGGCGCCTCTAGTTCTGGCTACTGAGAACGACACCCTCAACGGTACCGCTATGCTGCTGGGCAACCTGGTTACCGGCTGTGCCCCTGTTTTTGCAGACGTGCGCACCTACTGGAGCCCTGAGGCTGTGGAGCGGGTTACCGGCAAAAAGCCCCAGGGACGGGCTGCAAACGGGTTTATCCACCTCATTAACTCCGGCGCTGCCGCTTTGGACGGCACCGGAACCGCCAAAAACGAAAAGGGCGAGGGCTGCATGAAGCAGTGGTGGAATATGACCGATGAGGATATCAAGGCAGCTACCAACGCAACTGACTGGTGCCGCGCCAACTACGAGTACTTCCGGGGCGGCGGGTTCTCCTCTCACTTTAAGACTCAGGCGGAGATGCCGGTTACTCTGATCCGGGTAAATCTGGTAGAGGGAGTTGGCCCCACCCTGCAGCTGGCAGAGGGCTACACCGTTGTGCTGGATGAGGAAACCCACAATACCCTGGACCTGCGGACCGACAGAACCTGGCCTACCACCTGGTTTGTTCCCCGTTTAACAGGGGAAAACGCCTTTAAGGATGTATACAGCGTAATGGCCAACTGGGGGGCCAACCACGGCGCCTTCGTCTATGGGCACGCCGGCAAGGACCTGATTACCCTGGCCAGTATGCTGCGGATTCCCGTATCCCTGCACAATGTGGAGGAAAAGGATATTTACCGTCCTCACGCTTGGGCTTCCTTCGGCACAAAGGATCTGGAAAGTGCCGACTACCGCGCCTGTGCCGCCTACGGGCCTTTGTATAAGTAACCGAACACAAAACGGCAGTCCCGTCCTGAAAAAGGCCTAAGGACATTAGACATTTGGATAATTTTACCGGCATATAAAGGGCTTTGGGGGACGTCGCGCCTGCGGCGGGCTTCAGGGCTCTTTTTATGCTATATTTATCAGGGCAGCCGGGACTATTTTACCGATTATGGACGTTTCTGGCGCAGCAGGAAACACGTATAGTGTTTTGCGTGGCAAATTACCATTTTTATCTATAGGTAAAAATCTAATAAAGTTTACACGAAAACAGTTGCTTTTTTTCTTACAATCAGGTAAAATAAAGTTAAGTATAGTGCCAGGCGGCATTTGCCGCAATGGATAGCTATTATTTTTAGGAAAAGGGTTGAGGAAATGAAGAAATCCATTAAAACATCCGTGTGGATTCGGGTGGCTATTATCTTTATGGTAGTCATTATCAGCGGCTCTACCACAATTCTCGGTATCCGGGGCGTTACTCAGTTTAACGAGCTGACGAATCAGGCAAACGACATTTTAAGTACTGCTTTAACGGCGGAAAGAGCCCATTACAGTTGGCTGGAAAACTTGAGTTCCGCTGTTGGTTTAGGCACTGAGTTTACCGGCAGTGCAGACTACACCGCCTGTTCCCTGGGGCAATGGATTTACAATACAAATACCTCCGATCTGCCGGATACACGGCTTGCCGATTTAATAAAGGAAATCGAGCCTCTGCACCGCAGTATTCACAGTTCCGCTGCCGAGGTGCTGGCGTTGCGGGATACCAACCAACAGCAGGCAATTTCCAGCTACATAAGCGGCACCAAAAGTGATGTAACCAAGCTGATTTCCCTGCTGGATGAGGTGGTGGACATCTCCAAAAGCTTGGTGGATCGGTATGAACAGGATCTGAACTATGCAATTTTCTTTACGAATATCGTCACTGTTGTTACGATTATCCTGATTCTGCTGGTAAGCTATCTGCTGATCCGGTTTGTAGTGGCTCAGGTGATCAACCCCCTGCAGAAGATCATGGTTTCCGGCCAGAAGCTTTCAGAAGGCCGCCTGGATTATCATATTGACGTGAAGAGCCAAAATGAAATCGGCCAGCTGGCAGATAGCCTGAACCGTTCCGGTGAAACCCTCTCCTTGTATATTCAGGATATTTCCGATAAGCTATCCAAGCTGGCGCAAAAGGATTTGAATATCAACAACGATCTGCAGTATATCGGTGACTTTACCAGGATTCAAAGCTCTATTGGGCTGATTATTGATCAGCTGAACAGTACTATGAATCAGATTGACCAGGCATCCTTTGAGGTTTCTCACAATGCGGAGCAGATTTCCAACAGCGCCCAGACCTTGGCCCAGGGTGCTACCGAGCAGAGTGAGGAGATCGAGCAGCTGATGGATCGTCTGCGCAGTGTGTCTGAGCAGATCAGCAGCAACGCTCAGGACGCCGCCCTGACCAGCGACACTACCGCTGCGGTAGGAGAGCAAATCGAAACCTGTAACCAGCAAATGCACCAGATGGCCAAGGCTATGGAACAGATCAACCAAAGCTCTCATCAGATTGAAAATATTATCAAAACTATTGAGGATATCGCTTTCCAGACCAATATTCTTTCGCTGAATGCCGCGGTAGAGGCGGCCCGGGCAGGTGTGGCCGGCAAGGGCTTTGCCGTAGTGGCGGAGGAAGTGCGGAACCTGGCTTCCCGGAGTGCAGAGGCTACCCAGAGCACTGCAGATTTGATTGGGCAGTCCATGCAGTCGGTAAAGGAGGGTGTTGCCTTGATGGAAAACACCCAAAAATCTCTGAACCAGGTGGTAGAAGGCTCTCGCACCGTGCTGGAAAAGGTAAAGAATATTTCCGATTCCTCGGCAGAGCAAACCGGTGTAATCAACAGCATCAACGTGAGCATTTCTCAAATTGCCATGGTGGTACAAACAAACTCCGCCACCTCCGAGGAAAGCGCTGCCGCCAGCAAGGAGCTTTCAGATCAGGCACAGTCCCTGCAGCGGCTGGTAAATCAGTTCCAGTTGAAAAAGTAAGCATATTGTTAGACGTAAGCGGGCCGGTAAGTTTTCTGGCCCGCTTTTATATTACGCAGGGATGATAAGACGGCAGTCTTGTCCCGCAAAAAGGAGGAAGCGAATGTGCGGAAGCCCAAGATGATTTTGTTCGACTATGGACAAACCCTGATTGACGAAGGCGTTTTGGACGGCGTGAAAGGCACGGCGGCGGTACTGAAGTATGCCGTGGAAAACAGGTACGGCAGAACGGCGGAGGAAATTCAGGCAGAGGCCGACCGGATCAACCTGGAAATGGGCCGGGGCCATCCTGAAAACTGGCATTTGAGGGAAACGGAAATCCCCAACCACATGTTTACCCGGTATTTGTATGAATCTCAGGGAATAGAGCTCTCCATCAAGGCGGAGGAGATCGACCGGGTTTTCTGGGCCGCGGCCAGTCCTCCCTCCCCTACCAATGGTGTAATCGATTTCCTCCGTTTTTTGCGGGAACAGAGGATCCGCACCGGGGTAATCAGCAACCTGAGCTTTAGCGGCAAAGTGCTGGCGGAACGGATTCGGCGCTGCCTGCCGGAGCATACGTTTGAATTTATCATAGCCTCCAGCGAGTACCTTTACCGCAAGCCTCACCCCAAAATCTTCGCTTTAGCGCTGCAGAAAGCCGGCCTGCCTCCAGAGGACCTCTGGTTTGTGGGGGATAACCTAACCGCGGATGTGGAAGGCCCTCGAACAGCAGGAATGCTGCCGGTGTGGTACCTGGGCGCTTCCAGGCATATCCCGGAGCCGCCGGAGCAGAAGGTGCTGACCGTCACCCACTGGCGGGAGCTGCAAAAAATACTGGAACAAGCAGAATAACCTGCCGGAGACCCTCCCCAAAAGGCCTGAGAACAAAATAGCAGTCTTGTCCTAAAATGGAAGCTGGCAAAAATGTTGACGAACCCCCAACAAAACTGTATACTGTAAACAAATACGGATGGGGAAAGGATGCGTTGTTATGCTTTATATCGGAATTGACCTGGGCACCTCCGCCTGCAAGCTGCTTTTGGTGGACGAACAGGGCACTGTGCTGCGGGAGGTTTCTCGGGAATACCCTTTGGACTTTCCAAAGCCGGGCTGGAGCGAGCAACACCCTGAGCACTGGTGGCAGGCGGTTTGCACCGGCATTCCCGAGCTGCTGCAGGGCTTTAATCCGGCCCAGGTGGCCGGCATTGGGGCAGGGGGCCAAATGCACGGTCTGGTAGCGCTGGACGAGCAGGATCAGGTAATTCGTCCCGCCATTTTATGGAACGACGGCCGCACTGCTGCCGAGGTGGAGTATCTCAACCAAACCATCGGCAAAGAAACGCTGAGCCGCTGCACCGCAAACATCGCTTTTGCCGGCTTTACCGCCCCCAAACTGCTGTGGATGCAGCGCAACGAGCCGGAGCTGTACGGCAAAATCCGCAAAATTATGCTGCCCAAGGACTATGTGAACTACCGGCTCACCGGCGTCCACTGTACCGATTACTCCGATGCCAGCGGCACGCTCCTCCTGGACGTGGAGCATAAATGCTGGAGCCGGGAAATCTGTGAAATCTGCAAGGTAGATATGGCCTGGCTGCCCCGGTTATATGAAAGCTGGCAGCCGGTTGGCGCCCTTCTTCCGGACGTCGCGGAGGCTTTAGGTCTGCCGCAAAGCACTGTGGTCTGTGCCGGCGCCGGGGATAACGCCGCCGCAGCTATTGGCACCGGTGCTGTGGGCGAGGGGGGCTGCAATCTCTCCTTGGGCACTTCCGGCACCATTTTCGTCACCAGCAGGCGCTTTGGGGTGGACCCCAACAATGCCCTCCACGCCTTTGCCCATGCCGATGGCGGCTGGCATTTGATGGGCTGTATGCTTTCGGCCGCCAGCTGCAACCGCTGGTGGTGTGAGGAGATTTTGGGCACCAAGGATTATGCCGGAGAGCAGGCGGATATCGGCGAGGAAAAGTTGGGCAGAAACCCGGTGTTCTTTCTGCCGTATCTCATGGGGGAGCGTTCTCCCATTAACGACGTAACTGCCCGGGGCAGCTTTGTGGGCATGACCATGGATTGCTCCCGGGCAGATATGACCCAGTCCGTGCTGGAAGGGGTGGCCTTTGCCATTCGGGATAGCTTTGAGGTCGCAAAGTCCTTAGGGCTAACAATTACTCGGAGCACTCTCTGCGGCGGTGGGTCCAAAAGCCCCCTGTGGCGAAAAATTCTTGCCAATGTGCTGAATATTCCACTGGAGCTGCCTCAAACAGAGCAGGGGCCCGGGTTTGGCGGCGCCATACTTGCTATGGTAGCCTGCGGGGCTTATTCCAATGTAGAGGAAGCCTGCGGAAAGCTTGTCCGGCTTGGAGGAAAGGTACAGCCCCAACCGGAGCTGGCCGCACGGTACCAGGAGCGGTACAAAAAATTCCAAGAGCTTTACCCGGCGCTGAAAGGTGTTTTTGAACATCTCAGCAAATAAAAAGGCAGAAAAACCTCCCGCCCATTGGCAAAACGCCAGAGGGCGGGAGGTTTTTGTCCTTTGCTTAGGCTTCGGCAGCCTGCCCGGAATCATCTGCCTGCTGCTCCCCCGGGGAGCGGATAGGCCCGCACCGCACCTTTTCGCTCAGCACAATAATGCTGTCCCAGGTCCAGCGGTCCAGCCGGCCGTCCTGCGCCAGGTCAAAAATCTGCTGTACCGTCCGCAAACAGCCGCAGGTTGCCTCATCCATCCTGCCGCTCAGCTCCACCGCCGCAATGTTGTAATACAGCTTGGCAAGCTCCCGCAGCATTACCTGCACCAGCACCACCAGCTTGCCCTCGCCGCCCTGGTCCAGGTAATAGCCCAACTCGTCAGGGAAGGCGTTCATGGGCATAGGCGGGCAGTAAAGGGCACCGCAAAGCTCGCTTGTTTGACGAATCCTGTCCCAGGTAGTCAAATCCACTTCCCCGGTCTGCTCCAAACCGGCGTCCTTCTGAAAGGTGCGTACTGCCTGGGCAGTTTCCGGCCCAAAAATCCCGTCTACAGCCAGCCAGGGGAGCTGGTCGTCCAAGCGGGTAATCTCCTTCAAATACTCCTGCAGCTGCCGGATACTGCGTCTTCTCTGCAGCTGCTGCCGCTCCCGGGCGTAGGTTTCCCAATCATTCATGGGGATCATCGCTCCCTTTTTTGAAAAGTAATAAAACAAACCTGTTTTTAGATGAAATCCCAAGCACTTTCGTCCAAAACAAAAGCATTTTGAACCAAAAGTAAAGCTATTTCAAACCCCAGCAACCAAAAACATTCTCCGCAACATTCCAATCGCTCCTTTTACGGAGCGTTCCGCCACTATTCCCTCTTCCCTTTTCCTTAAAATCATTGTTCCTCCCGCAACACAAAGCCGGGGTACTGGCCGCTTCTGGCCGTAATGCCTGAAAGATGGTTGGTATAAGCGTCCACCAGCTCGTTCCAGGTGGTAGGGCCCACCAGGCCGTCCGGCGTAAGCTGATACAGACGTTGAAATGCCTGAACCGCCCTTTGGGTGGCAGGGCCAAAAATTCCGTCCGCATCAATGCGGGAAAGGGTAGGCTCAAAGGTTGCCAGTCCGTTAAGATACTGCTGCAATAACAGCACTGAGGGCCCCCGCAGCCCCCTTTTCAGCACAACCCCCGGGTATGGCTCCGGCATAAAGGTGACGTCCTGCTCCGGGATGCTGTTCTCAATGCCCCGGGCTGCCTGGTAAAGGGTTGCCCAGGTCTGCTGGCCTACCAGGCCATCCACCGGCAGGCCATAAGCCCGCTGGAACCGTGTTACCGCCACCCGGGTAGAGGGGCCAAAATAGCTGTCCTGGTCTACTGCGGGCACCTGGTCATTCACCTGTGCCACCAGAGAAAGATAATACTGGAGCAGCCGTACCCCCGGTCCGCTGTCCCCTTCCTTCAGCGCTTCCGGCAGCTGCTTGGAAACCTCCTCCAGCTGTACCCCCTCGGAGTTCAACTCCGAAAGCCTTTTTACACTGGCATACAGGTACGAAAGCCGGTACCAGGTGGCCTTACCCACCACGCCGTCCGCTGCTAAGCCAAAAATTTCCTGAAAGGTTTTTACCGCCTGCTCGGTACCCAAACCAAACACTCCGTCCACTGAAACCTTGGGAATACGGGGATAATTGTTGGAAACCCGGTTTAAGCGGATCTGCAAAAAACGTACCAGATTGCCTCTGTCGTACCGCCGCAGAGGAAAACCAGGATAAGATTCGGAAAGGCTTGCCACCGGGGCGTTGTTCACAATTTCAATGCTGTTGCCATAATAGTTGGTAAGAATCTGATAAGGAGTGTAGCCGGAATTGGCCAGATTTACCGTACCCCATTGAGAAAGCCCGGAGCAGGTAACAGTGGTACCATTGCAGAACTGAGCAAAAAAGGGCTCTACCCTGCCAAAACGGCGGAGATAGTTGTTGAACAGCTCATCCACTAAGCGGGAAATATTCTCAAAAATATCTCTGCCGTCTATGTAGGACTGATCATACTGGGTGGAATTGGTGATGTCAAAGTTATAGCCCTGGCTGCGGTACCATTCGGTATACACCCGGTTTAAGGCAAAAGAAACTTGGGCGTAAATGTTAGCCCGCAGAGCTGACTCCGGCCAGGTGGGGTAAATTTCACTGGAGGCTACGTTTTTGATGTAATCCGGAAAGCTTACTGTCACGTCCCTGGCATTGGAATTTGGCCTGCCCAAATGGACAGTAATGGTTTTGGGAATAAAAACCTGTACCTGCAAATAAATCCCTCCCTTTCCCTTACTGCTCTAAAAGCGGGATCATCTTGGCAGAAAACAGCGTGGTAGTTCCGCCGAACACCTGCACCGGTATATCCCGTAAGGAGAAGTAGCCCTGGGCGTCTACCGAGACATAATACACCGCAAAGGGCAAAGAATCTCCCTCCTCCGGCTGCAAGGATGCCTTTCTGTCCGGCGCGGGCAGTTCCAAAGTAGGGGTAAGTCCGCTGGCATCGGTACGGAACACCCGCAGCAGGGTGGGTATCTCCCCCTTATACTCCATTATGCTTACCACTGCACCGGTAATCACCACTGCTTCCTGCGCTGTAGTTACCTGCACCCGTAAAGCGCCGGTATCGGTAAGGGGCAGCTCCTTTTCCTCCGGGTCCTCTTCCGGAATCGGCTTGGCCGCCGCCGGCCCGCCCCCCTGCATAGGCATTTGCGGCGGCTCCTCCGGGGCAGGGCTTTCCATACCGTCCAGCCGCCTGGGCGCCATGGATTCTGTAGGATTTCGGGAGGGCGCCGGCGTCTCGCTTTGTAGTGCGTCCGGCTGACCATAGTAGGGGTCTGTCTGCCAATCCGGCCCCAAAGGTGTGGGAAGCGCATCTACATTGGAAAGCTTCTCAACAGATTCCCCCCCAAAGCTGTCTCCCCGCCGGTTTATGTTTTGGCTCTGGGACGTCGTTCCGCCTTGCGCCTCTCCAATTTCCGGCGCATTTTGGGGAATCGACTGCACCATCCCCGAAGCAGCCCCGTCATAGGGCTGTGGGCTTTGAGGCGCAGGCTGTAGCCCCACTACGTCATTCAGTACCGCGCCCATTTCCTGCCCAAAGGAGTTTTCTTCTCCGCTGCCTGCGGGCCGGGCCGGAGCCGAAGCCGTTACCGCTGCCTCTTCTCTTGGGGCAGGCTGTACTTTTTGGGCTGACTGGGCATTTTTCATCCGCATCAGCTCCCTGGCATACCGTTGAGAAAGCTCCTGCAGCTCTCCGGGCGTCATTTGACTGCTGTTTTTTGAGAAAAAAGGTGATTGCTCTTTCATCATGCTAAACCCATACCTTTCTTCATATGATAATTGCTACTTCTGACTGCTTTTTCATAGATATGCGTCAAAAGCCCTGATCAGAACCGTTTTTCGGCTTTGATCAGGGCTTTTTTGTGGGCGCTAAGCAAAAGGCGCGCTGTCACGTCCCATGAAAATGTTGAAGAAGGAGGAAAAGCATGATTTTATTGATTCTTGAAGAATGTTCAAACAGCCCTATTCCAGTGACGTCCCGAAAACCTGATTTGCAGCGCTTTTACTGATTACTGTAAAGCTCCCGGCAGCATAAGCTGGTAGGGTGAGAAAATTCCGGCCAGAAAGGATTGCGGTTTTCCCGGCAATAATAGCCGCTGCCGCCGTTGCTATCCTGGCAGAAAACCTGGCAGCAGCCGGTATCTACCGGGTTCTCCTCATGCTCCACGCACTGCTGGCAGCAGGTGTTGCTGCGGTTGTTGCATTGGCAGCAGTCTAAAAAGCAGTCGGAAAATCTATTGCAGCCGCAGGAGTTCCCTGCACTGTAAAAATTGCACATATGGGTATATGCTCCTTTCCGTAAAGGGATCCGGGAGAACCTCCCGGGCAGTTTTATCCTATGCGGAGTTCAAAGAAATGGTGCCGGCCCCTCCCGAATTTTGACAAAATGGACTCTGTGCTCTGTCCTATAATAAACAGTAGATTCTGCCGCATGGGAGGGAGAACCGTGGAAATCGGGGTATATTTAGACATCCTGCTTCTGCTCAACTGGATTATTGCATACTTTATTATGAAGCTGACAGGCCTTTTGCTGGGGCGGCAAGGCTCTGCCTTCCGGATGCTGCTGGGAGGCTTTATCTTTTCCCTTTCCTCCTTAATGATCTTTATGCCAAGCCTGCCCTGGTTCAGCCAGTTTGGCATTCAGCTTACCTTTTCTCTGCTGGGGGTATACTGCGCCTTTCCCAAAATGGGGGTTAAGGGAATGGGGCTGGCGGCAGGGGTGTTCTTTTTGCTGAATCTTGTTTTTGCCGGGCTTTTATGCGTTATCTTTCTGCTGTTCCGGCCTCAGGGGATGCTTTTATACAACGGCGTATGCTATTTTAACCTTTCTCCCCTGCTGTTTGTGCTGTTTGCGGCGGTCTTTTACGGGGTATTCCGGGGAGCGCACTTTTTATTGAAGGGAAGGCAGGTTTCCGGGGAACGGTTTGAGACCTCCCTTTATTTTCAAGGCAACAAGCTAACCCTTTCCGGCTTTCTGGATACCGGCAACCACCTGCGGGAGCAGTTTTCCAACGCGCCGGTTATGCTGGGGCATCCCGCCCGGATGAAAGGCCTGCTGCCGGAGGATCTGCTGCTGTTCTGTGAGCAGAACGAGGCGCCGGGGCAGTTTCCCGCCCAGTGGATCACCCAGTACCGGGTACGATGGATTCCTTATCACACCTTGGGGGAAACAGGGCTGCTTCCGGCAGTCCGGCTGGACAGGGCTGAGCTTATCGGCCAAGGGAGCCGGTTGGAGATATCGGAGGTGTATTTAGGGCTGACCCAATGCCCACTGCCGGAAAACTGCGATCTGATTCTGCCAGGGGATCTGGTTATGCAAACCGTTCTATAAGCTTTTATTTTGGGGGACGTGACAGCCGCTTTGTTGCCTGCAGGCAACAGCCAAGGCGTTCCAAAACGGAGAAAAAAGCCCGCAACCTGCCGCAGAAAATCCCTTTTCATTTCGGGCAAGCCTGCCTGGGGGCGCGGGAAAATAAGCCGGCTGTCTTGTCCCTAAAAAAAGAAAAGAACAATTGTTTCACGTGAAACATTTTAGTATAAAAAAGTAACAAGGGGATGAACAATACCATGAATACCCACCTGCAAACCTTGCACCAACGCACCAGCCAATGGTTCTTCTGCCTGCTGCCTGCTTTTTTGCGGCAGCATACCCTGCTGAAAAGCCTGCTGAGGGAACACGGCTTCTACTACATAAACGGCCCGGAGGTTTTACCGCCCCCCTTAACCAGAGAAGAAGAGGCTGAAGCTTTTCTGCAGCTGGAGGCCACCGGTACCCAGCAGGCCGCCCGCCAAACCCTGATCACCCATAACCTGCGGCTGGTGGTGTATATCGCCAAAAAATTTGAGTCTACCGGCGTGGGGGTGGAGGATCTGATCTCTATCGGCACCATCGGGCTGATCAAGGCGGTCAACACTTTCTGCCCGGAAAAGAAAATCAAGCTGGCCACCTATGCCTCCCGCTGCATTGAAAATGAAATTCTGATGTATCTGCGGAAATACCAGCATCAAAAGTCAGAAATTTCCATTGATGAACCTCTGAATACCGACTGGGACGGCAACGAGCTGCTGCTTTCGGACATCCTGGGGACTGAGGGCGACACGGTAAACCAGGGGATTGAGCAGGATGTAGAGCGCGGCATTTTGTTTGACGCCGTACATCAGCTTGGCCCCCGGGAGCAAACCATTATGTACCTGCGCTTTGGCCTGAAGGACGGCAAGGAACGTACCCAAAAGGAGGTTGCGGACTATATCGGCATCTCCCAATCCTACATTTCCCGCCTGGAAAAAAAGATTATCAAGCGGCTGAAGCGGGAGATTGAAAAACGCAGTTGATTTTCTTCCGCTTTTGGGGGACAAAACAGCCTGAAATTCTGTGGATTCCGCAGAATTTCAGGCTGTTATTCAATCCATCAGCACCCCGGATTCCCTCAGGGAGGTATAAACTCCCTGCGCAAAAATCAGGTGATCAATCAGCTCAATTTTCATCAGGCGCAAAGCGGACTGCAGCTGCCTGGTCACCTCTAAATCCTGCCGGGAGGGCGTGGCAAAGCCTCTGGGATGATTATGGGCCAAAACCACCGCCGGAGCCTTATACTGGTTGGCAAGCTTTACAATATCCCGGGGCGAAAAGCTGGTGGAGCTTACGTCCCCTGTTCCAATCTGCTGGCAATTCAGGGCGCACATCCGGTTATCTAAGCACAGCAGATAGGTTTCCTCCCTGGTTTTGGTAAGCAGCTTGGGCTGGAGATACTCCACCAGCTTTTGGGTGGTATTCAAGGGCTTATTGCGGGTGCTTTCCTGAATTTTCAAATCCATATACCGGGCCGCTACCTGAGAAATCAGGTGCAAAAATCCCGCGGCATACTCCCCTATGCCGTTCACCGTCATCAGCTCCTTCGGGTCGCTTTCCAAAACACCGGTTAAGGCGCCGAATTTATCCAGTAAATCATGAGCCATGGGGTTGGTATCCTTTTGGGGAATGGCATAAAAAAGCAGGAGCTCCAGAATCTGATGCTGCTCAAAACCATCCAGCCCCTGCTCTATAAACCGCATTCTCATCCGTTTTCTATGCTCCGCATGAGGATTTTTATCCGCCATGGTCCCCGCCCCCTTTTCCATTGCTTTTTGACGTCGCGCATGCTCTGGGTTTCAATGGCTCCCTTAGCGGCCTACCCAAGGCGGCGGCTGCCCTTGGCCCTGCCCTTTAGAAAAACCCGGTGCAGTGCCGCAGAACAACGGCCTGCGGGACGTCCCCAAACAGCCTATGGCAGCTGCTCAAACTCCCGGCAAAGCGGGGGCTGGGGCAGGGAGAATTCTTTGCCGTTTAGGTATTCCAGCGGGGCGCTTTCGGAAGTAAAGCGAAAGGCTACCCTGTAGGCGCACAAAGCCTGAAAGCGGTATCCGGTGCCTTTGTTGCTTTGTTGGGTGCCGTATTTTGCATCCCCTGCCAGCGGGTGGCCCAGGTAGGCAAGGTGGGCGCGGATTTGGTGGGTGCGGCCGGTAACCAGCTCTACCTCCAGCAGGCTGAAACGCTCCTTTTCCGCCAAAACCCGGTATTTTGTAACAATGGTTTTATACCCCGGGCCGGGCTTTGACGAAACGGTTACCTGGTTGCGGCTGCTCTCCTTCAGCAGATAGGCCTTTTCGACGCCCTCTTTTTTGGGCATTCTGCCGTGGATGATGCACAGGTAATATTTGGAAATCTCTCTATCCTTGATTTTTTGGTTCAACACCCGCAGGGCCGGGGCGGTTTTTGCCGCCAGCACAATGCCCTCGGTGTTTCGGTCCAGCCGGTTGCACAGGGCGGGGGTAAAGCTTTGCTCCTCCTCCGGGCGGTACTCCCCTTTTTCATAAAGATAATGGAGCATCCGGTTGATCAGGGTATCCACCTCGCCGGAGTCGTCCTCATGCACCACCAGCCCTGCCCGCTTATACAGCACCAGGATATGGTCGTCCTCATACAAAATCTCCAGCCGGGCGGGGGCGGCTAAAAAGGCCATCTTTTCCCCGGAGGTTACAAAAAATTCGTCCTTTAGGTACAGCTGCAGCAGATCCCCGGTTTCCAGCTTGTCCGAAACAGCGCACCGCTTGCCGTTTCGTTTAATCCGCTTGGTGCGCACTGCTTTATACAGCATGGAGGGCGGCAGGGCCGGCAGGGCCTTCTGCAGGAATTTATCAAGCCTCTGCCCGCTGTCGTTCTGCCCGATGGCAAGTACCTTCATCCTTTCGCCGCCTTTCTTTTCCATACTGTACTGCTGTTTTCAGGACGTAACTGCCGATCTGGCGTTTTGTGCTTTCCGGCAAGCCGGCAGCATTCCTTTAACAGGACTTTGAGCTACTATGATAATCGAAAGCTTTTTCCAATCTATCAGCCGGAAGTTCTTACATGACATGTGCGTCTAAAACCTTGGCAGCTAACGCTCCTGACGCTGTAAACAGAAAATCCATTTGCAGGGTTAAATCATTTAGTTCCCCGTCTGTTGTCAAGTCATAATCTACATGAAAGCCTCTTCCGTCACGATATACAATACAAGAAAGCTGGTGATATTCATACTGGGGGTGAAAGGTGCAGGGAACTTCAAACCGGTCTATATAGGGCAGCTCGTTTATCTCCAAAAAGCCTTCCACCAGTTCCTTAAAATCGGACAATGATATTCCTTCCAATTCGGCATATTGTTCAATATCTGCATAGCGTTTTTCGGCGATACAGTTTACAAGCTCTTTTACAACCGGCTTTGCTAATTGTTCTGCTTCTTGTGTATTCATTGATGTTTCTCCCTGTTATGTTTTATTTCAATTTTTGCAGATGTTTGTCTGTTACAAGATGGGTGAGAAACCTGTTTCTAAGGCAAGCGTGGCTCGTCTCACCCCGCCTTTGCAAATAGATTATAGCATATGCTGCTGTAAAAATCAAATCTGTGAGGCATCTTTCCTTATGGTTTGCCTTGCCCCAATGGGCAAAACATCCCGGCTGCGCTTCGTCCCCAAAGAAAAAGCCCCCTGCCGCGCTTGAACCACAGCAGAGGGCTTTGCTTGCTTTTATTCTACCGCTTTTAACGATTCTGCCATCTTGATCTTGCCGATTTGGCGCTTCATAAACAAATTGACCACCACCGCAAAAAGCACAGTGCACAAAAACGCCAGCAAATAGCTTTTGCCGGAGATATTTCTGCCAAACATAAAGGCGTTTACCTGAATCATGCTCATGACAATCCGGTGGAACAAGGTGCCCAGCGGCAGGCCGATCCCCGCAGCCAAAACGGAAAGCGCCAGGTTTTCATACAGAACATAGCTTTCGGTCTCCCGCGGGTAAAAGCCCAGCACCTGCACTGTGGCAATCTCCCGGCTGCGCTCCGCCAGGTTGATGTTGGTCAGGTTAAAAATAACGATAAACGCCAGCGCCCCTGCAAAAAATACCACTAAGGTGATAATATAATTCAGGCAGGACATAGCGTCCTCCACACGCTCCCGGGTTGCCGAAAGCTGGGTAACGCCGCTGACTCCTTGCAGCTCAATCAGCCGTTCCGCCATGGTTTGGCCGGGCTCGTGGCTTATAATCAATGCGGCATTGGGCTTCCAGTCCTTTTCAAAGCCCTTGCTGTAGGTTTGCTCCGAGAGGATCAGATAATGATCCAGGTAATTCTCAAACACTCCGCTCACCGTTACAGTCATCCGCTGCTGATCACTGTTCTCTACCTCTACGGTATCCCCAGGCGAAAGTTTTAGCTTCTCCGCAAGCTGGGTGCTGACCAGTGCCTCTCCCTCCTGAGGAAAGGCCAACGGCTGCCGGTGTTCATCCAAAAAGGACCAGTAGCCATCCAGAGCTGTCCAGTCCGAAAAGCTGTGCAGGCCCACTGTGTTTACGGTATTTTCTCCGCTGTGCAGGTCTACCCGCTCGTTCAGACAAAGCAGGTGGCTTTCAACCCCATCCAGCGCCTCCAGTTCTTCGGAGATTTTTTTCTCCCCCGAGGAGAAGGTGGCCTCCAGCTGGTAGGTTTGAATCCGCTCAAACTGCCACCCGCTGATAGGCAGCATGGAATCTCCTACTCCAAAGGCGGTTACAACCAGGCCGGCGCAACAGCCAATGCCAAACAGCATCATAATCAGCCGCTTTTTATACCGGAACAGATTGCGCACCGTAACCTTTGTTAAAAAGGGCAACCGGCTCCACAAGGGGGTAAGGCGTTCCAAAAAGATCCGCCGCCCCATTTTGGCTCCCTTTGGCCGTATCAGCCTTGCGGGGACGTCGCTGAGTTCTCTGCGGCAGGAAAGCCATGCGCTCCCTAAAATGCCCGCCAGCGAAACCCCCAGGGTGCCCAGCGCCAGTGAGACGGAAAAAATATAATTCAGGTCGGTAAAGTCATAAATGGAGTTATACGCAAACCAGAACACCTCCGGCAGGCCCCAGGTGCCCAAAAAGAAGCCGAACGCCCAGCCAATTACCGTTGCGCTGCCTGCATACAGCAGGTATTTTGCCGTGATAGCGCTGTTTTTCAGCCCCATGGCCTTCAGGGTACCAATTTGGGTGCGCTCCTCATCCACCATGCGGGTCATGGTGGTTACGCACACCAACAGGGCGATCAAAATGAAAAACACCGGCAGAATGTTGGAAATTCCGCTGACGATGGAGGTATCGCTTTCAAAGCTGCGGTAACCGGCGTTTTCCTTGCGGGTAAGCACATAGGTATCGGGCTTTTTTAACCCGGCCTCCTCGGCGGCCTCGGGGGCTTTTTCCTCCACAATGTCCGGCACTGCCTCCGCCACTGCGTCCGGAAGAAGCTCCGCCACAGTTTCCGGCACCAGCTCCGCCACAATATCCGGCACTTGCTCTGCGGCTGTTTCTTCCGCCATAGGCCGGGCCATGGATTCCGGCAGCCCTTGCTGCATCATCTGGGCAGTAATTTCCTCTACCAGCTGGGACGTCACCTCGTCGGTAAGTCTCTCGGTTACTTCTTTGGTGATCTGCTCGGTTGCTTCCTCAGTAACCTGCTTGGTAACCTCGGCCTCCAGTTCGTCCAACAGCTCGTCCCAAAGGGTATCATACCGGTTGGAGGCCAGCTCCTTTGTATGGTCGGTTATCTGCTGCTTGTATTGGTCGATCAGTTGGTCATACCGTTGGCTGTAAATACCGGCGGATTCCTGCAAGGTGAGGTATACTTCCGTATAAATATCGCTGGTAAAATTCTCCTGAGGAAGGTAGAAAAATCCGTTGAGGGCGCCGCCGCCAATGCTGGTGCTCCCCCGCTCCATTCCCAAATACAGAGGGGAATCCGCCAGCCCTACAATGGTGTATTCCTTTTGAGCAATATTATCCCCATCCTCCTTGCTGTTGCTCTCCGAAACAACAACCTTGCCCCCGATATCTGCCTCGGTATAGCGGTTTTTATCGGCAAGGCACTCGTTTGGCCGCTCCGGCATCCGTCCCGCCGCAAGTGAGATTTTGTTTACGGCCTCCGGCAAGGCGATCAGCTTATAAGGATGCACTTCGTCCCCATAGGCCATTAACAGATCCTGGGACTTGCCTCCTTCCACCTGGGAAACAAATTCCAGCTGACCAAAGCTTTCCACATCCTCTTGGGTAAATCCAAGGGTGGAAAGCATCTCAAAGTCATAAAAGGACTGCTCCGACAGAAAATCCTCCGCCGTATCCCACATAGCGTCCTTGGTTACCCGCAGGCCGGCGTAAAAGCCTACGCTTAGGGCGACGATCAGCAAAAGGGCCATATAGCGGCCCAAAAAGGAGCGGATGCTCCGTCCTGTCAGTTTGAAAATATACAGCATGGCAAGCTTCCTTTCCTCCAAAATCAACAGTTTGGCAAAATTACCACTCGATTTCCTCAATAGGCGTTACATTGGCGTTGATCTCATTGGAACGGATTCTTCCGCTTTTAATACGGATTACCCGGTTGGCCATAGGGGCAATGGCCTGGTTGTGGGTAATGATGATTACTGTGGTATCCTGCTTACGGCTCAGGTCGTACAAAAGCTTTAAAACGGCTTTGCCGGTAACGTAATCCAGGGCGCCGGTAGGCTCGTCACAAAGGAGGAGCCTGGGGTTTTTGGCAAGAGCCCGGGCAATGGCAACCCGCTGCTGCTCCCCGCCGGAAAGCTGGGCGGGAAAGTTGTTGGCCCGCTCCGAAAGGCCTACCATATCCAGGGCCTCTTTGGCGGGAATGGGATTTTTGCACAGCTGGGCGGCAATTTCCACGTTTTCCAGGGCAGTTAAATTCGGGATAAGGTTGTAAAACTGGAATACAAAGCCTACGTCATGGCGGCGGTATTCCACCAGCTCTTTTTTCTTAAAGGTGGAAACCTCCTTGCCGTCAAAAAAGATTTTGCCACTGCTGACGGTATCCATACCGCCCAAAAGGTTCAGCAAAGTAGTTTTACCCGCGCCGGAGGACCCTAGCAGCACACAGAACTCCCCTTTTTCAATAGAAAAAGAGACACCATTCAAAGCATTTACCTGCCCGGTGCCAGTTCCGTAAATTTTCTTCACGTCCTGAAAGTCGATGTATGGCGCTCCCATTGCGTCGTCCCCTTTTCTTCCAAAATTGTTCAATTATTACTATTTTATCCAATGATTATTTCCAAAATAATAACGAACTGTTTGAGAAGTATGAATTTCCGCATTTTTACTCCTTTTGGGGACGTCGTTTTGCCTGCTGCACCCCAAAGCTGCAAGCCCGTCCCAGGCAAATGCGCTTGAGACGGGCTTGTGGGGTTAATTCTCCGGCTACGAGGAGGAGCTGGCAGAAGAAGCCTTGTTTGGGTCTATAATAATAATTCCCTTACGGGAGGTCGCCTCAGTTTCCGGAGGTTCTGTTTCCGGGGGTTGGGTCTCCGGGGGTTGGGTTTGGGGCGGCTGCGTCTGAGGAGGCTGGGTTTGAGGCGGTTGGGTCTGTGGGGTGGCAGCGGGGGTTTGCTCCGTTTCCGGCTCGGTTTCCGGGGTAGTTTCGGTAGTCTGGGGAGGCTGGGTTTGGGGCTGGGGCCGTGAGGAGCTGTCCCGGCTTTGAGGGATATCAGGGGTATAGCGGGAGGCATGTACGGCAACAGGTTCGGCAGGCATCAGGATAATGCAGCCGGAAAATATTACAAAACTGGCGGCAATTCCCATAGCCAAAGGCTTTATTTCCCGCTGACGGGAAAGGAAGATCAGGGTGAGAATCAGAAAAACCAAAAATGCAGCGGCGCCAATAGCTGCACCGATCATCAAAATATCCTTACTGATACTGATCACGTCCTTTTTCAATTAAACTGCATTCCCCAAAAGCAGAGGCAGCACATCCTCTTAATACAATAGCTGATTTTAGGAAAAAAGGCAAGTATTTTTGCAGAAAAGTAACGATATTTCAAAAACTGGCGGCAAAAAATAATCTCGGCAATATTCCAATCGGCCCTGCAAGGAATGTACCTCTTTGGTCTTTGGCCGTGCTGCGCACATGGCCAAAAATCCCTCTCCAATGGCTTTTCAGGGGGAATGCTGTGAAAAAAGACAAAAGCGCAAAACCAAAAGAGCAGTCCTGTCCCTAAAGAAAAGGAAGGCAGATAGGCTATTGCTCCTGCTGCCAGGCAAGCTTTTTCAGCCGGTAGATGGTGATTTGGTACAGCAGAACGGGAATCAGTGCAACCGAACCTACTGCCGCCAGCGTCCAATGCTGCAGGAAAAGCCCCACCATGCCAAAGCTGAAAAAGAAGTACAGCCAGGGCCGCTGCAGCTTTCTGTAATAGGCCAGTTTGTCCTGATAGGTGGTGTGCAGTTCAAAGGGGAGGCCGTCCCGCTGCTTTTCCACCACCAGCAGCTCCCGGTTAAGGGTGGTGGTACTGGTGGAAATTCGCCCGCCCTTCTCCGCCCAGGGACGAATTACCATCTTGCCCACCGAGTAGTTCAGATTGATATTTTTGTAGAATACCCGATACCCGCAGTCTTCCAGAAAAGAGGCATAATCTTGGGCATTTTTGGGGGACTTTTCTCCAATAAACTCCACCCGGTACTCAAACTGATTAGGCTCGCAGGGTTCAAACTCATACAGCAGCTTTTTGGTGCGGATCAGCCGCCAGCCCTGTGCCGCCATTTTGTTCAGCCATTTTTCCTGGCTCAACAGCATTCCGCCGTAAAACCGATGACAAATTTTGTTCATTCTGCTCGCTCCTTCCTTTCCGGGGGATTCTGTGCATCTTCCGTAATTTCCTCCGCCAGAACCACCAGCTTTTGCAGACGTGACAGCTCTTTTTGAACCACTGCTTTCCCCTGGGGTGTAATCAAAAACTCCTTTTTGCGGTTGCTTTGAGTGCTGCAGGGGGCAATCCAGCCTTTTTCTGCCAAAGAGTTCAAAGCGCCATACAGGGTGCCCGCCCCTAAAAGAAGCCTGCCGGCGGTTTTTTCCTCTACAAACCGCATGATAGCATATCCGTGCTTGGGTGTATACAGCGCCAACAGGATGATGAAGGTTACTTCCGTTAAAGCGCCGCCCTTTCCATTGTCTCTCAGACAGCATCACCTCTTTATTACGGTTACTGTAATAAATGTATCACAATCCGTAATAGATGTCAAGGGTTACCCAAAAAAATTCAGCGTGGAAAAGCCCCCGGCTATCTGCAGCCGAGGGCTTGGTTATGCTGAAAGCTTTGGGGCTGGGCACAAAACATCTGCAAGCAGTGCCGTCCTGAAGCTAAAGGCCAGCTTACAGGATAAACTTGATAGCCCCGGTAGGACATTGCTCTACACAGGCTCCACAGCCGGTGCAGACATATGGGTCGATAGCAGCCAGGTTATTTTCCACCTTGACAGCACCGTTGGGACAGGTTTTTTCGCACTTTTTACAGCCGATGCAGCCCGCTTTGCAGATTTTGCGGGTATACGCGCCCTTATCGGTGCTGGAGCAGCCTACAAATACAGCACTGGACGCCGGCACAATGGTCAGCAGGTTGTTGGGGCAGGCCTTGGTGCACATACCGCAGCCCACACAAAGGTCGCTGTCCACATGGGCAATGCCGTCCACCATGGAAATGGCGCCGTAGGGGCAGACATGAGCGCAGTCCCCATAGCCCAGGCAGGCATGGCTGCAGCTGCCTCGCCCCTGATAAAAAGAGTTGCAGGCAGCACAGCTTTTGGGGCCCTGATAGTCCATCACATACTCGGTGTATTCACAAATACCGGAGCAATGGACGATAGCACGCCGGGCTTCTGCCTCCTCAAAGGCCACGCCCATTAGCTCGCTTAGTTTTTTGGCTACGGCAGCGCCGCCAGGCACACAGAGGTTCGTTTTTTCTCCCTCCACTACCTTTTGGGCGTAAGCGTCACATCCGGTGTAGCCACAGGCGCCGCAGTTGGCCCCCGGCAGCTCTTCCCGGACGTTGGTGAACCGCTCGTCCACCTGCACCGCCATGAATTTAGAGGCTACCGAAAGCACTACCGCCGCAACCAGGCCGATGGCCAGCACCACCAGCACCGGAAAAAGGATTGTTTCAAACATATCCGATCAAGCTCCTATCTGTTAGTTTTCAAAACGGTGGGGGATTCCCCCAAAGCGCCTGAGCAATACCGGCCCGCTCCCGTCCTATAAGCTTGGGACGGAAGCGGAGGCGGGAAGTTCCCGGGATTTTAGGGAAGCGCAGCGGGAACTTTAGGCGCTTGGGAATCCTTGCGGCAGCTTACAGAAACAGGCCGTCCACCACGCCGGCAAAGCCCATAAAGGAAAGGGCCACAATGGAGGCGGCGATTAAAATGCTGGGCAGCCCCTGGAAGGACTTGGGCACGTCGGCAGTTTCCACCCGAGAGCGGACGCCGGAGAACATTACCATAGCCACCAAAAAGCCTACACCGGCGCCGACAGCGTTAAACAGGGAGGGCACAAAGGCGTATTCCTCGGTGATGTTAAGCAGCGCTACGCCTAAAACCGCACAGTTAGTGGTGATTAGCGGCAGGTAAACGCCCAGAGCCTTGTGCAGTGCAGGGATATATTTTTTCAGGATAATTTCTACCAGCTGCACCAGAGCGGCAATCACTAAGATGAACACCACCGTTTGCATATAGGCGTAGCCGGGAGCCAGCAGGTAATGGTAGATAGGCCAGGTTACGGCGGTGGCCATGGTCATAACAAAGATAACCGCCACGCTCATGCCGATGGCGTTCTTTAAGTTTTTGGATACCCCCAAAAAGGGACAGATGCCTAAAAATTTGGAAAGCACAAAGTTGTTGACGAAGATTGCGCTTACCAGAATCATCAAAATTTCTTTCATAGCCGGTTACATCCCCCTTTCTTACTGCTGGGCGGAGGCACAATCCTCCTGCTGGTTGCAGGCGCCCGCAGAAGGGCAGCCCGCGCAGGCGGATTTCCTCTTTTTAAGCACCTTGCCCTTGGTAAGCTTATTTACCAGCGCAACCAGTACGCCGAACACGAAAAAGCCGCCGGGGGCAAGAGAAAAGATGGTCATCGGGCTAACAAGGCCCTTTGTGATAGGCAGACCAAACCAGGTGCCCATGCCGATAATCTCCCGGATAGAGCCCATAAGCACTAAGGTAAGGGTAAAACCAAGGCCCATACCAAGGCCGTCAAAGAAGGAATCGCCTACGGAATTTTTGCTGGCGAACATCTCGGCGCGGCCTAAAATGATGCAGTTTACCACGATTAGGGGCAGGAACAGGCCCAAAGCATCGTAGACCTCCTGGGCGTAGGCCTGCAATAAAAAGCTCACTATCGTCACAAAGCCTGCGATAATGACGATATAGGCAGGGATACGCACCTTGTCTGGAATTACCTTTTTTAACAGGGAAATTACCACATTGGAGCAGATAAGCACCAGAGTTGCGGCAACGCCCATTCCCAGGCCGTTTACCGCCATAGTAGTAACCGCCAGGGTGGGGCAGGTACCAAGCACCAGCACCAGGGTTGGGTTTTCCTTAATGATGCCGTTTAGCATAATTTTCAGCTTTGACATGGCTGTACTCCTCCTCTCCTTACTGCTTTGCCGCTTCTACTGCGGCAAAGGCGTTTTCAACCGCCGTTTTCAGCGCCTTGGAGGATACAGACGCGCCCACAATGCGCTCTACCCCGTCCAGCTGTTTGTCCTTGCCGGTATATTGGCCGATATGCTCCTCCTCAGCAACACGGCTGCCTAGGCCAGGGGTTTCCTCATGGCTCATCACCTTAACGCCCAGCAGGGTTCCCTCGCCGGAGATACCCACCATCACTTCCATGGTGCCGCCAAAGCCCTTTGCGGTGACGGTTACCACGTAACCGGAGCCGTCCGACGTCTGATAAAGCTCCTTGCAGCCATCTGTGCCCGGGTTTGTAAGCTGAATAAAGCTTTCCGCCCCAGGGTAAACCTCGCTTCTGGCAAGCTCAGCCTTGCGCAGCTGGTTTTCTTCAATAATCGGCTTGGTTACCCCGTAGGTGGACGCAAGCGCAAGAGATACCACCGCGCAGATCAACACTAAAACCAAAATGGGTTTTCCAAAATCCTGCCAGAAAGAATTTGCAGCCTTTTCCACTACTTGTCACCTCCAAAAGCTTTCTGCCGGGTAAGCCTGTCAATATGAGGGGTTAGAATATTCATCAGCAGAATAGCGAAGGAAACCCCCTCCGCATAGGAAGCATACTGCCGGATAATCACCGTAATAAGCCCACAGCCAATGCCGAAAATCAGCTTACCCTTTTCGGTTACCGGCGAGGTGGTGTAGTCGGTAGCCATGAAGATAGCGCCCAGCATCAGCCCGCCGGAAAGAATCTGGTATACAGGGTCAGCTCCCAGAATCCAGGAGAACAGGAACACCGTGCCTATGTAAGCTACCGGGATGGTAACGGTAATCACCTTGCGCACCACCAAGTAAACGCCACCCAACAGCAGGGCCAGCGCACAGGTTTCACCCAGCACACCGCCGTGCATCCCGATGAACAGGTTCCAGTAAGAGGTAGGGGTTCCGCCCTGCGCTAACGTCCCTAAAGGAGTGGCGCCGGTGATAAGCTCAATGCCTTGATCGGTAAGGGTGGGGTTGGCAAAGTTGGTCATCTGGCTGGCAAAGGAGATAAACAGCACAATACGGCCCACCAGCGCCGGGTTGGCAAAGTTCTGGCCGATGCCTCCAAACAGCTGCTTGACAATCACAATAGATACAAAGGAACCGATTACTGCCATCCACAGTGGAAGGGAAACCGGCAGGTTAAAGGCCAGCAGAACACCGGTAACTGCCGCGCTTAGGTCGGAAATGGTGTTCTCCCGTTTAGTTACCAGCCGGAACAGGTACTCAAACAGGATACAGGAAGCCACGCACACCGCTGTAACCAACAGGCTGCGAAAACCAAACAGCACCACCGAGGCCACAAGCGCCGGGGCCATGGCAATCAGCACGTCCCGCATTACCGTTTGGGTGGTTACGCTGTCCTTCATGTGGGGCGAGGGGACGATAATCATCTTATTCTCCAAGGGTAATTCACCTCAACCTTATTTTATCTTTTGCGGACGTCCCCAAGCGGGGCAGCCCGCAAGCTTTGCTTTTTTATACTTTTTGGGGCTTTATGCGTGTTCCCGCACAAACTTTTTGGCCATCCGGTTGCTAAGCACCAGGCTCCGTTTTGCCGGGCAGACGTAAGCGCAGCTTCCACACTCCATGCACCGGTTTACCTTCAGATCCTTCAGGGCATCCACATCCTTAGCCTTCAAAGCGCGCTCAATGGAGGCGGGCATCAGGCCAAAGGGGCAGGCTCTCACGCATCTGCCGCAGCGGATGCAGTCGGTCTCAAAGGCGGCTCTGGTTTCCTTCTCTCCAAAGCAGAGCAGGGCGTTGTTGTTTTTCAGCACCGGGTATTCGTGGTCATATACTGCAATGCCCATCATGGGGCCACCCATCAGCATCTTTTTGGGGGTCTCCTTGTAGCCGCCGCAAAAGTTTATGACGTCGATAAATCTGCTGCCTAAGGGAACCCTCACGTTCTGGGGCTTGGTTACCGCAGAGCCGTCCACCGTAAGCCGCTTGCTGATAAGGGGCAGTCCTGTCTGAAGATATTTAGCCACATAGGCCACCGAGGTGCCGTTCATAACCACCACGCCTACATCGGCGGGAATCATGCCGTCCCCTACCACACGGCCAGTAGTTTCGTAAATCAACACTTTTTCCGCCCCTTTGGGGTACTGGGAGCGCAATGGTACAACCGTAATGTTATCATACTGCTGGGTAAGCTCCTTCAAATAGGTAATAGCCTTGGGCTTATTGTCCTCCACCCCGATAAACACCTGGGTAATTTTGCCCACATATCTGCACACCTCTTGGATACCCTTGATAATATCCGGGCCGTCCTCCATAACATTGCGGTAGTCTGAGGTGATATAGGGCTCGCACTCCGCAATGTTGATAATCAAGGTGTCTACCTTTTCCGGCTCCCGCAGGCTCAGTTTCATATGTACCGGAAAGCCAGCGCCGCCCAGGCCAACCAGGCCTGATTCCCGCACCGCCTGCAAAAAACTTTTGGTATCGGTTACCTCCGGCGGGGCAACTGACTCGTCTATGGTATCCAGATGGTCGTTTTCAATCACCACTGTCTGTGTCCGGGAGCCGTTGGGACTGATGATGTCCTGAAATGCCGCCACCTTGCCGGAAACGCTGGAATGAATAGGGGCCGAAAACATCTTTTCACAGTCCCCGATTTTCTGCCCCACCTTTACCAGGTCCCCTACCTTCACCAGAGGGGTGCAGGGGATTCCCATATGCTGCAGCAACGGGATATACACCTTGTCCGGCGCGGGCATCACTACCGTAGCCAGATCTTCTGTGTTTTTGTGGTGGTAAAGAGAGACTCCCTTCAGGGTCTTTTGTGCAAAAATAGACACGGTAAGTTCCTCCTTATTTTCTTATGGTAATTTTAGATTTTTTAAGGAATAAAAGAGTAAATAGTGAATTGTGTAGGTATCCCTGCGGAAGGGATTAAAAAGGGAGGGGCCGCCTTCATTCGTCCCTTTCACAATAAAATCGACGGATTTTGCGGGGCTTTGGTCATGCCGTTGGCAAAAGCTTTTTTAGGGGCGGTAAAACCGTTTTCAACAGCACTGCATTCACCCAGCCCATAACCACGCCCGAAATCACCAGCACCGGAAGGTAGTAGATCAGGTAAAAATTACCGTTAAGCAGCCAGTAAGCCGCCAGCAGCTGACCTA
>CATJLA010000161.1 GCA_949741215.1 uncultured Oscillospiraceae bacterium
AAAAATGCACTGCTGTCCTGGTAGGATGCGGTTTAGGGCGCACCCAGGCCGGAATGGAGCTGGTGGCTGCTCTGCTGAGAACGGTGGAAGCACCGCTGGTTTTGGACGCCGACGCCCTGAGCCTGTTGGCAGGGAATACCGAGCTGCTGCGGGAGCGGAAGGGGCCGGTAATTTTGACGCCTCATCCAGTGGAGATGGCGCGGCTTTGCGGCAAGCGCTTGGCGGATGTGCAGCAGAACCGGCTGGAAACGGCTAAAAGCTTTGCAAAGGAATACGGCGTAATTGTGCTGCTGAAAGGGCCGGATACCATTATTACCAACGGGGATCGAGTGTGCATTAACCTGACAGGCAATGCGGGTATGGCCAAAGCCGGCAGCGGCGACGTGCTGGCGGGGATGATTGGCGCCTTTGCGGCCCAGAAGGTGCCGCCGATGCTGGCGGCGGTTTGCGGGGCGTATCTCCATGGAGCAGCGGGGGATCGATGCGCCAAACGGCTTTCTCAGTATGGGATGCTGCCTTTGGATATGATTGAGGATTTGTGCGGGATTTTTGTGGAAAACGGGCGTTAACGTTTTTTATTTGTATATATGCGTGCTGAAAAAGCTGTAGGCGGTGTTCGGTGAAGGCCACAAAGCATGGGAGGGGCGCGACGTCCCCGGCAAAGGGAAGAATTTTATGGAATATGAATAACCGGGGCAGAAGTGGGAATACTTTAGAGTAAGCGCTAGTGCGGAAGGAGAGATTTTATGGCTTTTGCTACTAAAATAGCGGCGTTGGGGATATGCCTGGGGCTGCTTTGTACCGGCTGCGGTGCGGGAGAAAACAGCTCCCAGCCGCCGGCGGAGGGGTTTGCTCAGTCCTTTACCAGTACCGCCAACATCCGGTATGGTGAGATTGAGGCACAGGCTGTGGTGGAGCGGAAAATTCCCCAAAGCTGTACCGTCACCTTTACCAGCCCGGAGCAGCTGGAGGATTTAAAGCTGGTGATGGAAAGTGATCAGCTGCACCTTTCCTACCGGGATTTAGGGTTTGATATTACCCCTGATTCCATGCCCAGTGAGGCGATGATCAAGTTGATGCTTATGGCCATCAACGCGGCCAGCAAGGAGGAAGGGATTTCTGTCTCAATGGACAACGATGTGGTGAAAATAACCGGCACCACCGAGGGAGAGGAATTTGTGCTGAGCTATCAGCGGAAGGACCGGCATATCCTCTCGCTGGAGATACCCGATAAGGATTTTTATATGGATTTTGATAACTTTATCCTGTTGGGGGAGGAAGAATAACCTGTAGGAAAAGAGGCTGTGGGCTGAATGGAGCCTGCGGCTTCCTTTCTTTTTTAGGGGACGGGACTGCTCCCTTGGTTTGAGCGCTTTCGGTTTAACTTGTGGGCAGTTAAAAACATAGTATAAAGAGGGAAGGTTTGCGTTTCCCCTGAAAGCCCGGGGGTAAGGCGAGAGGCTTTGCCAATTGCAGAGGGCTTGGGGACGTCATAAAAGATAAAAGGAGAAAGCGGTTCGTTTTTTTCGGAGAATTCTGGAGAAAACATTGGTATAAACGGATTGCGGCGGTGCAACAATAAGTCTGGCAGCGCTGCAAGGAAAAAGAAAAGGATGCAAAGGGAGGGACCCTGATGTCAGTAAAAAGAGGAGATATTTATTATGCGGATTTGAGCCCTGTTGTGGGCTCGGAGCAGGGCGGCGTAAGGCCAGTGCTGATTGTTCAGAATGATGTGGGCAATAAGTTTAGCCCCACAGTGATTGCCGCCGCTATTACCAGCCAGCGGGAAAAGGCAAAGCTGCCTACCCATATCGAGCTTCATGCCCAGGACTGCGGGCTTTCCAAGGACTCGATTGTGCTGCTGGAGCAGATACGCACCATTGACAAGCGACGCCTGAAAGAAAAAATGGGCAGGCTGGATGACCGTTCCATGAACAGCGTGAACCAGGCCCTGACCGTAAGCTTTGGCTTGAATTATGGGCCAAACGGGAGACAGCTCTCCCATCGTTAGGCTACATATCAAGCCTGCAAAATCCGGATTTCCTTACCCAAAAAGGAAATCCGGGTTTTATTTTGTCTTTTTTAGCAGGAATCAAAAGTTTTGTGCAATATTTTCCTTGATTTCTGACACTGAATTGTATAGAATAGAAGGTACATCGAATAGAAATTTAAGGGAGAAGTATTTTCTCTTTTTAGGACGTCGCGCATACTTTGACGTCTGTATAGCACTCACCATGGTTACAAAGGAGGTTTATAATCCTATGGCAAGAAGAAAGCGAAAGGATAACGGGAATTTTGTACTGATTTCCGCCGTGGCTGTGGCTGGGGTGGCGCTGATCAGTCTGGTGCTTTTTTTAACGCTGAAAGGAGTTTCCGGGAAGGATACTTCTTCAGACAGCAGCAGCTCGGAGGAGAGCTCCTCCAGTTCTTCCAGCAGCCTGCTGGATCTCTCCTCCAGCAGTGAGGATTCGGACAGCAGCTCGTCTGAAGAGGAGGAACCGCCGGAGACTGACCCGCCGGAGACTACCCCGCCGGAAACTACCCCGCAGACTACGCCTCAAACAACTCCGCAAACTACCCCGAAGCCTCAGACTGCAGCGCCCCAGACAACGCCGGCGCCGCAGACAACCCCCAAACCCCAAACTGCGCAGTCTACCACGCCTAAGGCGACAACACCGGCAGCCACAACCAAACTGGCTACCCCTACGGTGGACGCTTATCTTTCGGATGACGACGAGTTTATTATTAGCTGGGATACGGTTTCCAACGCTTCCGGCTATCGGGTAATGATTTACGAGGGTGCTGATGAGAAACTGGTGGAAAGCGAAGAACTAAGTAAAAATACCAAGAAGTATACCTCTGAAACCATTTGGGAGGAGGATACTGATTATGTGATCCGAGTGCAGGCCATGGGCACCGGCAATTATGCTGATTCCAACCTGCGGGTGATTCGGTCGAAAAACCTGGAGAGCGGCTCCAACAGCGGTAGCGGCAGTGGTGTGGGGTCTATGAAAAGCAAACAGTTGGCCACCCCCAGCGGGCTGTATGTTGAGCTTGATAACGATGAGATTTCCGCCGAGTGGGATGAGGTGGACAATGCCTACCGCTACAAGGTGGAGCTGTACCAGCCCAACGGCAAGCTGGTAGAGGAGGAGACTATCTCCCAAACCTATTATACATTTGATACCTGGGCGGATGAATCGGGTAAATACCGGGTGAGAGTGAAGGCTGTGCCTAAAAGCTCCAGCGGATATTCGGACTCGGAGTATGCTACCAAGACGGTTTCTACCTCCGGCAGCAGCAGCTCCGGTAACCGGCTGGCAACCCCTCAGAATGTAAAGATTACCCAGCGGTCGGGCTATGTTCGGTTAAGCTGGGATGAAGTGAAGAATGCCGAGGCCTACTATTACGAGATATTGGACCCCAAGGGCAATGTGGTCCACAGTTCCACGGAGTATGAAACTCAGGCCGATTGCTATAAGGAAATTAACCAAAAAGGTACCTATACCCTGCGGGTAAAGGCTTTGGATGATGACAACGATTATGACGATTCTGCCTGGGGCAGTGCAAAGCTGACGAATAATCAGAGCACTTTGGAAACACCCAGTGGTCTTTCGGTTTCTGTCAACGGCAAAAAGGCAACGCTTACCTGGGAGAAGGTTAGTGGAGCCGAATATTATGAGCTTGAGGTTCGGCGGAATAATAGCGTAGAAAGATCGGCCAAGAAGATTTCCCTTGTTGGAGGTGTTAGCAGTATAGGAAAAGGCTGTACCGCCAACTACACTATGGAATACAGCAGCGGCGATTATACCTTTAGAATTCGAGCCTGCAGTGACGATGATGATACAAACGATTCTGCTTGGGCTACGGTTACCTACTAAGGCTTTGGGGACGTCGTTTTGTCCCCACACAAATTTAAGGCATCTGGCCCGGTTCTCTCATTAGCAGAGAGCCGGGCTTTGCTGCGTTTTTCAGGACAAGACTGCCAGCCGGCCGCTTTCCGCACGCCGGGATGCTGGGAGCACGGTAAGAGCACAAGAAAATCAATCGGCTGTCACGTCCCCTAATAATAGGGAGAAGTATGTGAAGGAAAAACGAAAGTGTTAACATATAATTTGCAAATAAAATTATATAATTACATTGACAAATTATGATAGCCGGTGTACAATAATTTCAGAAAACAGGAAAGGGGAGGGACGCATGGAGAAAAGTGTATACAGTTTGGTGCTGATGGACGATTTGGTAAAACAGGTGGATAAGATGGCGTATCTGCAGAATACTAGCCGGTCCAACCTGATTAACCAGATTTTGGCGGAGTATCTCTCCTATACCACGCCGGAAAAACGGTGGAAGGATGCCTTTGAGGAAATTGTCAGGCTGTTTGGGGAGGAGGAGGCCTTTCAAATACAGCCAAAGCCCTCGGAGGCGATGCTCTCGGTGCGCAGTGCGCTGCGGTTTAAGTATAACCCTACCATACGGTATTCGGTGGAGCTGTATAGGGAATTAGAGCCGGCAGTAGGGGAGCTTCGGGTACTTTCCCGCAGCCAAAGTAGGCAGCTGCTTGCTTATTTGGAGCGGTTTTTTACCCAGTTTGCCCAGTTGGAGTGCCGGTACCGCTCCGGACTGGGGCTGCCTCCGGCAGAATACCGGCTGGAGGAGGGGCGGTTCAGCCGTTTGTTTCAGCTGCCGGACCAGCAGCGCCGGTTTACCGACAGTCAATTAGGGGGCGAGATTGCCAAATATATCCAAATGCTGGACCGGATGATGAACTGCTATTTCGAGCAGGTGAACAGCGGCAATGATTGGGAATTTACCTGTCTCAGCCCAGTGTACAAGGAGTATTTAGCCAAAGCCAACCTTATTTTATAAAAAGCTGTTTGTGACGTAAGTGCAGGTTTAATGCTTTAAGCTTGCAGTTGCGTCCCCAAAGGAGGAGAAGAAATGAATGCACAAAAGTTTACTCAAAAGTCGTTAGAGGCAATTCAAAATGCACAGAATTTGGCTCTGGAATACCAAAATTCGCAGATTGAGCAGGTGCATCTGCTGGATGCCCTGGTGAAGCAGCAGGATGGGCTGATCCCCCAGCTTTTGCAGAAGATGGAGGTGGATGCTGCAGAATTTGAACAAGCAGTTCGTCAAAAGGTGGAGCAGCTGCCAAGAGTGGGAGGCTCCGGCCGGGAGCAAGGGAAGATTTATGTTTCCCGAGAGGTGGACCAGGCGCTGCTGAAAGCCGAGCGGCAGGCAGAGCGGATGAAGGACGAGTTCGTTTCGGTAGAGCACATTGCTTTGGCGCTGCTGGAACAGCCGGATTCATCGGTGAAGGAGCTGTTCAAGCAGTTTGGAATAGATAAAAATCTATTTTTGAAGACTCTTGCCTCGGTACGGGGTAATACTCGGGTAACCAGTGATTCGCCGGAATCCACCTATGACGCTTTGAATAAATACGGCTATGATTTGGTGGAAAGAGCCAGAAACCAAAAGCTGGACCCAGTGATTGGGCGGGATGGGGAGATCCGAAACGTGGTGCGGATTTTGTCCCGAAAAACCAAAAATAATCCGGTGTTGATCGGAGAACCGGGGGTTGGTAAAACAGCTGTGGTGGAAGGGCTTGCCCAACGGATTGTAGCCGGAGACGTACCCGACAGCCTGAAAGACAGGAAGGTTTTTGCACTGGATATGGGCGCTTTGATTGCAGGCGCCAAGTTCCGGGGAGAGTTTGAGGAACGGCTGAAAGCGGTTCTGGGAGAAGTGAAAAAAAGCGAAGGCCAAATCATCCTGTTTATTGACGAGCTGCATACCATTGTTGGGGCGGGCAAAACCGAGGGCTCCATGGATGCGGGCAATCTGCTGAAGCCCATGCTGGCCCGGGGAGAGCTGCACTGCATTGGTGCCACCACTTTGGATGAGTACCGGCAGTATATTGAGAAGGACGCCGCTTTGGAGCGTCGGTTCCAGCCGGTACTGGTGGAGGAACCTACAGTGGAGGATACTATCGCTATTCTTCGAGGGTTGAAGGAGCGGTATGAGGTGTTCCATGGGGTGCAGATTCAGGATAACGCTCTGATTGCGGCGGCCACCCTTTCCAACCGATATATTTCCGACCGGTTTTTGCCGGATAAGGCCATTGATCTGGTGGACGAAGCCTGCGCGATGATTCGTACGGAAATGGACTCCATGCCCTCTGAGCTGGACGATATTTCCCGGAAAATCATCCAGCATGAAATTGAGGAGGCGGCCCTGAAAAAGGAGGACGACGCCCTTTCCCGGGAACATCTGCAGGAAATCCAGAAGGAGCTTGCCGAAATGCGGGATCAGTTCCACTCCATGAAGGCCCAGTGGGAGAATGAGAAAAACGCCATCTCCAAGGTGCAAAAGCTGCGGGAGGAGATGGAGCAGGTAAACAACCAGATTGAAAAGGCCCAAAGGGAGTACGACCTGGAAAAGGCGGCAGAGCTGAAATACGGACGTCTGCCCCAGCTGCAGAAGGAGCTGGCAGAGGAGGAAAATTTGGCAGAGCAGGCAAAACAAAGCAGCCTGCTGCGGGATAAAGTGACCGAGGAGGAAATCGCCCGGATTATAGGGCGATGGACCGGCATTCCCGTCGCCCGGCTGATGGAAGGGGAGCGGGAGAAGCTTTTGCATCTGGAGGAGCTGCTGCATCAGCGGGTGATCGGCCAGGAGGAGGCTGTGCAGAAGGTAAGCGAGGCAATTTTGCGCTCCCGGGCAGGAAT
>CATJLA010000162.1 GCA_949741215.1 uncultured Oscillospiraceae bacterium
CCGGAAAATCGCATCCGCATCCCGCAGGATATCCAGTTTCTCTTTCGTAACCTCACCAATCACCCGGATAGCCAGCCCCGGCCCCGGGAACGGCTGCCTCCAAACCAAGTGCCCGCCAAGCCCAAGCTTAATGCCCAAGGTGCGCACTTCGTCCTTAAACAAAAGGCGCAGCGGCTCTAAAATCTCCTTAAAATCCACATAATCCGGCAGGCCGCCTACATTGTGGTGGCTTTTAATCACCGCAGCATCCCCTGCTCCAGACTCAATCACGTCGGGATATATCGTGCCCTGGGCAAGAAAATCCATCTTTCCAAGCTTCCTGGCCTCTTCCTCAAACACCCGGATAAACTCTTCCCCAATAATTTTCCGTTTTTGCTCCGGTTCCTCAACCCCAGCAAGCCTTGCCAGAAAACGATCCTGAGCATTCACCCGGATAAACTCCATCTCGCCGCCACTGAACTCCTGCTCCACCTCGTCCCCTTCGTTTTTCCGCAACAATCCATGATCCACAAAAATACAGGTAAGCTGACTGCCCACCGCCTTGGAAAGCAGTTTCGCCGCCACGGAGCTGTCTACCCCGCCGGAAAGCGCCAGCAGTACCCGCCCAGAGCCTACCTTTTTTCGAATCGACTCTACCACCGTCTGAGCATAGTCGTCCATGTTCCAATCCCCATCAGCATGGCAAATCCAAAACAGAAAGTTCTGCAGCATCTCTATGCCCTTCTGGGTATGCAGCACCTCCGGGTGATACTGCATCCCATACAGCTTTTTTTCCGGATTTTCCATCGCCGCCACCGGGCAATCCTTTGTATGAGCAATCACCCGGAACCCTTCCGGCAGCTTTTCCACATAATCGTTATGGCTCATCCAGGTGATACCTTCTTCCGGCAGTCCCTGGAACAGCGGCGAGCCAGTGTCAAACCTGGTAAGTGTTTTTCCAAATTCCTTAGCCGGGGCCGAGCCTACCTGCCCCCCCAAAAGCTTCGCCATCAGCTGGCAGCCATAGCAAAGCCCCAATACCGGAACTCCAAGCCGGAACACCTCCGGATCCACCGAGGGCGCGTCAGCAGCATATACGCTGTTGGGTCCGCCAGTAAAAATAATTCCGATAGGGTTTTTCTTTCTGATCTCTTCTATTGGCATTTTGTGAGGAACAACCTCGCAATACACCCTGCAATCCCGAACCCGCCGTGCAATCAGCTGGTTATACTGCCCCCCAAAATCCAGTACAAGAACCGTTTGATGCGTCATAATCTGTCCTCTTTTCTTCCAAAAAATACTCTTTTATTTTGCCACCTTTTTCCGCAAAAATCAAGCAATTTCTTTGCACTCAATACCAGCTTTCTCAAAACCCTATTTCAGAGAAAAACCATATAGACGTCACACATACCTATTTTTGCAGAAGCTCTAAAAAACTACCCCCTTTTTTACAATCCGTCCCGCAGGGGCACCTCCACTATTCACTCTTACTTTTAGAAGCTAAAATAGGCGGTTTCAGTCCGAAACGCGCCTATTTTTTATCTGAAAATTAGAGTACACAAAACAAACCGCTTTCCGCACCTCCGGCATACCTTCATTTTAGAAGCCTTTATATCAGCCAAAAATATCTGAGCCGGTTCCATATGGTTATGTCCGGGGCATCCCCGGCATGGATAAAACCGGTTCCGCATAGGCCGCAATCGTGCTTTGAGGAATAAAGTAATAATCCGGAATGCTCTGCCCCGAAACAAAGCGGGAAAGCAGCAAATTTCCGCTTACGTCCGAGAGAAAGCTGACATTTGCTTCTCCGGAGCCAAGGTTCAGGCGGCTAAGCTCCCCGTCCTCAAAGAGATAGAGGTCGTTTGTTTGATAATCCCAGAGATAATAGAGATCTTCCTCGGCAGTGCGCAGGCCGTTGCCGTGTTGGCCAGCCACAGTAAGCTTGGGGGAGGGCAGCTCCCGGTATTCCAACTGGCCGCCCTGGTGCTCGTACAGGTAGCTTGCGCCGGAGGCCGCGGTGTCAAAGAAGAAATAGCGCTCTCCCATCAGGTAGAACCCTTCAACAACTTCGTCCGCCGCTGCCACCTTCTGGCTCAGATCGTCTATAGGAATGGTCTGCTCCAGTTCTCCGGCGGCGCTGTATATCCGCACCTCAATGCTTCCGTTGACGGAACAGCACAGGTAAATCTTTCCGTTCCAAACAGCCATACCTGAAAGGAGTGCCTGTGACCAGGGAATATCCAGCAGCACCCTACAGCTGTTGTCCCGGGTATCAAACACCTGCAGCTGTATTGTTTCATCAATGGGGTAGTTTACCTGCATCAAAAGCTCGTGATCGCTCAGGGCCTCATACCAGTTGACAGAGCAAACCCCCTCAAAGGTATGCACATATTCCGCCTTGCCCTGGGCAGGGTCTACCGCCAGCAGACGGTTTACTCCGTCGCCGGCATCATAGGCCATATACCAGCAGTCGCCTATTACCAGGCTCTGGCCGGAGGAAGTGACCTCTGCGGAACAGCTGCCCACGGTGCTCCAGGTCTTGTCTACCAAATCAAAGGCCAGCAGTGTTTCGGTAGAGCCGTTGTTCATAGGGCAGCCAAAAATGGCGTACCGGCTGCCCAGCGCTTTTCGGTACAGCCCCGTAGCGCCCTCCGGCAGCTCAGGAGCCAGCTGCAAATACTCGCCCTCCAGCGTAATTTCCACCTTTTGGGACGTCCCGCCTGCCGATGGTTCCGAGGGAGCATCCTGGCCTTCTGCCGAAGAAGAGTTTTCCGGGACAGAGCTGCTTCCACTTTCGCTTTCTGAGGAGGACTGGCTTTGAGATTCCGAGCTGCTGTCCTGCACCTCCCGGGCAGTGCAGGCGGAAAGTGCGGTCAAAGCCGCCGCTAAAAGCAGTGCAATGATTTTTTTCATAACAGGGCAAAACTTCCTTTCATTATAAATTTTCGGCATTTCCCCACAATCAGCCGGTAATTGTTTATCAAAAATCAACAAACAATGTTTCGGTAAGTATTATACACCTTCCATCATATCATTTCAATACAAAACAAAGGAAATGCAAGAAAAAAGTGGAAAGCAGTTTGCTCTCCACTTTTCTTTTGTTGGCTCAATACGCCGTCAGGCGTAAGGCTCGGCGACGTCCCCCCAAAGGCTGGCTTAGGCTTAAGGGCGTTGCCCCATACCGCCCTCCAGGGTAAGGGTTTCACCGTTCATATACTTAAAGTCCGGAGAAGCCAGCTGCACGCACACCCGCCCGATTTCCAGCTCAGCGTCACCATAATGGCCGGCAGGCGGCATATGAACATTGGCCTTGAATGCCTCGGGATATGCTTTTTCAAACTGCTCCAGTTGGGCAGTCCAGGCCAGGGGGCAAACAACGTTGACATTTACGCCATCCTTGCCCCATTCGTTTGCGGCAACACGGGTAAGGCCGCGGATGCCCTCTTTTGCGGCGGCGTAGGAGCACTGGCCATAGTTGCCAAAAAGCCCCGCGCCGGAAGCAAAATTGATAACAGAGCCCTTGGTTTTTACCAAATGAGGGTAACAGGCCTTCATGTAATAGAAGGTAGCATACAGGCCGGAGTACATGGCCAGATTAAACTGCTCGGTGGTATGCTCCGCAATAGGAACACCGGAAGCAGAAGCCTGTGCATTATTGATCAGCACATCGATTCTGCCAAAGGTTTCAATCGCCTTGTCCACAACGCTTTGCACAACGGCCTCATTATCGGCCCCGGCGTTTACGTCTGCGGCCACAATCAGCACTTGAATGCCGTACAGACGCTCCAGCTCCTCCTTGGCGTCCTCCAGCTTTTTCACATTGCGGCCGGTAATCACCAGGTTGGCGCCCTCCTTGGCGTAAGCGGTGGCAATTCCATAGCCGATAGAACCACAGCGGCCGTCACTTAACACAGCACGTCCGGCGCCGGTAATAATTGCGGTTTTTCCTGTTAAAAATCCCATGATAAATCTCTCCCTTTTCATATTCAAAAATAATTTCGCCTCAAAAACCGAGGAGAATGTTATAAAATTATCATACCATTATTCTTAGGGAAAAGCAAATAAATTTATTCAAAATTACAAAAGTTTTTATGGAATTTGTCCTATCCCCGCCCGCTTACAGGCCAATAAAAGACTAAAGTGCAAATTTTAAGCAGACGTGACAGCAATTTTGTCACCACAAACGGAAGGGAATGGGAACCCAATGAAGCAGGAAAGCGATCACCACAGCGGCGGCAAGCATCCACAAGGTTTGTTTCCAGCCACGGCGGCGCAGAAGCCACCCCGCCAGGAGGAAAACCAGAAGCTCGGTGAAATAGGGGATGTCAAAATAGAAAGCCCCATAAGAAAACGTCAAGTTAAATAATATGCTAAGTATACCGGATGCAATTAAAAGTGCGACCGGCCCCCTGCCCACAGCGTACCAGCATACAAAGGCCAGAAAAGGAGAGACCAAAGTAAACCCCACCCAGATCATCACATAAGACCGTGGGAAAAAGCCGGCAATATAGTAGGTATAAAGATAGTAGCTGACAATCATTCCAACAAAAAAGGCAAACACGCTGCCCGCCGCCCAAAAGGGGGAACCGCTTTTTACACTGAGCAGCACCGCCAAAAAAATCCAAACGGCAAAACGGCCCAGAAAATTAGTAATATCCAGCACCTGGAACAGCCAGGGAAGATGATTGGACGCAGTACCGTCCAAAAATTTGGAAAACCCCCCCAGCACTGCCCCCAGCAGCAGGCAGCCCAGCAGGTAAAACAGCTGCCTTTTTCGAGAAACCCCATCGGCGGGCCTACGGATCTCCTCTAAAAACTTTACCATGGGAGCCCCCATTCCAAAAAGGCCAGTATCGTCAAATGCAGGGGATAAAACAGGTAGAAAAACCACTTGTGCACCGCCGCTTTGCTGCCGCCCTCGCCATTATAAAGGTAATACAGCATCAGCGGGACCAGCAGCACCCCCACTTGGAACCAGTTTTGGGCAAAGCCGCTGCCTATTGCTATCAGCATGCAGGGGACGAAAAAGATCAGGGTAAAACTGCGCCACTTTTTTTGAGGATTATCCCGGTAGATATGAACACACAGGCAGCCCAGAACATCCATCAGCGGCCAGTCCCCAATCATAGAGAGAAGGCACAGCCCCACAATCCCGGCGGTTTTCCAGCCGTCCGATACCTTGCTTTCCCACAAGCGAATAGCAGTAATCCCCAAAAAAAGGGTATAAATCACCCCTTGAACCGGTACAAAAACAAGACTTCCGCCCTGAAAGAAGAACGGCAGGGTGCCGTTTTCAAACCATACAAAGGGAATCCAGGAAAGCAGGGCAAACAGGGCTAAACGCTTTTGATAGCGGCCCACATCCCGGGTATACCGGTAGCCCTCAGCGGCAAAATAGGCCATGGTAGGGCCGGTAAGCCGCCCTACAAAATGCATCAGCTGCCCTAAAAGGGGATTGCGGAGATCTACAAAGCCCCAGGCCAGGTGATCAATCAGCATAGCAAAAATCACAATATACTTAATCTGATTTCGGTTCAGCCCCATTCTTTGATGAGAAAGCGCATTTTCCATTTTTTACAGCCCCCTATTTTGATTCGTAGCTGTTTTAGCCATTCTGCCTAAAACAAAATTATGGAAAGCCTGGGACGTAAATGCAGCAGTTTCGTCCCAAGCTTTTTATATTAGCCTACCATAATTTTCCCCTCAGGCAGCACTACGCCCTTTTTGGCGGGCGTGTTGTTGGCAAACGCAAAGGCAAAGGAAACCGGCCCTACCCGCCCTAAAAACATAGAGAAAATCAGCACCAGCTTAGAGGCTAAATCCGCTTTGGCCGTTACCCCTACCGAGGAGCCTACCGTAGCAAAGGCCGAAACGGACTCAAACACCGCCTCCAGCCCGGAAAAGGTGCCCGGCTCTGAGCCAAAATAAATCATGCAGGAGGAAACCAGCACCGCCAGCCCCCCAATGCAGCTGATAGTTACCGCCTTATATACCGCCTGTTTATCCACCCGGCGGCCCATAATTTCAGTGTCCGGCTTATTGCGGATGACCGAAACCACAGTCATAACCAGCACGGCAAAGGTAGTTACCTTAATACCGCCTCCGGTAGAGCCGGGAGCCGCGCCGATAATCATTAAAAAGATGTAGCAAAGCTGTGTCATACCCCGCATCTGGCCGAGGTCAATGCTGGCAAAGCCGGCAGTTCTGGTACAGGCGGACTGAAAAAACGCCGCGTTAAACCGCTGCGTTACCGGCAAAGCCCCCAAGGTTCTGGGGTTGCTCCATTCCAGCAGCAAAAACAGCAGGGTGCCCAAAAGCAGCAAAAGCACTGTGACGATCAGCACGATTTTAGTATGCAGGGTCAGCTTTTTCTCCTTGCGGTAATGGAGCAGGTCGTACCACACCCCAAAGCCCAGCCCGCCGATCATAATCAGGGCGGAAAGGGTAAAAAGCACCACGGCGTCGCCATTGTAGTGCAGCAGGGAAACTCCGGCCCCCTCTCTGCCCAGGATATCAAACCCCGCGTTGCAAAAGGCGGAGATGGAGAGAAATACCGAGATAAAAGCGCCGTCCGCCGCGCCATATTTGGGAATAAAGGTGCTGGAAAGCAGCAGCGCGCCCATCACTTCAATCAGCAGGGAGAGGAATACCACCATTTTTACCAGCTTGGTCAGGTTGATAAAGCTGGAGAAGTTAATAGATTCCTGGGCCAGCTGTAGCCCCCGCAGCCCCAGCTTCCGCCCCAGCACCAGGTTGAAAAAGGTGGTAAAGGTAACCAGCCCTAACCCGCCTATCTGAATCAGCCCGATAATCACCAGCTGCCCAAACAAAGACCAGTGGAGAAAAGTATCATACACCACCAGCCCGGTAACACAGGTTGCGGAGGTGGCGGTAAACAAGGCGTTGAGAAACGGGGTCACACTCCCGTCCCGAGAAGAAAAAGGCAGCATGAGCAGCAAAGTGCCCAAAGCAATTACCAGGGCAAAGCTTACAGAAATTACCCTGGCAGGGGACGAGGCCTTAATCCGGGCCTGCCCCTCTTTGGGGACAGCACTGCCCTGGCCTTTGGGGAATACAGGTGCTTTCAAGAGAAATTCCTCCTAATTTTGTCATTCCGTGCGGGGCTGTTGGTTCCGCCGCAAAAAGCTTTTGGCTTGGTCGATCAGCTGCCTGTCGTTACGGAAGGTAACGATTTTGCAGGCATCCTCCAGGGGAATCCAGCGAATTTCGCTAACCTCCTCCTCCTGAGGGGTTACAGGGTCGTCCCCGGCAAAGGCCAAAAAATACACCACCTGCTTTTTTACCCGCGGCATAGGAAAGTACTCCACGCAGTGCCGAAAGCCCCTGATCAGTGTTACGGTCAGGCCGGTTTCCTCCCGGATCTCCCGCAGGGCGGTTTGGCGCTCGGTTTCCCCTGCCTCCACATGGCCTTTGGGGAAAGACCAATGCCCCCCATGGCGGTGCCGGAGCAGCAGCAGCTCCAAAATTTGATCCTCCCGCATGCGGAATACCAGCGCGCCGCAGGACTTCTCGTGCTTTATCATAATAACCCTCCGGATAAGTAATAAGTAAGAGTGAATTGTGAATAGGGGTACGCTCCTTGCAGGAGCGATTTGAAGTGGCTTCTACTTATTTATGAGGCCTTAGATAAATATAGCACAAATAGAAGCGTTATAAAAGAGGGCGGGGAAGGTTTTTTTCTTAAATTCTGTTGGCGGGGCTTCTTTTGGCATTTTTCGAGTACGGAGAAAAGGTTGACAAAATCGCCATTCTACCGGATAATAAAAACGAACCTTGTCCTTCTTTTTTTCTTACCTTATATAAAAAGGGATTGCAGGGTATACTATAAAAACTTATGGGGGCTGCTCTTTTTGGCCTGCGGGGACGTAAGCGCATGCCGGCAGCCTGCTGCAAAAATATCAAGATTAGCTCAAAGGATGTGCCAGATGAAACAGAAATTAAACCGTTTGCTCGCCGGGGCGCTGGGCGCTTTGGGAGCGGTTTTCTTTTTGGCTGACCCTGCTCTGCCGGTAAACGCGGCCGAGCAGGCCCCGCCTTCTATTATATCCCAAACCGCTGTGGTGATGGACGCTGAGTCCGGCCAGGTGCTTTATAACAAAAGCATGAACCAGCGAATGCCCCCCGCCAGTATTACCAAAATCGTAACCGGCATCCTGGCGGCGGAGCAGGGCGATATGGATGAGATGATCACGATGTCGGAACAGGCGGTGTTCAGCATTCCCCGGTATTCTACCCACATTGCCTTGGATACCGACGAGCGGCTGAGTCTCAACGACGCCATGTACGCTATGATGCTGATGTCCGCCAATGACGCTACCGCCGGTATTGCCGAGGCTTTGGGGGGCACCGAGGAACAGTTTGTGGACCAGATGAACAGCTTCGTCCAGGAAATAGGAGCAACGGGCACCCACTTTGTAAACCCCCACGGGCTGATTGACCCGGACCACTACACCACCGCCTACGATATGGCCCTGATTACCCGGTATGCCATCCAGAATGAGACTTTTATGACCTACTTTGGCGGGGTGACCTATGAAATGGGGCCTACCAACAAACAGCCGGAGTCCCGCCGGTTTGCTAATCAGAACCAGCTGCTGCAAAAGGGAGCCTACACCTATGAGGGCGCCACCGGCGGCAAGGTGGGCTACACCGAGGAAGCTTTGTACACCATGGTAACTACCGCCCAGCGGGACGGCAGGACCTTGATCTGTGTGGTAATGAAAAGCCCCGAGTATGCCGATAAGTTTGAGGATACCGCAAAGCTTTTGGATTTTGGCTTTGAGGCTTTTCACAGCGCCCCCTTAACCGAAACGGAGCTGCCTAGGCAAAGCATTGCTGTGCAGGTTATTGGGGATCAGGACGATGTCCGGGAGGAGGGCAAGATGCTTATCTTCCTGAAGGAGCCGGTAAAGCTGCTGCTGCCCCAAGGGGTGGAGCTGGAGGACTGCGAAATTACCTATAACTTCCGGGACGGTATGACTTTGCCCGGAGCCTTTGCCCCCCAGGCGGTTATCTCCATGAAAAATCCGCCGGAGGGCTGGAAGGAGGAGCTCACCACCGTCCCCTTAAGCTTTTTGTGGGAGCTGGACCCCCTTGCCCTGCCCGCCCAGCAGAAGCCCGAGGAGGAAGTGCCGGTAAAAGCGCCCAGCTTTTGGGGCAAGGTATTCAAAGTAACCGCCTGGGTGTTCCTTTCCCTGCTGGGAATGCTGTTTGTTACCCGGCAGTTGATTTTGTTTGATATCCGCAAGAAAAAGCGCCAAAAGCGGGAGCGGGAGCGGAAACGCCAGCTTCAGGCCGCACAGATGCAGCCAGCCCCGCCGGTTCGACGTTCTCCGCCGGCCCAAGAGTGGCAGTATTCCAATCCCTATCATAATGCCGCCAGGACGGCACAGCGCCCTGAGGTTCGGCGGGTGAACTCCAGGCCTGTGCGACGTCCGCCAATGGGGAAACGGCAGGGGTAAAAAATAAGTAAGAGGGAAGAGTGAATGGGGAATAGTGGAGGTACGCTCTTGCAGAGCGATTGGAAATGCTTCGCATAAGCGGTTTGATGATGCTGCGGAAATAGAGAGAGGTTGCGGCGAAATAGGGGGAGTTGTTTTGGGGGAGATTATTAACATTGGCATTGTGGCCCATGCGGACGCGGGTAAAACTACTTTGACCGAGCAGCTGCTTTTTGAGGCAGGGGAGCTGCGGGCGCTGGGTAGTGTGGATAACCAAAATACCCAGACCGACTGGCTGGAAATTGAGCGGCAGCGGGGTATTTCTGTAAAAGCCAGCTCTACCCGGCTGTTTTGGAAGGATTGCCAGATAAACCTGATTGATACCCCCGGCCATGTAGACTTTGCCGGGGAGGTGCAGCGCAGCCTTTCGGTTTTGGACGGAGCGGTGCTAGTTGTTTCGGCGGCTGAGGGGATTCAGGGCCAGACAGAGGTGCTGTGGGAGGCGCTGCGGAAGCTGAAGATTCCCACCCTGCTTTTTATCAACAAGCTGGACCGCACCGGGGCGGAGCCGGAGCTTCTCTTAAAGGAGCTGGCGGCCCGGTTTTCCCCTAATCTTGCGGTGATGGAGCGGTGGAAGAACCCCCAAAGCCGGGAGTGTAAGGTGTGCTGCCTGTCCTATGAGCAGCCGCCGCTGAATGGGTGGCTTACCGAGCTTGCCGCGGCCAATCATCCCCAGGCGGAGGCTCTCTTTTTGGAGGATAAGCCGGTGCCGGTACCGTTGTTACAACAGGTTTTACAGGAGCAGATTGCCGCCTGCGGGGCGTTCCCGGTGTATTTGGGGGCGGCGGCCTTGGGGGTAGGCGTCCGGGAGCTGCTGGACGGTATTTTGCTGCTGCCCAAAGCTTCCTGTCAGGAGGAGGGGCCGCTTTCCGGGGTGGTATACAAGGTAGAGCATGAAAAGGGCATGGGCAAGGCCGCCCATGTGCGGCTGTTTTCCGGCGTGCTTTCAAACCGGGACCCAGTGCCCTTGCAGGGTAAGGAGCCGGTGGAAAAGGTAACACAGATCCGCCGGGTGCTTGCCCATAAGTATGTGGATACAGGCCGCTTGACCGCAGGGGACATTGGCGCTTTATACGGCATCAGCAATGTGCAGACAGGCGACGTCATAGGAGAAGCGCCCTTGAGCCGGGAGATTACCTTGACAGTGCCGCTGCTGAAGGTGCAGGTGTTCCCCAAACAGCCGGAGCAGCTGACCGAGCTGGTTGCCGCTATCCGGGAGCTTACCGAGGAGGACCCTCTGCTGGATATGGAGTGGGAAACCGAAGAGCGGGAGCTGTACATCAAAATTACCGGGATGATTCAGCTGGAGGTGATTACCGCCTTTTTGAAGGACCGGTTTGATCTGGAGGCCACCTTTGACACGCCCTCGGTAATCTACAAGGAAACCCCGGCCAAACCCGGGGCGGGCGGGGAGCGTTACACCATGCCCAAGCCCTGCTGGGCCTGCATTGAGTTTGCGGTGGAGCCGATGGAACGGGGCTTTGGTTTTCAGTTTGAATCCGCGGTGGGGAACGAAACAATACTTTACCGGTACCAAACCCACATTGCCCAAGCGCTGCCGGAGGCTTTGAAGCAGGGCCTTTACGGCTGGGAGGTTACCGACCTGAAAATTACCCTTACCGGAGGGAGCCACCACCTGATCCATACCCATCCCCTGGACTTTTTTACCGCAACACCCATGGCGCTGATGAACGCTCTGGAAAACGCCGGTTCCACCCTGCTGGAGCCTATGGTTACCATGCGGTTTTCGGCAGAGGAGCAGCATGCCGGCCGGTTAATCGGGGACGTGATTGCCATGCGGGGCAGCTTTGATTCCCCGGTGATCCACAAGGGCGGCTTAACCATGGAGGCGAGAATTCCTGCGGCAACCTCCCTTACATACCCGGTGGATTTTGGCATTTTAACCGGAGGCAAAGGGGTAATCAGCAGCCGGTTTTCGGGGTACGAGCCCTGCCCGCTGGAGCTGGGAAAAACCGCCAAGCGCCGGGGGATTGAC
>CATJLA010000163.1 GCA_949741215.1 uncultured Oscillospiraceae bacterium
ATCTGCCCTGGCCTATGGCTTCCCTGTGGGAGTTTGTATGTACGCAGGCAAGGTTTATCCGGAAGCGGGTGTGGGCGGGCTCTGCTGGGATTATGCTGGCTGTTTGGGCAGGGCTGGCGGTGTGTGAACCCAGTTTGGCGTTTATCTGGTTCTGCTCGGCGCTGCTGCCCTTTTTGGGGATGCTTTCTATGGCGGAGATTGCCAGAAGTCTTTCCCCCGGGATGACTGACCTGCATTTAAGCTGCAAACACAACCTGCCCCAGCTGCTGCTGGTTAGAATGGGGATTTTAGGAACAGAAAACCTGCTGATTTGTTTGGTGATAACCTGCTGGCTTTCAAGCTGGTGCGAGTTTTCCTTTTTGCGGATGGGGGTTTATCTGGTGTTGCCCTTTTTGCTGACCTGCTGCCTTTCCTTGCTGATACTGAACCTGCGTCCGGCGGCGGACTGCGCCTACCTGTGCGGGGGGATATCTGGAGTGGTAAGTCTACTGTGTGTGGTGTCCTTCTCCCTTTGCCCGCTGCTGTTCTCGGAGCGGATGCTTTCCCTTTGGTGGCTGGTGTTTTGGTGCGTGGTGGGGGCGCTTTGCTTCCAGGTTAGAAAACTGATGAGAAAAACGGAGGAATTGCAGTGGAATTTGTCTATAAACATGTAGGACGGAGGCGCAGCTTGCTTTGTGCTGTGGCGGTTTTGGGGACAGGTGTGGGAATGATTGGCCTGCTGTTCGTCCTAAAGAAAAAGAAAGCGAGGGATTTTTGTGGAGCTTGTGATTGACCGGCTGACCAAACGGTATCAGAATAAAATTGCGGTGGATCAGCTCTCCTTTACCATGACGCCGGGAGTGTACGGCTTGCTGGGGGCCAACGGCGCCGGCAAAACTACCCTGATGCGGATGATCTGCGGGGTGCTAAAGCCTACCAGCGGCGAGGTGAAATGGAACGGTTTGGAGGCCGGCAGTGAGCCTTACCGGGATGCTTTGGGCTACCTGCCTCAGGACTGCGGATTTTACCCTGACTTTACCTCCCGGGAGTTTTTGCTTTATCTATGCAGTTTAAAAGGGCTAACCAAGCCGGACGCCCGGGTACGCACCGCCGAACTTTTGGAGCTTACGGGGCTTACTGCGGTGGCCGGGAAAAAGATAAAAACCTTTTCCGGCGGGATGAAGCAGCGGTTGGGGATTGCCCAGGCACTGATTAACAACCCGAAAATTCTGGTGCTGGATGAGCCTACCGCCGGGCTGGACCCTAAGGAACGGGTACGGTTCAGAAACCTGATTTCCGGGCTGGGGAGGGACAGGATTGTGCTGCTTTCCACCCATATTGTCTCGGATATTGAGCAGATTGCCGACCTGATTCTGGTGATGAAAGCCGGGCGGATTATACACTCCGGCACCCAGGAACAGCTATTGGAGACGATTGCCAGCAGGGTTTATGAATGCGTTGTAGCGGATGAACAGGAAGCGGGACGTCTGACAGAAAAATACCCAGTAATGGGCGTGCGGCAGCACCAGGGGCAGATGATTGTGAGGCTGGCGGCGGAAAAGCCCCCTGTTTTGGACGCTGTGCCGGTGAAGGCTTCTCTGGAGGATTTATACTTGTATTACTTTAACGAGGTGAGTGCTGATGCGTAGCTTTTTTGACCTGGTTCACTATGAGTATAAAAAGATTTTTAAGCGAAAAAGTATATATTTTGCTTTTGGGCTGGCGGTGTTTTTTTCCACCTTTTGCATGGTGGGCAGCCTGCTTCTCGGCAATCCATACAGCTATAACGGCTTTGATGGCAGCGAAATGGCCGCCTTGGACCAGCAGCGGACTGCCATGCATCATGCGGCTGGATATCTGGACGACGAGCTAATGGGCAAAATTATTACCGCCCAGGCTTATGCGGACAGTCATGTCAACGAAAACGGGAACTATGAGGACGGGGTGTATGAGCAGTATATCATGCCCTATATCGGGCTGCGGGGGAATTTGTATATGCTGACATCTCCTATCGGGGCGCTGGATTATACCATTTTAGGCAGCCTGGACCCGGAAAACCCGCCGGATTTTGCCCAGCTGCGCAGTGCAAGGCTACGGGAAATTTTAGTAAATTCGGAGCTGAAACAGAAAGAAATTGATTTTTTAATGGAACGGGATGCCGCTTTGGATACTCCCTTTTATTTTGATTTTAAGGACGGATGGTGGTATTTTTCTATCGGAATAACTACCAGCGGGGTGTTTTTAATTTTTGCGGTATCGATCTGCATTGCACCGGTTTTTTCCGATGAGTATCAGAAGAAAACCGATGTGCTGCTGTTATCCTCCAAGCTGGGTAAAAACAAGCTGGTTTGGGCAAAGCTGTTTACTGCACTTACCTTTAGCCTTGGGTTTATGGCGTTGTTTTTGCTGGTGGCGCTGGGCTCTACTTTAGGTGCTTACGGGGCTTTAGGCGGCAATGTGAGCCTGCAGCTTATGCTACTGTATACCACTTATCCCCTGACGATAGCGGGCGCAACAGCCATATACTTTGGGGTAGCGCTTTGTGTAGCGCTGCTTTCGGCAGCGGCTGTAAGCCTGCTTTCGGCTTATCTGCCGCCGTTCAGTACAATCATTTCCTTTCTGGTGGTGCTGTTTGCCGGGATGTTTATAGAGGTTCCCTCCTCCGGGCCCTTTGGGCTGCTAAAGTATTTTCTGCCTGCCCAGATGATGGATTATGATCTGATCTTCTCGGTACGTTTGCCGGAGATTTTTGGGCATTATTTTGAGCCTGCCTCGGTTATTTGCACAATCTGCTTTTGCTTGACGCCGGTGCTTACCTTTTTTGCGTACCGGGGATTCAAAAATCATCAGGTAAGATAGAAAAAGAGGCTTGGAAACGTAAAGAGCTGTCATGTCCCAAAAAAGAAAGAAAAAGCTCCCGGAAAATTCTCCGGGAGCTTTTTTG
>CATJLA010000164.1 GCA_949741215.1 uncultured Oscillospiraceae bacterium
CACTGCGTGTTAACAAAAACCGGTCGCCCAAAAAGGTAAGCTGACAGCCTTTTTCCCCCTCCAGGCTGGCCTCCAGACCAACCCCCTGGGGCAGAGCCTCGCCCTCCTGTACCCGGAGACTGCCCATATGGAACAGATTGTACTCTGCCTGTTGGTTTTCCCCAGAGATCAGGTAGCCAACCCCCACGGCATTTTTTTCAATCTCAAACCGATATTTGGAAATGGTAACCGTTCTCTGTTCCATGCTGCAGCCTCCTCATCGAACGTTTATTCTTTACAAACCATATCATATCAGAAGAACTAACGTTTGTCAAGAACATAATTTCGAATTTTTCAAAAAATTTGTCATTTTTCCGGGACGGAACTGCCGGCCAAAAGTCTGGCAGCATGGGAACAAGTCTCTGCGCTTGTCCTTTCTCGGTTCCGCCTGCTTCATCTTATGCGGCGGCGATTTCGGGTATGCCTCAAACAGAAAAAAGTGAAAAAAAACGAACGCTCCCAAAAGGGAGCGTCCATTTCCAGAGAACAGAACTCACTGCGCCGGATAAAACCAATGCAGTCCCGTCCCCAAAACTACTTTTGAATCAGAGACTTTCCGGTCATCTCTGCCGGCTGGGGCAGCCCAAGCATCTCCAGCATGGTGGGGGCCAGGTCGGCAAGGCGGCCGCCCTCCCGCAGGGTGCCCTCGTAGCCCGCCATCATCAGCGGCACCGGGTTGGTGGTGTGGGCGGTAAAGGGGGAGCCGTCCTTCTCATACATCTGGTCGGCATTGCCGTGATCGGCAGTTATCAGGGCTGCGCCGCCCTTTTCCAAAATCTTATCAATTCCCTTGCCCAGGCAGCAGTCCCCCGCCTCAACGGCCTTTACAGCGGCCTCAAACACACCGGTATGGCCTACCATGTCACAGTTGGCAAAGTTCAGTATAATGACATCGTATTTCCCGCTGTCAATCCGGGCCAGCACCTCGTCGGTAACCTCATAGGCGCTCATCTCCGGCTTTAAGTCGTAGGTTGCCACCTTGGGGGAGGCAATCAGCGCCCGGTCCTCATTTTTATAAGGCGTTTCCACACCCCCATTGAAGAAAAATGTGACGTGAGCGTATTTTTCTGTCTCGGCAATCCGCAGCTGAGTCAGCCCCTTTTCGGCAATATACTCGCCAAAGGTGTTGGTGAGAGACTCCGGCTTAAAGGCCACATGCACATTGGGCATCGCCGCGTCATACTGTGTCATACAGACATAGTAGAGGGGGAAGAACGCCCGCCGTTCAAAGCCGGTAAACGCTTCATCCACCAGGGTGCGGGTAATTTCCCGGGCTCTGTCCGGCCTAAAGTTGCAGAACACCACCGAGTCATTGGCCTGAATCTTCCCCTCCGGATCGCAGACAGTAGGTACCACAAACTCGTCAGTAACCTCAGCGGCATAGGATTTCGCCATAGCGTCCGCAGCGGAAGGATTCTGGTTGCCCTCACCATAAACCATCGCCGCATAAGCCTTGCTGACACGTTCCCAGCGGTTATCCCGGTCCATAGCGTAGTAGCGGCCCATTACCGTGGCAATTTTGCCCACGCCGATTTTCGCCATCTCCTGCTCCAGCTGTTCAATATACCCCTTGCCGGAGGTGGGGGGGACATCCCGTCCGTCCATAAAGCAGTGTACAAATACTTTGGTAAGCCCTGCCTTTTTGGCCAGCTGTACCACGCCCAGCATATGCTCCAAATGGCTGTGGACGCCGCCGTCAGAGGTAAGCCCCATTAAATGGAGGGCAGTGCCGTTGGTTTTGCAGTTCTCCACCGCGCCCAGCAGGGCCTGGTTTCCAAAAAAGTCCCCATCCTGGATGGACTTGGTAATGCGGGTAAGCTCCTGGTACACAATCCGCCCCGCCCCGATGTTGGTATGCCCAACCTCGGAGTTGCCCATCTGGCCATCCGGCAGGCCCACATCCATGCCGGAAGCACCGATCTGGGTTTTGGGGCAGCTGCCCCACAGCCTATCCAAATTCGGAGTATTCGCCGCATGGATGGCATTGCCGTAATCACTGTTATTGATGCCGAAACCATCCATAATAATCAAAGCCACAGGCTTTTTCATAAGCAAAAATCATTCCTTTCCTGTCTTAATCCACAACCGGGTTGCCAAATTGATCTATTTTTCGCTCCATCGTTGCAATCACGCCTGCCCCCTTTGCAATGTTGGGGGAAACAGTAACAACTCTCCATCCTTCTTTAGCCATCCGGTTAAAGGTATTTTCACACTGGTTTACCAACAAATCCAAAACCTTGTACTCATACATAAAGATTTCTCCTTCTACAGCTCTTTTATCAGCCTTACCCGCAAGGGGCGGTTTGTTAAAAACTCAGCATTTTTGTCCATGGTGGTACGGGGATGGGGATACAGGTCATCCCCCACCATCACCGGCTCATCAATGCGGAAAAGATACCCCTTTTCCACGCCGTTATGAGAGATAGTACCGTCATCCTCTATACAGAGGAGGGTGGGCTTGTGGGCAAACGCCTCCGCTAATTCCCGCCATTGGGTGACGGTACTGCCCGCTTGCAGCTCGTCAAACAGACGGTTGGTGCCGTGGTACCATATGCCGTTATGGTCAATTTGGATCTCCATATTTTTATTTGGAAGCCGCAGCAACAATCGCCGCAAAATCAGGGGCTTTCAGGGAAGCACCGCCGATCAAACCGCCGTCCACATGCTCTTTGGCCAGCAGCTCGTCAGCATTTTTAGCGTTCATGGAGCCGCCGTACTGAATCGTCAGCTTCTGGGCGGCATTGTTATTGTAAAGCTTTGCCACCACGCTGCGGATATACCCGTTCACCTCGTCAGCCTGCTCACTGGTAGCGGTTTTGCCGGTGCCAATGGCCCAAACCGGCTCGTAAGCAATGATAATCCGGCTCAACTCTTCCTCGGTAACTCCGGCCAATGCAATTTTAGTCTGCATCGCACAGATTTCCTCGGTAATACCCTGTTCCCGCTGCTCCAGCAGCTCCCCAACGCAGAGGATCACGGTCAAACCGGCATCCAAGGCCGCCCGAACCCGTTTATTCACGGTAACGTCTGTTTCACCAAAATACTGCCGCCGCTCCGAGTGGCCTATAATGACGTACTGCACACCCATTTCCTTCAGCATCAGGGCAGAAATCTCCCCGGTAAAGGCGCCGCTTTCAGCCCAATGGCAGTTCTCGGCCCCCACCTTGATATTACTGCCCTCAGTCAAAGCCAAAGCAGTCTCCAGGTTGGTGTAGGGTACACAAATTACAACATCACAGTCCGCCTTGGCAGTAAGGGGCTTTAATTCTTCAATCAAAGCCTTAGCCTCCGGGCGGGTCTTATTCATCTTCCAGTTACCGGCAATTACGGTTTTTCTAACAGCTTTATTCATGGGAAGTTCCCCTTTCTCTCTATATTATATCACAACGCGCCCACGCAGCGCACGAACGAGCCCGAGCACAAAGCCGCCGATTTATACAACGCTCAGAACGTTCAAAAAGGTCTTTTTGGTCCTTTTTCTCCTCAAGAAAAAGGACGGAGAGACGTCCTAAAATATATTTTATGGACGTCTCTCCGGTCTTGTTGCTTACTTATCGGCAATACAGTCGATACCAGGCAGCCCCTTGCCTTCCAGGTATTCCAGAGAAGCGCCGCCGCCGGTAGAGATGTGAGTCATCTTATCGGCAAAGCCCATCTGGATTACAGCCGCAGCACTGTCGCCACCGCCGATAACTGTGGTAGCGTTGGTCTCGGACATAGCCTTGGCAACGGCCTTGGTGCCCTCTGCCAGAATGGGGTTCTCAAACACACCCATAGGCCCGTTCCAGATAACAGTTTTCGCCTCTGCCACGGCGGAAGCAAACAGCTCTCTGGTCTTTACGCCGATATCCAGGCCCATTTTATCGGCAGGGATTTTATTGGACTCGACAATAGTGGTGTCAACAGGTGCGTCGATAGGATCCGGGAAGGAATCCACAATAACGGTATCAATAGGCAGCAGCAGTTTTACGCCGGTCTGCTCCGCTTTGGCCATCATATTTTTGCAGTACTCAATCTTTTCGTTATCCACCAAAGAAGTACCAACCTCGTACCCCTTGGCAGCCAGGAAGGTATAAGCCATACCGCCGCCGATAATCAAGGTATCTACCTTAGTCAGCAGGTTATCAATAACATTCAGCTTGTCGGCAACCTTAGCACCGCCCAAAATAGCCACAAAAGGACGTACAGGAGCGTTTACAGCGTTGCCCAGATACTCGATCTCCTTGCCCATCAGATAGCCTACAGCAGTGTCCTTAATGTAATCAGTTACGCCGGCAGTGGAGCAGTGAGCCCGGTGAGCAGAGCCGAAAGCGTCGTTTACATAAACGTCTGCCAAAGAGGCCAAATCTTTGCTGAACTCCGGCAGATTCTTGGTTTCCTCTTTACGGAAGCGGGTGTTCTCCAGTAAAACAACGTCGCCGTCTTTCATCTCGGCAACAGCCTTTTTGGCGTTCTCGCCCACAACGGTATCGTCAGCGGCAAAAACAACGGGCTTGCTCAGCAGCTGGGAAAGACGAGCCGCAACCGGAGCCAGAGAGAACTTCTCCTCCGGGCCGTTTTTGGGCTTGCCCAGGTGGGAGCAGAGGATCACCCTGCCGCCGTCAGCAATCAGCTTTTTAATAGTGGGCAGCGCGGCAACAATCCGGTTATCGTTGGTGATAACGCCGTCCTTCAGCGGAACGTTAAAATCGCAGCGGACCAATACCCGCTTGCCGGCAACCTGCAAATCTTCTACAGTTTTTTTGTTTAAGGAACTCATGAGAAACCCAACCTTTCTTTTTATTTTTAGATACGGAATGGATTACAAAAACAGTATACCCAAAAAAACCCCCCATTGCAAGATAATGGAGCAAATTACAGGAAATTTAAGGGGATTCCTCTTATATTTTAGCCGCTGTGGAAGGGTTTGTCAACAGAGGAAAAGGGGTTTTGTTATGTTTTTATCAATGTATCAGGGACGTAAGTGGGCAGGTACGTCCCCCTGCGCTAATAAAGGCTTCGGCAATTTGGTCAAATCCATTGCGGCAAATCGGCCTTGATGCTATAATAGTGGTATCCGGCTAAGATACAAGCCTGTAGATATGACTGATTATGCCAACAAACTGAAATCTGGAGGAATAATATGATGGAGGAACTATATGTTTATCATGTAGTTACAGACAGGCCGATGCACATTGGCCAGCACATCGTCTTTGATGATAAAAACCATAGCGGCGTTTACAGCAGAGTTATGAGCAAACTGCCGGTTGTAAACGACATTTATAGCCACCCGGATCAATACGACGCCGAAAAACTGGAGCATCATACAAGAGTAGCGCTAAGGGAGCTGGCTCTGGAGAAAATAAGAAAAAGGGATTATCCCCAATACCCCTCAAGAATGGGCAGCCTATTTGTTTCAGACAACATAGAAGACTCAAAAATGTGGGCAAAGCTATTTGTAGATTGGGGCAGACCAACCTACGCCATTGTCAAATTAAGAGTGGTTGGAAATATATTTGCAGGTGATGCCAACAATTGTTTTGACGCAACCACAAATGAACATGAAAATTTGCTGCTGGCCGAACGCTATTGGAAAAACCTTCCAAACCTGCAAGGCAAGCCGCCTATCAAGGAAATCTTGGTAAACGGGGATATTGAGGTAATAGAGATCTTAAAAGAAGTAAGAGTGAATAGTGAATAGTAAATAGTGAATGAACGCTCCCTATTGGGAGCGATTTTCATATTGCGGCGGAGATTTTTGGCTGGCTGTAATTGAAATAACTTGTTTGATTTGTGAAAATTTCAATAAATTGTTTTACGGGAAACGTTTTACAAATGAAAAAGGCTATTTCAACTGCAATATTGAGATCGCTCCCAAAGGGAGCGTACCTACCTCTCTGCAATAGGCGTGCCGCCTTGTTTTGTATGCAGCACCTTAAATTATTACAAGCAAATTTTTGGCTATGCAACGGTATTTCTTCATGCTATAATAACTTAATGTGCTGTTTTTGAGGAGAATTTCTACTGACCAAGAGATTTCAAACAGACTCTGCGGTAATTTTTATGGCCGCAAAAGTAATAGCGCATTTATGAAGGAATAGAGGGAAAATTAGATGGACAAACAACAGCTTATGGAGCGAATCGGACTGCCGGAAGAGGCACGGAACTGTGTTTCAGATTACGTCATGCCGGAACAGGATTACCAGAACTGGCGGACCCTTTTTTACGAAAAGGAACCGGAGTTCTTTCAAAAAATGGAGGCTCAGCCGGAAAAGGAGCTTTTGTTTTTGTATCTGTATGTCCGTTTTGCGGTGGATTTATATGAAAAATACAGGCAACAGGGGATTTCAGATCAGATTTATTATGATACTTTCTCCGATTTTACGATCTGGTTTCACCATTGTGTTAAAGAACGTCAAGTAATTGGCCTCGTCCAGGAAAAATGGATGATTTTACATTTGCAGATGCGCCTGTTCCGCCTGGGCAGGCTGCAGTTTGCTATCGATTCCAACAAAACGGTGCGTCGGCTTCATGTGCACATACCGGAGGGGGAGCCCCTTTCACCGGAAGCCTGTGAAGCCTCCTTTTTGCAGGCGGACCGCTTTTTTGACAGCTTTTATGATGCCTTTGACTGTGAATCCTGGCTGTTATCGCCGGTTTTGGAGGAGCTTTTAGGAGAAAACAGCAGGATTCTCCAGTTCCAGCGCCGGTTCCGGATAGAAGAATTTGACAGGAACTCCCGCCAGGCGGAGGAGCGGGTTTTTGGGGAGGTCCGGGAGGACAAAAGCTCCTATCCCGAGAATACCGGTTTGCAGCGGGCATTAAAAAAATATGTGCTGCAGGGCAAAACCCCCGGCGCCGGGTATGGCGTAATTTACCGGCAATCCCTGAAAGGCTAAACCTTCGCTGCTGGTAAGCAGCGCATTTCCCCTTACTTTTTGGGGGACTGGACTGCCCTTTTGTTCTCTGGCTCCGTTTTATGAGCAACAGCTTAGAGGAGTATTCCCCAAGAGCGCGAGAAAACAAACCGGCAGCCTTGTCCTAAAGAAAAAGCCAGCCACAAAGCCCAAAGGCCTTGTGGCTGGCTGCAATTTATAGGGTGGTAGTATTCCATGCGGTTTTGATTAACCCTTTACAGCACCGATCATAACGCCCTTTACAAAGTACTTCTGTACAAAGGGGTAGATACACAGTACCGGCACGGTAGAAATTACAATAACCGCATACTTAATTGTTTCTGCAAATTGGTCCATCTTATCGTTTTCCGCCGCCGCGGCATTCAGAATATTTGAGTTCGCTATCAATACAGCACGTAATACGTTCTGGATGGGAAGCTTGTAGTTATCCTGAATGTAAATAGAGGCGTTAAACCATCCGTTCCAGTGGCCAATGCCGTAGTACAGCAACAGCACCATAGTGGTGGGTACAATCAGGGGCACGATAATCCGGAACAGAATAATCAGGTCGTTAGCGCCGTCAATGTAAGCGGATTCCGACAAGCTGTCCGGCACAGCCTCGATAGCGGTTTTACAGATAACCGAGTTATATACGCTGAGTGCGCCGGGCAGAATCAGCGCCCAAAGGCTATCATACAAGCCCAGGGAACGAACATTCAGGTAAGAGGGGATCATACCGCCGCCAAAGAACATAGTAAACATGATAATGCTGACGATAGGCTTTTTGAACATTACATTTTTGGAAGCCATGAAGTAGCCGGCAAACCAAGTAAGCAAAATGTTAAGCGGCAGAGAAACAATCAGCACGATCATAATGTTTTTGTAGCCGCTGAGCAGCAACGGGTGCTTAAATGCCATGATGTATGCGCCGAAGTTAAATCCCTGCGGATACCACAGCACGCCAGGAGTTGCCAGCAGAGCCCGGTTGTTGGAGAAGGATGCACAGATTACGTAGTACATCGGGTACAGGGTAACGAAGCATAGAGCCACCATGACAATAGTAATCACGACGTCCAGTACAGTATCGCCCTTGGATTGCTTTATTTTCATTGCTTTTTCCGCCATATTCGCACCCTCCCTTAAAATAGACCGGAGTCTGTGTAGCGGGTACTAAGCCAGTTAGCCGCCAGCAGGAAGCAAATGTTAACTAACGAGTTAAACAAGCCTACTGCCGAGGAATAGCTGTACGCCGCATCTATAATACCACGCCGGTACACATAGGTGGAGATAACGTCCGCCACCTCATAAATGCCTTGATTATAGAGCAGGATAATCTTCTCAAAGCCTACGTTCAGGATACCGCCCATACGCAGGATCAAGAGAATCATAATGGTAGGAATCAGGTTGGGCAGGGTAATCCGCCAAAGCTGCTGCATACGGCTTGCACCGTCAATGCGGGCGGCCTCATACTGCTCTTGGTCAATGCCGCTCAATGCAGCCAGATAGATAATGGAGTTCCAGCCCACAGACTGCCACAACTCCGAGATAATATAAATCGGGTAGAAGAATTCCTGTTTATTCAGCCAGTTGTTTGCGGTACCGCCCAAAGCGACAACCATCTGAGAAACCAGACCATTCTGCTGGGTGTAGGTTCTAACCAGCGAGCAAACAACTACCATAGAGATAAAATAGGGCATATAAGTAATTGTTTGTACAGACTTTTTGAAAGCGTTGTTCTTAATTTCATTAATGAACAGCGCCAGCAGAATAGGCGCCGGGAAACAGAACACAATAGAAAGCAAGCTGATGGTAAAGGTATTCCGGATCAAACGCCCGAAATAAACGTCCTGGAAGAAGAGCTTAAACTGCTTCAAACCAACCCAAGGGCTGCCCCAAATACCCAAGTTGGGGCGGAAGTCCTTAAAGGCGATAATCAAGCCATACATAGGCTTATAGCAAAACAGAACCAGATACACCAATACAGGTAAAATAATTAAGTATTTGAATCCATTGCGGTAAAAATCTCTTTTCAGCCGGTAACCTAGGCTATTTCGATCTACAGATGCCGAAGACTTGACGGCTTGATCAGTCATGAGCAGGCTCCTCCTTTAAGTAGTATTTTGCCGGGGACGTCGCGCAGCTTATGCGCTTGCCGGCTTTTCCCTATTTTGCGGGGGATTGTTAAAGAAGAAGGGGGCGGCGGGTTCCGCCTCCCCACGACGTCTTATAATTGGTTGGGGAAGCCATGCTGCATCAAAGCGGCATCCTTCCAAGCTAAAGGTGTAAATTACCGGGCCAGGTAGCGATCCAGAGTAGCTTGTTCGATAGAAAGCAGTTCGTCAAGGCCCATGCCATTTACTCTCTCAACAAAGCTGTCAAAGGTATCAATGCTTTCCTCGCCGGTGATATACTTAACGGCAGTCTCCTCAACGTAGGTCTTCATAGCACCCTGGAGTTCAGTTCTGCGGTTTGCCTCGTCAACGGTGTAGGTCATACCATTGGGAACAACCCACTTGTTGGCTACAGCTTCGTTCTCGTAGAACCATTTGTCGTTACAAGCAACAGCAGTTTCGGTGTTCTTGAGGTACAGCAGCTTGGTAGCCTGGATGCAGCATCCGGACCAGGTAGAGCCGCCGAACTTGTCAATAGCGTCGTTCAGGCCGTTAGGATCTTCAGTAACGATAGGCAGGTACTGAACCTCGCCCTTGTCGTCGTAATCCCAGCTGTTGCCCTGCTTACCAAAGTTCCAGTACAGGAAGCCTTCATCGGTGTAAGCATAGTCCAGACAGCGCATAACCAGCGGGATCTTGTCTTCAGGACAGCTGGTGGAGATAGTAGCAGCAACAGAGCCAATGCCGTAGTAGCCGCCGAATACCATGGAAAGCTTGCCATCGTTGCCGGTAGGATAGCTCAGAGCAATCCACTTAGCACCGGTACCATACTCGTTGGCGTCTCTCTCCCAGTTGGAGATCTGGCCCATGGAGGTGATGGAAGCACCGAAGCTCAGGTTCTGAGCCTTGGAACGGGCAGCGGTGTCATCGTCTGCCAAGAAGTCATGATCCAGGTAGTCCTTATTCCACCACTCGTTGATCTTAGCCATATAATCACGCCATTCAGGCTGAACCTGCGCCAGCTGCATCTTGTTGTTGTCGTCAACGTAGGTCTTAAAGTCGATCATGGAGTAAGCGCCGAATGCGCCGGAAAGGCCGGTGCCCTGTACGCGGCTCTTAGCAAATCCAAGCGGAATTGCTTCCGGATGATTCTTAGCAAATACTTCCAGCATGTTGTCCCAGTCGGCAATGGTCTTGATGTCATCACCCTTCAGGTTAGCTTCTTCCAGCCAAGTCTCGTTAACAACCGGCCCTAAGTAAGTATCGTTCCAGCCGCCGCCCTCACGGAAGAAGCCGAAGCCGTAATATTTACCGGAGTCAGTCTTTACAGACCTATCGTAAGCGTCATTGCTGTGAATCCACTTCCAGTAAGCGGGAGCATAAGTCTCCATATAAGGCGTCAGGTCGCGGATAGTGCCTTCGTCAATATACTGCTCGGCCTTTGTCTTGATACCGTCATGGGTAATGATGTCCGGCAGAGTGTCACCGGCCAGCATCAGGTTGAATGCCTGGGTGTCGTCAGTACCAGTGGTAGGGAACCGCCAGTCAATATTAACGCCCAGCATCTCTTTCAGAATGCTGTGGAAAGGAGATTCGTCAGCGGTTGCGTAAGCAGCGTTCGGCTTGAAGCTGATGGTGCTCCACCAGGAAATGGTTTGATCGCTCTTGTTCATGGGGTAACCGGCAAAATTAGCGCCGAATTCGTCATTATCCCCACCAACAGAAACAGAAGAGCTGTTATTGCCAGAGCTGTTGCCCTGAGAACTGGAAGAACTATTGTCCCCGTTACAGGCTGTCAGCGCGCCGCCGATCATAGCAACGGCCAGCAGAGATGCAAAAATTCTTTTGCCCATAATGATATTTTCCTCCTTACTTTTTGCACTGCTTTCGTAGGAAAAAAGCAGTATTTTTGCCAAAGGCCTTTATTTCATAAACAACCGTTTCCATTTCACGGCTGTGTTATGACATGGGTGGAAGCTTTTTGCCTCGCGCTCTCTTTTTGGCTAATATGTAGCAACATTTCGCACAATTAGTATTTAATGCACAAATACTTGCTTATAGTCTAAAAACATAAAAGCTAAAAAGAACCAAATCGAGAAAACCGACTCTCCCTGCCGCTAGGATGCTGTAAAAAGCCTCCGGCGGCATTTTTGCGCTTTGGGCCAGTGGGAGACCAGAAGCTTTTGTTTTCGTCAAATACTAATTTAACGAAGGGGAGAAAAAAACAGGCGCATTCACAAAAAGAATACATAAATTCGTTTTTTGGAGCGTCTGTCGAGCTTGTCATAATAACCAAATATCAGTTTGTTTTTCCTTGGCTTCTGTTTATATTATAGCCGATGTTAAAGAAAAGTCAATACTTTTTATAAAAGTTTCACATTTCTTTCAGTTTTTTTCAAGCGTATCCGAAAGAATTACAGAAAATAGCAGCATAAAAAATTTAGAAATAAGGCAAATATTCTTAGATAAAAACCTACGAACAATATTTCCAAAAACAGGGCGGCTTCCATTCTGCGGGCCTGTTTTTACAAGAAAGAAAAAATAACCGGAGGAAAACAAATCGGTTAAAACGCAGGAAACAATGTGAAAGACATCATTTTTTTATCTATTTTGCACAAACGAAATTTTGCAGAAAAAAACCGGAGAAAAGAGAGCCGTTCTTTACTCCGGTGGATTTGGTTATAAGCGATTGTGAACAAAACTGCAGTGGAGGCGATAGATGAAAGGCGCATGGATTTTATCCAATTAACAGCCAGAAATTCCCTATTCCAAAGGCGAAAAACAGGCTTCAAAAATCCACATGGACGCATCAAAAATCCATCTTTTCATCCAAAAAGCATCAGAACAAAAACCGGCAGTGCCGTCCCCAAAAGAAGAAAACCGGCGGGCGGCTATTCCAGCGTGACGGCACTGCAGCCCTTCATCTGCCGCACCCGCCCGGGGAACCGCTGCTGCAAAAAGGCCAGCTCCATTTTCCAGCTGCCAATCAGCAGGATTTTGCCTCCCGGCCGCAGAACCCGGCGGCATTCCCTCAGCACTTGGTCAAGCACGCTTTCAATATGGCACAGGGCGTTGAAAATTACCACAACGTCAAAGCTTTTGTCGGGAAAGCTCATGGCGGCGGCGTCCATTTTGGCAAAGCGCAGCCGTTCCTGCCCCGGCACCCCGTCAGCCAGACGGAAGTCGTCCAGGTCGATACAGGCGGCCTCCCGGGCATATTCCAGCGCCGCCAAAGAAAATTCCGCACAGCCGCAGGCCACCTCCAGCAGCACTTTGTCCTGCAATTCCGGCTCAAACTGTTTTACAATCTGCTGTACCGCACTCATTGGTACAACATCTCCCTCCGGTTTCTATTCATCCTCCTGCTCCCCGGCAGGCGCTTCCGGCAGAATCTCCACCGTCAGCTTGGTAATCCGCTTATCCTCCATCTCCTTCACCGTAATCAGCAGGTTCAAAAAGGTAAAGTCATCTCCGGGGGCGGGCAGACGCTCCAGCATTTCCAGCGTCCAGCCGCCCATGGTGCTGTAGTCGGAGTCAAAGTCCTTTGCTTTAATCTCCAGCTCCTCAAACAGCTCCTGAGGGTCCATATCCCCGCTGACTTCATATAGATTGTCAGAAATTTTCACACAGTCGGACGTAATCACATCGGTTTCGTCCCATATTTCGCCCACAAGCTCTTCCAGAATATCCTCCATCGTCACAATACCCACCGTACCGCCGTAGTCGTCAGTAACCACAGCCAGCTGGTTTTTGGTTTTCTGAAAGTCCCGCATCAGGGCGGAAATCTTCATAGAACGGTGCACAAACTGACAAGGATGCAGCAGCTCCCGCAGAACCACCGGCCTGCCGGAAGCAATAGCCCCCAGATAATCCCGCACATGCAGCAGACCAATAATGTTATCAATACTTTTGTCATAAACCGGCAGCCGGGAACAGGGGCTTTCCAGCACTGCCTGCAAAATCTCCGGATCCGGGTCTCCTGCGTCCAAAGAAATCAGGTCCACCCGCGGGGTTAAAATCTCCTGGACAGTAATATCATCAAAATCCAAGGCGCTTTGAACCAGATCGCTTTCCTGCTCGTTAAGCACCCCTTCATCTTCAATAGTTTCAATAATGTATTTCAGCTCATCCTCTGTAACAGAGGGCTTTTTCTCCTTCTTTTTATTCCACTTGGCAGTTAGCTTGGTGACATAGTGGAACACCGAGGCCACCGGCTTTAGGATCACAATCAGAAAAGAGAGAATGCCCACAAGCTTTAAAGAAAGCGCCAGGCTGTTCTCCTTGGCATAACTTTTGGGCAGTATCTCGCCAAAGATCAGCACTAAAACGGTAATGACTACGGTAGAAATCAACGGACCGTAAGAGCCGAACAGGGCGGTTGCCACCACCGTGGCCAAAGAAGAGGAGGCAATATTGACAATGTTGTTGCCCACCAAAATGGTGGAGAGAGTTTGGTCAAAGTTTTCGGCAACATCAAGGGCACGGGCGGCTTTTTTATTTCCGTCCTCCGCCATAGCACGCAAACGCATCAGGTTTACGGTGGAGTATACAGTCTCCGACGCAGAGAAAAAAGAAGACATCGCAATCAACGCCAACAAGATCAGGCTGCAATAAATTGTCCAACTGGGTATGTCCAAAATACCATCAACTCCTTCAAAATATGTCCCTGCCGGTGCCCTTGCCTCCCAAAACGGCAGCCTGGCGGGGAAGATTGCTTCTATTTTAGCAGATTTTCACCAATTCCACAAGGGGAAGTGAAAAACTCGCGCCCACTTCCTTTTTTAAGGGGACGTCGCGCCTCCCCGTGTGCTCCGCCGCGTGGAAAGCTTCCCCCAAAGCCCGGGGCATCCGGCTGGCAGCGCCGTCCCCAAAAGATACCCCAGGGAAAAAATATGCGCCCTCCAAAGGGGATTATGCCCACCGAACAAACAGAAAGGCCCCCAAAACGAATTCGTCTTAGGAGCTTTTTGGGAGAACAAGCCTACAGTTCTATACTGGCTTCATTTTTCATTAAATAGATGTGCTCTTCCTTTAATAACTTTTTTATCTCCGGGATATCCTCTGCTTTCACATCGGGTATTTCAAGTGCGCTGGCCCCGCAATGATATTTCAGCGTACCGTCAGGCGTCTCCCCGATATAAACATGTGTTTTCGCCTCTCCAGCGCACCAATTACAATTGTTGTATATACACCGGGATTCCTTAAAGTTTTCTTTGCTCACAGCCGCGTCTACAATCTCCTTAAACCGCTTAGAATAATTTTGGCAGGCAGAAAACCGCAGCATGAAAATCGGTTTTGGCTGTTTGCCTCTCGTCATGCCAATTTTAGCAATCTGTTTGCAGTGAGCATCATGCTTAAAGGAAATTCGGTTCCCCTCCTTTTTCGGGCAATAGCCAAGCGCCGAAAGGGAGTCAATCAGCTCACGGTACACCGCTTGCTTTTCCTCCTCAAGCTGTGATAAGTATAGCTCTATCATTTCCTGCTGCTTTTTGGTTTTCATCAAATGAAATCCTCCCGTATTTATAAGATATGAAGAAGCTTCTCGAGAAGCAATTCCTGCAATAAAAAAGAAAGAAGCCAACTGCCTTACAACAACCGACTTCTTTCAATGTTGGAGGCGCCAACCAGATTTGAACTGGTGGATAAAGGTTTTGCAGACCTCTGCCTTACCACTTGGCTATGGCGCCATCTATATAAAACAAAAAGGGCTTTTGTAGCAAAAACCCTTTTCTGCTTCCTTTTGGAGCGGGTTACGAGGTTCGAACTCGCTACCTACACCTTGGCAAGGTGGCGCTCTACCAAATGAGCTAAACCCGCAAAAATGGTGCCTTCGGTCGGAATCGAACCAACGACACGAGGATTTTCAGTCCTCTG
>CATJLA010000165.1 GCA_949741215.1 uncultured Oscillospiraceae bacterium
GAGGACGAGCCTGAGGAAGAGGACAGCAGCAGTTCCGCGCCTACTGATGAAGTACCGAGCACCCCTGCGAATCCCTCCACCGGAGCCCTGTAAGGAAGGGACGGAAGGAATAGGGGAGAACGGCCGTTATTGGCAGGAAACCCTATAGGGTTGAGTATGGAATGAGAACGGGTCACTCTCCGAAGATGCAGAAGATGCAAAGAACAAAAATAAAAGCCGGCAGTTTGTGCGGAACACCACAAAAACTGCCGGCAAACCGGTTATTATAATATAGGAAACACCCCGAATAAATAAAAAGATTCCCTGAAAGGCTTTGTGCCGCAAAAAGGCGCTTACGTCCCGGAAAGACGGGAAAAGGCTCTGGCAATCTCCGCAAACTGCTTTATGGAAAGCTGCTCCGCCCGGGCGGATACCGGAATGCCGCACTCCGCCAAAAGAGCAGTTACGTCCCCCTTGGGCAGCTGAAAACAGGAGGACAGGCTGTTGGGCAGAGTTTTTCTTCGCTGGGAAAACGCCCCTCTGATTACCCGAAAAAACAGCTTTTCGTCTGGAACATCTACCGGCGGCGTTTCTCTTACATCCAGCCGGATTACACAGGAATCCACCTCCGGCGCAGGAAGAAAGCTTCCTCTGGAAACCGGGAACAAAAGCTTTGGCTCGCTGTAATACTGCACCGCCAGGCTGATTGCCCCCGCCTCCCGGGTACCGGGCCGGGCACAAATCCGCTGTGCCGCCTCCCGCTGCACCATCACTGTAATGGAACGGATTGGCAAACGAGCCTCCAGCAGCTCCATTATAATAGGTGAAGTGATATAGTAGGGCAGATTGGCGCACACCGCAACCTCCAGCCCTGCAAATTCCTTGGCAATCAGGGCGGCCAAATCCACCTTCAGCACGTCCTCATTAATGACGGTTACATTTTTGCAGTCCGCCAGCGTTTCCTCCAAAACCGGCAGCAACCGGCTGTCAATCTCAATGCACACCACCTTGTCCGCCCGCTGGGCCAGCTCTACCGTAAGCACCCCTATCCCGGTGCCGATCTCAATAATGCCAAACCCGGGCTTTGCGTTGCCCATTTCGGCAATCCGGGGGCAAACAGTGGGGTTTACCAAAAAATTTTGCCCCAGCGCCTTGGAAAACTGAAACTCATGGCGCTGTAAAATATCCTTAATGGTGCCGATGTTGGAAAGCTTACTCATACTGTCTCCTACTCTGCCGGGCAGCCGCTCTCCCTTTTTGCGCGGGACGGGAGCGCAGGCCGATTTTCTCCGGCATTGCGGCCGGCGCCGGGTTTTATGATATTGCTTTCAGTTTACCACAAATACCGGTCAGGCGCAAGACACAGGGGATGGAACAAGCGCCCGCCCCCCAAGGCTTAAGGCGCAAAGTTGAACGAAAAGCACTGTTTGGGCGGCACGGGCCGGTGCAGCGTGATTTTTACTTGAAAAAAAGGGGGAAGTAAAGTACAATATAATGTGCGGCTTGTAGATTTTAGGCAGAATAAAAGAGCGCTTTTGCAGTACGCCGCCCAAAAGGAAATTGCCTTAAAATGACGTACAAACCGATGGGCGGCAGCTCCGTCCCCCAGGTGAAAAGAGAGAGGAGACTTACCATGGAAAGACGGGATAAAATCAACTACTACCTGGATATTGCCGAAACGGTAATGGAGCGCAGCACCTGCCTGCGCCGGCACTATGGCGCCATTATTGTGGCAAACGATCAGATTCTTTCCACCGGCTATGTGGGGGCGCCCCGCGGCCGGAAAAACTGCAGTGATATAGGCTACTGTACCCGAGAAAAGCTGAATATTCCCCGAGGAGAGCGGTATGAGCTGTGCCGTTCCGTGCATGCGGAGGCCAACGCCATTATTCATGCCGCCCGGCAGGAGATGATCGGCGCTACGATGTATCTGGTGGGCAAGGAATGCGCTACCGGCGAGTATATTCTTAATGCCACCTCCTGCTCTATGTGCAAGCGGCAGATTATCAACGCCGGAATTGCCCAGGTGATTGTGCGGGATAACAAGCAGAACTACCGGATCATCAACGTACAGCAGTGGATTGACCAGGACGAAAGCCTGGAGGGCACCTTTGGCTATTAAATGGCTTTGCTTAGGTGCGCCAAAGGGTTTTGCCTGCGGGGACGTCGCGCAGGACAAAGGTTTTTATGGGTTTTACAGGGGCGCGGCGGGCATTTTTGCATAAACCGGGCAAAAATTCATACACTACCGGCAGAATGATTTTGCCGGAAGGAGCGCTTTGCCATGCCGAAAAAGTCCCGGGAGAAAACAAAGCCCACTTTGCAGAAGCAGCAAACCGAAGAAACAGAGGAGTGCGAGTGCGGAGAGCAGGAGCCTCAAGAGGAGCAGGAGAAGGAAAATACCCAGCCGGAGGATCAAACCCAGCAGATTGTGGACACCGGCTCGGTTACTATGCGGAACAGCAAGCATGTGATCCACTGCTTAACCATTATCGGGCAGATTGAGGGGCATTATACCCTGCCGGCTCAAAATAAAACCACCAAGTATGAGCATGTAATCCCCCAGCTGGTGGCGATTGAGCAGGACCCGCAGATTGAAGGGTTGCTGATCGTCTTAAACACTGTGGGCGGCGACGTAGAGGCCGGCCTGGCCATTGCCGAGCTGATTGCCGGCATGAAAACCCCTGCGGTAAGCCTGGTGCTGGGCGGGGGGCATTCCATTGGGGTGCCGCTGGCGGTAAGCGTGCCTTATTCCTTCATCTGCCCCTCGGCCACTATGACAATCCACCCGGTGCGGATGAACGGGGTGGTGCTGGGTGTGCCCCAAACCCTTTCTTACTTTGATAAAATGCAGGACCGGATCGTCCGCTTTGTTACCGAAAATTCCCGCATCAGCCCCAAGCGCTTCCGCCAGCTGATGATGAACAACGGGGAGCTGGTGATGGACGTAGGCACCGTGCTGGACGGGGAAACCGCCGTAAAGGAAGGGCTGATTGACCAGCTGGGCGGCCTTTCGGACGCTGTAGCCAAGCTTTACGAGCTGATTGAGGCCCAGGGAGAGAAAAAGGCATAAGGCTTGCAGGACGTCACAGCGGCCATAAGATTTGCACCCCTTTAGGGAGGCCGGCAGGATGCAGAAGCAGTACGAGTTTGACGCCACCCTTTATGAAACAGGGCAAAACGGCGGAGCATATATTATTTTTCCGTGGGATATCCGAAAAGAGTTTGGCGCCGGGCGGGTAAAGGTACGCGCCTGGTTTAACGGAATCCCCTATGAGGGCAGTATTGTAAATATGGGCGTGAAGGATGCCCGGGGCAATACCTGCTATATCATCGATGTTTTAAAGGCAATCCGGACAAGGCTTGGAAAAGTTGCCGGGGACTCTATTCATGTGGTTGTAGAAAAATGTTTCACGTGAAACAATTGTTCTTCGCAAAGCGGGGGGAACCCTGCTCAGGAAAGTAAATGCTTTTTTGGGACACAAAGAAAAGATTCGGCCTTCCCGGAAAAAACGGGGGGCCGGAGGAAAGGATGGCCGCAGATGCTGTATCAGTTCCCCCCTGCCATGAGCTTCTTCCCGGAACCGGAGGAGCGGCAGCAAACCGTTTTTCTTCCGGCGCCAAACTCGGCCGGCACGCTGGAGGTGCGCAACACCCAGGAGGGCTGCCAAATTGTGCGGTTGATCTCTACCAACCCCGCCGCCTACCTGCGGCCGGAGCTTGCCCCCGGCAGCTTTTTGCCCGGGATGCAGAAAAATTACAGCGAGCAGTCCAGTCCGGAAGCAACACAGTAACTGAGAAGGAAAAACCAGGCTTTGACAAAACAAGCGCATATTCCCGATAAAAAAGCAGTATAATGGATTGATCAAGCCTCGTTTTATAATAGACAGCTTTGGCTGCCGGCATCACTTACCACAACAAGGGAGGAACCTATTTTGACGATTCAAAACGCCGTTTTGCAGGGCATTATTCAGGGGCTTACAGAATTTTTGCCAATTTCCAGCTCCGGGCACCTTTCTTTGGTGCAGCACTTTACCGGCCAAGGGGGCGAGGCAGGCGGTATGTTTACCGTTTTGCTACATATGGGCACATTGCTTGCCGTTTTTATTGCTTTTTATAAAACCATCTGGGAGCTGATTGTGGAGTTCTTCCGGATGCTGGGGGACATTTTTACCGGCAAATTCCGCTGGAAGGGCATGAACCCTAACCGCAGAATGATCTTTATGCTGCTGCTGGCCACACTGCCGTTGGCTGCCGCTATGCTGGTAAAGGATTTTTATGACGCAGTGGCGTCTGACAATGACATTATTGTGGAGGGCGTTTGCTTTTTGATTACCGCCGGGCTGCTGTTCCTCTCAGACCATATGGTAAAGGGAAGAAAGGGCGCGGGAGAAATGACCGCCAAAGACGCGCTTGCGGTAGGAGTTGCCCAGGCCATTGCCCCCATGCCGGGGATCTCCCGTTCCGGCTCTACCATCTGCACCGGCATGATGATGGGCCTGAGCCGGGAGTATGCGGTAGCCTTTTCCTTTATTTTGGGTGTGCCCGCCGTGCTGGGGGCCAACCTGCTGGAGGTAAAGGACCTGCTTTCCGGCGCCGCCCCTGGGGTAGACCCACTGCTGCTGCTGGTGGGCATGGGTGTTTCCTTGATGGTAGGCCTGCTTGCCATCTGGATGGTAAAATGGCTGGTAAAGTCCGATAAATTCAAGTGGTTTGGCTGGTACACCCTGGTGCTGGGGCTCTGCACTATCGGTATTGGTGTGACGGAACTGCTCCGGGGCGCTCCGTTCACTTTTTGAAGCAGCCCGGCTGGGGATGAAGCCCGGTACAAAGCGGCAGAAAACAAAACCAGCGCAACGTCTTAAAAGGATGACAAAATGAGCCGGGTGTGTGCCTGGGGAGGAGAAAAAATGGCTACAAAACCAAAATCAAAGTCCAAAAGCGGGGGAGCCGCTCAAAAAAAGGAGCTGGCAAGGCGGCAGATATGGGCAGTGGTGCTGTTTGCACTGGGGATCCTGTTTGTCACCCTTTCCCTTATCTCCGGGCAAAACGCCTGGAAGGCGCTCCATGACGCCATGTTCGGCCTGTTTGGCTGGTGCGGCTTTTTAGTAGGGCCGCTGTTGATTTATGTTTCGGTCATGATCGCGCTGGAGCGCTCCAACAGCAGTATTTTAGGCAGCGTGATTGAGCTTTTGGTGCTGGTAGGGCTGATCTGCGGCTTAACCCAGGTGGCAGGCGCCGGCATGCCTAAGGAGCAGGGCCTGTGGCAAAATATTGCCTCCCTGTACCAAAACGGCGTGGACTTCCGGGGCGGCGGGCTGTTCTCCGCCATTTTGGGGCTGCCGTTGCTGGCGCTGTTTGGCAAGGTGCCTGCGGTAATTACTATTATTTTGTTTATTTTTGTCTTTTTTATGCTGCTTACCGGCACAACCCTGATGGAGTTTTTCAAAAATGCCTACCGCCCGGTAAAAAAGGTGGAGGAGGCTTACACCCAAAAGGTGGCCCAGGCCAGAGAAAAACCCCTTGCCGCCCCCCAGCCCCGGTTTGATATCGACCTGCCAGTAGATGACCCCATAGCCCCGCCCAAGGAAGAACGGAAAAAAGGCCGCAAAAGCCGCCAGCCGGAACAACCCGAGCAGGAGGACGATCAGCAGCCGGACATCCTGCTGCCAGCCCATCCGGTGCGCTCCCCCAAGGGCAGTATGGACGGCGCGCAAAAGCTGCTGCGGGCCAAGGACAAGCTGCTGGAGGCCGCTCAGGATACCCCTGCCGCCCCAGCCTCCAAACGCTCCTCTATTGACATTGAAATAGACGACCCCATTGCCGCCCTTGAGGAACAGCCGCCGGCAGCCCTGGTGATTGACCCTGAAACCGGGGAGGTATTGGAGCAAAGGCCGCCGGAAGTTACCGGAGAGGATAGCGATGAAAACGGCGCCGCAGCTTCCGGGACAGAACAGCAGGCGGCAGGCTCCGGGCTGCTTTCCCAGCTGAACATTACCCCGGACCCCTTAGAGGAGCCGGAAGAGGCTCAAGCCCCGGAAGCCGTGCCGGAGAACCAAAAAGCAGTGCCGTCCCAAAAGGCAGAACAGCCTGGGGAAAAGCCCCCGGTATCCGGAGAACATGCCCAGCAGATTGACGCGCTGATCAACAAGGTGGTGGCTACCGGCCAGGCCCAAAAGGAGGAGATGATCCAGGGGATGGAAGAGGGGCAGAGCGTATCGGAGCAGCAAAAGGCGCTGGAGGAATACCACTTCCCCTCGGTAGACCTGCTGGCCCTGCCTAAGCTGCCGGACAACCAGGACATTTCCGACGAGCTGAAGGCCAACGCGGCCCGTCTGGTAGATACCCTGAAAAGCTTTGGGGTGCAAACCCGCATTGTGGATATTTCCAGAGGGCCGGCGGTTACCCGGTATGAGCTGCAGCCCTCCGCCGGGGTAAAAATCAGCAAAATTACCGGCTTGGCAGACGATATCGCCTTGAATTTAGCCGCTGCCGGGGTGCGTATCGAGGCGCCGATCCCTAATAAGCCGGCGGTTGGTATTGAGGTACCCAACAAGGTGGTAAGCACTGTTTCTATCCGGGAAATTGTGGATTCCCCTCAATTTTTTGACGCCCCCAGCCGCTTAAGCGTGGCTTTGGGCAAGGATATTGCCGGCAACGTCACCCTGGCGGATATTGGCAAAATGCCCCATGTGCTGATTGCAGGCTCTACCGGCTCCGGTAAGTCGGTATGTATCAATTCCATTATTATCAGCCTGCTGTTCAAATCCTCCCCCGATGAGGTAAAGCTTTTGATGGTGGACCCCAAGGTGGTGGAGCTGGGGGTTTACAGCGGCATTCCCCACCTGCTGGTGCCGGTGGTAACCGATCCTCGGAAGGCGGCAGGCGCCCTGAACTGGGCGGTTACCGAAATGCTCAACCGCTACAAGCTGTTTGCGGATAACAGTGTCCGTGATCTGAAAGGCTATAACACCCTGGCCCAAACCAAAGAGGGCTTAAACCCCATGCCTCAAATAGTTATCATCATAGACGAGCTTGCCGACCTGATGATGGCCGCCCCCAATGACGTAGAGGACGCTATCTGCCGCCTGGCCCAGATGGCCCGTGCCGCGGGAATGCACCTGGTTATTGCCACCCAGCGGCCCTCGGTAGACGTTATTACCGGTGTGATTAAAGCCAACATCCCCTCCAGAATTGCCTTTGCAGTGTCGTCCCAGGTGGATTCCCGGACGATTTTGGACTCCAGCGGAGCGGAGAAGCTTTTGGGCAAAGGCGACATGCTGTTTGCGCCGGTAGGTTCTCCCAAGCCTATCCGGGTACAGGGCTGCTTTGTCAGCGATGCCGAGGTAGAGCGGGTAGTAGAGTACATTAAGCAGGGCGAAATTGCTGAATATGACAACCAGATTATGGAAGAGATTGAGAAAAACGCAGTGGCAGAGAAGTCCAAGGGGGGCAGCAGCAGTGACGGCGGCGGCTTCCAGGAGGAGGACGAAATGCTGCCGTCAGCCATTGAGGTGGTGGTTGAGGCCGGGTTGGCGTCTACGTCACTGTTGCAGCGGAAATTAAAGCTGGGCTATGCCCGCGCCGCCCGCCTGGTGGACGAGCTGGAAGCCAAAGGCATTGTAGGCCCCTTTGAGGGCTCCAAGCCCCGCCAGGTGCTGATCAGCCGGGAGCGCTGGCTTGAAATGAAGATGAACCAGGAAGGGTAAGAATTACCGTAACGCAGCATAGGGCCGCCGTTGAAATAGCCGCCCCGATCTTCCTTATTTTTCCTGAAAAGCCCTATTTTGAAGAAAAAAGTGGAGGCACTATGCACATCAATTTGATGGTATAGCCTCCATTTTGTTCTACAAGCAAAACGGTTGATCTTCTTCAGAACGGGTTTTAAAAGTTTTACCAGAAAAGTATTCTTGAAAATTCTGCTGCAAAAGGATATAATAAAAACAGAAACGATAAAAATTGCAAAAAAGCTTATAGGATGCATAAGAAAGGAGCGTTTATCCCTATGCAGATGGTTATCAGAGCGATTCTTGCCAGCGTAGCGTTGCTTTTGGCGGCATGTGAAGGGCACGACCTGCTGCCCTCCCCCGATTCGCCAGAGCAATTTCAGGCAGTTACGTCCCAAAGCAGTGAAGTAATACAGGAGCAGCAGCCCTCCTCCGGGACGTCCGGCAGCTCTCAGCCCCCGGCAGCCGGGAAGCTTACCCTGCAGGAGGCGGAGAATATTGCCCTGGAGCATGCCGGCCTGCAGGCTGCCCAAGCTGCCCAGATGAAAACAGAGCAGGATTACGAAAAAGGGATCCTGGTATATGAGGTAGAGTTTTGGAATGGTGATACCGAGTACGACTACATCATAGAAGCCTCCTCCGGCACAATCCTGAAGGAGGAGCAGGAGCTTCATTGGGCGGAGGATGCCCCCGGCGGCAAGGAAATTGGGGAACAGGCAGCCCAAAACGCGGCCCTTGCCCATGCCGGCCTGCTGGACCAGAACGGAGACCCCCTGTACGGCATGGAGTGGTCCACCGTACAGCTGGAGTATGACGACGGCCGCCCCGAAGCCTACGAGGTAAAATTTGTGGCAAACGGCTCCTATTACAAGTACGAAATCGGCTATTCCAGCGGAACCGTGTACGGCTTTAAGCGGGAGGTTTCCCCCTCTGCGCCGGCGTCCCCTTCTTCCGGCAGCTCTTCCGTGGGGGACATCGGCTCCGCCGCGGCCAAGGCCGCTGCATTGCAGCACGCCGGCCTTTCGGAAAGCCAGGTAACTAAACTGAAGGTAAAGCAGGATAGGGAAGACGGCCGCCTGGAATATGAGGTGGAATTCATTTCCGGCAGGCTGGAATACGAGTACACCATTGACGGCGCAACCGGCAATATTTTGGAGTATGGAACGGAACGGGCGGACTGAAATTACCCGCCTGTAAAAACAAAAGCGGCAGAGCCTTTGAGGCTTTGCCGTTTTTGCTGTTTTCCCGCAGGTTATAGCACATCGTGTTCCGCTGCGTCCTGTAAGGCTTGCAATTATTACCTGAAAAGAGTATAATTAGACTACATTTGCAAGCCGTAAAATGCCCTTATAAGGGCTTTTTGTATGGGGATAATCCGTCCGAAATCATTCCTGACTGTATACGAAAGGGGAATTTTCCATGAAATCCGCTCTCAGGGCAAGGGGAGGGCGCTCCTACGAGATCGATATGACCGAAGGCCCGCTGCTGGGCAGCCTGATCCGCTTTTCCGTTCCGCTGATGCTTTCCGGGATTCTGCAGCTGCTGTTTAACGCGGCGGACATGGTAGTGGTAGGTCGCTTTGCCGGCAGCCACGCGTTGGCCGCTGTAGGCTCCACCGGGGCGCTGAACCAGCTGATTATTAACCTGTTTATGGGGCTTTCCATCGGTGTAAACGTACTGGTGGCAAGATATTACGGGGCCAACCAGCAGGAGGACCTGTCAAAAACGGTACATACCTCTATTTTAACCGCGGCAGTGTGCGGTGTTTTTCTCATCTTTGTGGGGATATCCCTTTCCCGCCCTCTGCTGGAAATGATGGAAACCCCCGAGGACGTCATCGACCACTCGGTGCTGTACATGCGGATCATCTTTGCGGGAATGCCGGCCCTGATGCTGTATAACTTCGGCGCCGCTGTGCTCCGGGCCGTGGGGGACACACAGCGCCCGCTGTACTTCCTGCTTACGGCAGGGGTGATCAACGTACTGCTGAACCTGTTTTTCGTCATTGTTCTGCAGATAGGGGTAGCGGGGGTTGCCATTGCCACCGTAATTTCCCAATGTGTATCAGCGGTTTTGGTGCTTCTTTGCCTGATGCGCAGCGAAGGCGTATACCGTCTGGAATTAAAGCAGCTGCGAATTTATAAGGCCAAGCTGATCGAGATGACGAAAATCGGCATTCCGGCGGGGATACAAAGCTGTATGTTTTCCATCTCCAATGTGCTGATCCAGTCTACCGTAAATTCCTTTGGCTCCATTGCCATGGCAGGAAGCACGGCTGCCGGCAATATCGAGGGGTTTATTTTTACCTGTTCGGATTCCTTTACCCAGGCGGCCCAAAGCTTTGTAGGCCAAAATTACGGTGCAAAAAAGATGGAGCGGGTAAGCAGAATCATGTGGATATGCACAGGGCTGGTAACCGGCGCAACTCTGATCGCCGGCATTGGCATCTACCTGGCTGCGGAGCCGCTGCTGGGCATTTATGCCTCTGACCCGGAGGTAGTTGCCTATGGCAAAGCGCGTATGCTGGTGGTATGCGTGCCTTACTTTACCGGCGGCCTGATGAACATTTTTGTAGGCGGCATGCGGGGGCTGGGTTCCTCCCTTATCCCTATGATCAATTCGATTTTCAGCGTCTGCATTCTGCGCATGGTTTGGATTTACACGGTATTCGCCCTTTTCCCTACCTGGGAAACGCTGTTTCTCTCCTATCCGGTCACCTGGTCTATCTGCGCTGTTTCAGGGCTTGGGCTGTACCTGCTGGCTAAAAAACGTGCTGTCAAGTCCCTAAAAGCATAAGCCCGCAGCTGCCATTTTTTCAGGACGTGACTGCCGCTTTCTGTTCTTCTGCCTCTATTTTGCCTGATACAAGTATTGCCCCCCTCCGGAAACAACATTCCCGAAGGGGGGCAATCTACAGTCAGCGCAAGCTATTTTGGTTTACCTAAAAAAATTACTTTTTATCCTGCTGTTCCTTGGCATCTTCGGGGAACAGCTTCTTTTTTGCCCCGGTTTTTTCCAAAGCGGCAGCTAAAATCAGCCCCAGCACCCCGCAGGAAACCAACTGCCCCAGCCCTACCAAGGCCATATTCAGCAGGAAGGAACTGAGGTTCCAGCCGGTGGTAACATACATCAGCTCCCAGCCGATAATCACCGCATTCACCACAATAGGCGGAATAGAGGAGAGCACCGGAATCCCTTTCCAGCGGATTTTGCCCAGCTTCCAGCTCAAAATCGCGGCAATCAGGGTAGCGGCGGTGCCAAAAAGCAGATCCAACCCGCCTAAAATGTTGGCTCCCATGAACAGCCCCACCAGATTAGTTAGAAAGCACCCTACTGTCAGCCCGATAATAGTAAAGGGCGCAAAGGCCGGCAAGATCGTAAGCGCCTCTGACACCCGGGCCTGAACCTGCCCAAAGGAGATAGGGGCCAGCGCCAAGCTGACTGCGGCATAAATAGCGGCAATCATGGCGCACAGCACAATTTTTTGTGTTTTGCTGCGTTTCATTTGATTCACTTTTCCCTTCGTAGTATGGTTTATAGTCAGGAGTTTGCGACTGACTTGTTCCCCCAGGCAAAACCTCCGGGAAACATGCTTATTATAGGCGAAAAAAGGAAAAAATGCAAGTATTTTGAATAAAAATGTTTCTACTAATTTCTTCAAATCCCTTATAATTAAAATCCTCCCATGAGTGAGGCATTCCTACATACTGCATTAATGTTCCGCCCAAATCAAAAACTACACTATTTCAATTATGAGAACGGGGCACAGGATTGCAGC
>CATJLA010000166.1 GCA_949741215.1 uncultured Oscillospiraceae bacterium
AACCAGCAGTGCCGGAGCCCTGCTGAATACCAGCATTCCCGGGCTGTGTGTCTCTCGCAAAAGCAACAGCGCTCATGCTCAGGGCCATCGCGGCGGCCAGAATGGCTGCTAATGTCTTTTTCATCTTAACTCATCCTCCATTTTTAATTCGTTTAGGATTTTGTTTCGGTTAAAACAAACTCTCCGATTTTCCTAACGATGGGCTTATTATAAACCAAAGTTTAGGAAAAAGCAAGCCCTAATTTGCAAAAACTTGTAACTTATTTGTTACTTTCTAAGAATTAGGGGAGAAATTTGTAATAACGGGAGGGGCCTCTCCAAGCCCTCTGACAATACTATAGCAGAAGATTTCGAAAAAAGCAATACCCTTTTTGAAATTTTTCTGTAATTTTTTTGTAATCAGCGCAACCGTATTGTTACCGAGGCCAAAAAGCCCTAATTCCCAAGCCATAAAATTAAAGAATCGTCCCGCAGGGACACCGCCGCTATTCCCTATTCACTTTTACTTATTACTTAGAAGTATGTGTGTGTACAGATCTCATGAATTTTGTCGCGGAGTTTTAGAAAATCATCGAATGCAGCAGGTTTATTTACCGGGCTGCGCAGGAGCGCCGCGGGGTGGAAGGTTCCCATCATAAAAACGCCGTTGCGAGAAAACCACTCCCCATGCTGTTTTGTCACCTTAAAATTAGGGTCAATAATACGGCAGGCAGAAATACGTCCCAAGCAAACAATAATTTTAGGACGAATCAGGGCGACCTGGTTTCGCAGATAATCGATACAGCAATCCTGTTCGGCAGGCAAAGGGTCCCGATTTTTAGGCGGGCGGCACTTCACCATGTTAGCGATGTAAATATTTTTTTCCCGGCTCAGGTCGATCACCGCAAGCATTTTGTCAAGGAGCTGTCCGCCCCGGCCCACAAAGGGCTCGCCCTGCAGGTCCTCGTTTTCGCCAGGCCCCTCGCCCACAAAAAGAACCTCCGCCTGAGGATTTCCAACACCAAATACGACGTTAGTGCGGGTTTTGGCCAATTCGCAGCGCTGGCAGTTCAACACCTCACAACGCAGTTCTTCCAGAGATTGGTAAGGAAGATTGCTCATATTTTATCATCTCCAGTCGTTTTTTCAAATTATAGCGCATTTTCGTCAGAAAGGGAACTATTTTTTACTTGTTTTTTGCCGCAAAGCGTTGTAGAATGAAAACAGCAGTCCAGTCTGACAATAGAAAATGGAGGAGTTAGCAATGAATTTTATAGTAGAAACTTCCGCGCGCCATGTACATGTAACCCAGGAGCATCTGGAGATTTTGTTTGGCAAGGGGGCAGAGCTTTCAGTAAAGAAAGCTCTTTCTCAGCCCGGCCAGTTCGCCACCAATGAGCGTGTAGACGTAGTTGGCCCCAAAAAAACCATCGCCGGCGTTTCGATTTTAGGCCCTGTGCGCAGCGCCACTCAGGTTGAGGTTTCCCTCTCCGACGCCAGAACCCTGGGTGTGGACGCCCCCGTACGCGAGTCCGGTGATATCGCCGGTTCCGCCCCCTGCAAGCTGGTTGGCCCCTGCGGCGAGGTGGAAATCAGCGAGGGCGTGATCGCTGCAAAGCGGCATATCCACGCCACCCCTGCTGACGCTGCCGAGCTTGGCGTAAAGGATAAGGATGTGGTTTCGGTAAAGATCAACACCGACGGCCGCTCCCTGGTGTTTGGCGACGTAGTGGTGCGGGTAAGCGACAAATTCGCCCTGGCCATGCACATCGATACCGACGAATCCAACGCTGCCGGCTGCAAAGGGCAGGTTTTTGGCGAGATTGTAAAGTAATCGGACGGCACTGCCGTCCAAAAGCTGTATTGCTTTGTGGGAGGAATCCGGGTAAGGGTTCCTCTCTTTTTTATTGACAACACTTTGCAAAATGTTATAATAAATTGGTATACTATATTACAGATAGGATGTATGAAAGGACGGTTTCCGCCGATGGAGCTGCTTTCCAAAAACCGTTATAACGAATATGAACAATTTGCCCGCCGGCATCGGTACGGCAGCTTTATGCAGTCGGTCAACTGGGCAAAGGTAAAGGAAAATTGGGGCAACGAGGTAGTTGTCTCCCGCTCAGGGGACGGAACGATCCGGGGCGGTATGCTGGTGCTGATCAAACGGCTGCCCCTGGGGTACTCCATGCTTTATTCCCCCCGGGGCCCGGTGTGCGATTATGAGGACAGGGAAACCATGGCCGACCTGCTGGAAGGCGCAAAAGCCCTTGCTAAAAAGCATAAGGCCGTGCTGTGGAAGTGTGACCCCATGGTGGAGGAGGAAGAAAGCGGTAAAATTGAAGCCTTTCTCCAATTAGGGTTTGCCTACAAGGCCGGCTGCTCGGAGGAGGAAACGGTGCAGCGGCGGTTTAACTATATCCTGCCGGATATCCAGGGCAAAACACCGGAGGAAGTGATCGCCTCCTTCAGCCAGAAAACCCGGTACAACATCCGGGTGGCTAAACGGCACCAGGTAGAATGTAGGGTGTGCGGCAAGGAAAGCCTGCCGGATTTCGTCCGCCTTTCCAAAATCACTGCCGACCGGGATCACTTCACCGACCGCTCCATGGACTACTACGCCAAAATGCTGGAAGCCTTTGGGGAGGATATGCGCCTGTACCTCTGCTATTACCAGGGAATTCCCCTCTCCGGCGCCATCTGCTGCCGGTATGCCGGCAAAACCAATTATATCTTCGGAGCCTCTGACAGCCAGTACCGCAATGTCATGCCCAACTACTTAATGCAGTGGGAGATGATCAACTGGGCGCTGGAGGGGAACTGCTATATCTACGACTTTTTAGGCATTCCGGTAAACTGTGACGAAAACAGCCCTATGTATGGGGTGTACCGGTTCAAAAAGGGCTTTAACGGCAGGGCTGTGGGCTATGCCGGGGAGTTTGACTACATCTTCCGCCCCTTTGTAAACCGGCTGCTGAACGCCGCTCAAAACGCCCGCCGGAGCTACTATAAATTCCGCCGCCGTCAGGAGGAAAAGAAAGCCCCCCACGGCACCAAAGCCCTTACCGACCAGCCCAAAGGAGGCGACCAACATGACTGAGCTGCTTTCTCCCGAAAAATACCCGGAATATGAAGCCTTTGTTTCCGCCCATCCCAACGGCGGATTTACCCAGTCTGTCAATTGGACCAAGGTGAAAAACAACTGGGATCATGCAGTAGTAGTCTCTCGGGACGAAGCCGGAGCCATCCGGGGCGGGATGCTGGTGCTGCTGATGAAAATGCCGGTAGTAGGGGCCTCTATGATGTACGCACCCCGGGGCCCTGTATGTGACTACCGGAACCGGGACGTCCTAAAGGAGCTGCTGGAGGGCGCTTTACAGCTTGCCAAAGAGCGAAACGGCTATATTTTCAAGATAGACCCCTGCGTCCTTGCCGACGACCAGGAAACCATTGACCTGCTCACCGGCCTTGGCTTCCGCTTTACGCCGGGCGCCAAGCATCATGAAACAATACAAACCCGCCACAACTACCAAATCGCCTTCCCCCAAGGCCCCCGGGATACCGAGCAGCTGTTTATGACCATCGGGCGCAAGTCCCGCTATTGTGTGCGCTACGCTTTGAAAGCGGGAGTAGAGTGCAGGGTTTGCGACGAAACTGCTCTGGATGACTTTTATAAAATTTACAGCGCCACCGGCCAGCGGGATTCCTTCTCCGTGCGCCCCAAGGAGTATCTGGCCCGGTTTTTGCAGGCCTTTGGGACGAATGTGCGGCTATACGTCACCTACTATGAGGGGGAGCCGGTTTCCGGCGGAATTACCACCCAGTTTGCGGGAAAAACCTGCCATGTATACGGGGCTTCCTCCGATGAGCACCGGGATTTGAACGCCAACTACCTGATGCAGTGGGAGATGATCAAGTGGGCCTATGAGTCCGGCTGCAGCCTGTATGATTTTCAAGGCGTAACCATAGACCCCGAGGAGGACCCCCATTTGTATGGGGTATATCAGTTCAAAAAGAGCTTTAAAAACGGCGCTTTGGTGGAATATGCCGGAGAATTTGATTATATTATCAACCCCGCAATGCACAGCCTTGTGCAGGCGGCCCAGAAGGTGAAGGAAAAAGCCTCCGGGCTAAAAAAGAATAGAAAAGGTTAAAATCCAAACAACAAACCCCCGGCGGACTGCCGGGGGTTTCGACGTCCCTGAAGAAAACAGGACCCAATAATTAGGAACAAATGTTTCACGTGAAACATTTTTAAGTGCAGGAAAACCGTTTACCCAGGCTGAGAAACCACCAGATTCCGGGAAACCCGCACAATCACCCGGGTGCCCCGGCCCTCCTCGCTGCGGTAGGTAAGGCCATAGCCCTCTCCGCAGGCCAGACGAATCCGCTCCTGCACATTGCGGACGCCGTAAGCGTCAAGGCCGGTCCAGTCGCCGGATTCTATAGCCTTGGTAAGCTGGGCCAGGCGCTCCGGGGGCATTCCCCTGCCGTTATCGATGATGGTAAACACCATGTCCTCCCCTTCCAGCAAGCCCTTGATTTTAATATGCCCTGACCGGTTCCGGAACACCCCATGATAAATGGCGTTCTCCACCAAGGGCTGCAAAGTCATCTTCAGGATTCCGAAATCATAAAGGCTCTCGCTGACGCAAACGTCATAAGTCAAATGATCATACCGCATTTGCTGAATGGCAATATACTGCTGCAGATGCTCCACCTCATCCTGCACGGTAACCACCTCCCGCCCCTTGCTCAGGCTCATACGGAAAAAGCTGGAAAGGTTGGAAACCATTCGGGAAGCGTTTTCCTTCTCCCCCATGTCATACAGCTGCTGAATGCAATACAGGGTATTATACAAAAAATGAGGATTAATCTGGGCCTGCAGCAGGTTCATCTCCAGCATTTTGTTCTGGCGTGTCAGCTGCAGGTTCTGCTCTGCTAAAGCTTCCGCCTGCTCTACGGCCTGTTTTAGCTGCGCTGCCAGGCTGGCCTTTTCCTCCTCCCACAATGCTGCACCTGGCAAAAGCTTTGTCTCCGCCACCGGCTCCTGCTCTGCTGTATTCTCCGGCGGTTCTTCTGGGGAATGCTGCCCCTCCTTCTCCCGAACAACTGCCGAAAGGCAGGTCAGCAGCACAAAAATGCCCAAAGCTGTCAGCCTGATCCAAAGCAGCGGACAGCCCGCCGCTGTCAAAAGCAGTATACCGGAAAGAATCCCCTCCGCCCAAAACCGTCTTTCTTTTCTGCTCATTTTCAAAGCAAATCTCTCCTCAATACTTTCGTTAATCATCTTTCGGCGCCCCTTCCTTCTTTTCAGGACAGGACTGCCGATTTATTTTTTTGTGCTTCCAGGCAAACACCGGCCGCTGCTTTTTTGTTCTGTTTTTCAAGTATATCCCACGGAATCAAGGATAGAATAAAGACCGTCTATAAAAATAGTTCGCAGCACTGCGCAAACTATTTTAATCAAATGCTTATAACGCAGCTATAAAAAATACTGCAGAAAAGAGGTAACCATTATATGCAATGGATGTCCCCAAAGGAATATGAGAAAATGAACCAGAAGGCCTCCCCGCCCACTCCTGTCTGGAAAACGGTGCCCATGGCATTTTTATTTGGCGGAATCATCTGTACCATCGGGCAGCTGTGCTCCATGCTGTATCAGAACCTGGGGGCGGACCTGGAAACCGCAAGCGCTTCCACCTCTATTACCCTGATTTTTTTGGCGGCGCTGCTTACCGGCCTGAATGTGTTTGATAAAATTGCAAAAATAGGCGGGGCAGGGTGCCTGGTGCCTATTACCGGCTTCTCCAACGCGGTTGTTTCCCCCGCTTTGGAATTTAAGGCGGAGGGCCTGGTTTTAGGCCTGGGGGCTAAAATGTTTGTGATAGCCGGCCCGGTAATTGTATACGGCATTACTGCCAGTGTGATTTATGGGATTCTGTGCCGTCTGTTCGGGTGGTAACGCGGGGCTGCTCCCCGCTGGGTGAAAAACGGCCCAAAAAGCTGTTCATGCAGGCCCTTTCACCTGTATGTTTGCCAATTTGTACTCAAAACTAAGGAAAAAACGGAGGGATTTTATGCCGGAAAAAGTGGGAAAAGCTACCATCAAGCTGGGCAGCTCCCCGTCGGTTTATGCGTTTGCCGCAGTGGGCTCCAAAAAAGAGGAGGAAGGCCCCCTGGGAAAATATTTTGACATCATCCAGCAGGATTCGTTTTTCGGGCAATCCAGCTGGGAAAAGGCGGAAAGCCAAATGCAGAAGCAGGCTGTTTCCAAAGCTTTGGAAAAGGGCAGCCTGGCCCCCGGTGACATTGACTTTATTTTTGCCGGGGATCTGCTGAACCAGTGCACCGGCTCCACCTACGGGCTGCGGGAGCTGGAGATTCCTTTTATCGGCCTGTTTGGCGCCTGTTCTACCATGGCGGAATCACTGGGGCTGGCAAGCCTGTTTGTAGACTGCGGAGCCGCCGCCCGCTGTGCCGCGGTAACATCCTCTCACTTCTGCTCGGCGGAAAGGCAGTTCCGCTACCCGCTGGAATATGCCTCCCAACGGGCGCCCACCTCCCAATGGACCGCTACGGCCTCCGGCAGTGTTATTGTCGCTAAGGACATCCTGCCGCCCTATGTGCGCAGCGTTACCTTTGGCACCATTGAGGATTTACAGATCAAGGACGCCAACAATATGGGCGCTGCAATGGCCCCCGCCGCTGCGTCCACCCTGATACAGTTTTTTGAGGATACCGGAACAAACCAGGAGAATTATGACTTGATTTTAACCGGTGATTTAGGCTTTGTGGGCAGCCGCCTGTTCCGGGAGTTGACAGCAAAAAAGGGGTACCCCGGTGTGGCCGAAAAGCATGGCGACTGCGGGCTGATGCTGTATGACCGGGAAAACCAAGCGGAAATTTACGCAGGTGGCTCCGGGTGTGGGTGCTCGGCCTCGGTGCTGTGCTCCTATATTCTGCCGGCAATGCGGGAGGGACGGCTGCAAAGGGTACTGTTTATGGCTACCGGGGCGCTGATGAGCCCTACGGTAGTGCAGCAGGGGGAGTCAATCCCTTCCATTGCCCATTTGATTTATCTTTCTGCCCAGCCGTGGCAGGAAAAGGGGGAGGGATCTTCATGGAATGGTTAATCGCTTGCGGAAAGGCTTTTCTGATAGGCGGGCTGTTCTGCGTGGTGGGGCAGCTGCTGATTGACTACACCAAGCTGACGCCTGCGCGGATTTTAGTAACTTATGTAGTAAGCGGGGTAGTACTCAGCGCGTTAGGATGGTACCAGCCCCTTGTGGACTGGGCCGGCGCGGGAGCAACCGTGCCCCTGACCGGATTTGGGCACCTGCTGGCGAAAGGCGTGCGGGAAGCCGTTGCGGAAAAAGGCTGGCTTGGAGTATTAACCGGTGGTTTTACCGCTACCGCCGGGGGAATTGCTGCGGCAATCTTCTTTGGCTTCTTGGTAGCGCTCCTTTTCAAACCAAAAGATAAGAGTTAGGCGGAAGGGGTTTTGGAGAACCTTCCGCAGGGAAGAAGGAATAGGGAAGAGTGAAGAGGGACGGTACGCTCCCCGTTGGGAGTGATTGGAATGTTGCGGTGAAAATTTGGAGCCGGTTTTTGGCGAAATAGATGGATGGTGTAGAGCGGCCTCCTTGCTGTGCGGTGCATGGCGGGGAGGCGCTTGCGTCTTGAGGGCTATTTGCGGCGCAGCTTGCCGGAATAAATATGGTCTTGGTTGGGCTGGGCGGTGATTTCTATGACGCCGCTTTCTGCCAGCTTTTCCAGACGAAGCGCAAGCCAACGGTCCCCTACCCCCGGGAGCATTCCCAGCGCTTTTCCAATTACCTGGCCGGTGGTGCATTCCTTCCCCGCTCTGGGTAGGTTGGCAAATAGGGCAAAGTCATAAAAATCCTCCGGGACATTGGCTGCTCTGCCGTTTACTACTGCCCGCAAAGGCGCGTTTTCCCGGACGAGCAGCTGCCACATGGTGCTGTAAACCGTTCTCTGGGCAGGGGAAACCGGGTTTTCCCGCTCCCGGGCAAGCCGGCCCAGCCGCTCCGGGGGAATTTCCCCCATGCCCCCGTAGGAAACCAGCGTATTGTCCTCCTGCCACTCCTCCGCCGGGAGGAATACTGCCGAAAAGGGCAGATCTGTTCCCCGCAGCAGGTGGCACAGATGGAGAAAGCCGCAGATTTCCCCGGGGCAGTGGGCACAAAACCAGGCGCGGATTTGCTCTTTTTCTCCAATGGCCTGCTCTAAGCGCGCCAAAGCTTTTTGGGCGGTTTTGAAAAACTGCCCGGCAATATCCCTGCCGCCGCAGTAGGGAATTTCCGGATCGTAGAGGATGTGAAACAGGGCCTCCCGGCCGGCAAGGCTGCTGTCCAGTCCCGAAATATTGCCGATATCCAGCATCAGGGAGAGGGAGGAAACGTTTCCGGCATTACTGGTAATTTCCTCCCCCGGCCAGCCAAGCTTTTGCTTTTCTTCCAGCTTTTTCAGCAGGGTCTCCTGCTCCTTTTTGCTGCCGGCGATGACGCCAATGGGGCCGTCCATCCTATCCCCGGGTTTTCTGCCCATGGCGTATTTCAGAGCGCCGGCGGCGCTTTCACTAAAGGTAATTTCCAGCATACTGGCTCCTTTCTTCCCTCAGGGTTGGGGACGTAAGCGCTTCGCGACGTCCCCAAAAAACGGGGAAGCCCCCGGAAAACCAGGGGCTTGGTGTGTGGCTTATCTGCTTATTTCAGGTCGGTGGGTTTCAGGTGATCCATGTCGTCAAATTCCTTGTTCTCGCCGCCCATGGCCCAGATAAAGGTGTAGTTAGAGGTGCCGCAGCCGGAGTGGATGCTCCAGGAGGGGCTGATCACCGCTTCCTCGTTCTGCATGACGATATGGCGGGTTTCCGAGCCCTCGCCCATCATGTGGAACACTACCTGGTCCTGGGGAACCTCAAAATACATATAGATTTCCATCCGGCGCTCGTGGGTATGGCAGGGCATGGTATTCCAAACGCTGCCGGGCTCCAGAGCTGTCATGCCCATGCAAAGCTGGCAGGTTTCCAGCACGTCGGGATGAATAAACTGGTTAATGGTGCGCTTATTGGAAAGCTCCAGCGAACCCATGGGCCGCTTTACGGCATCCGCAATGGGGATAAAGGTGGTTTTGCAGGGCTTGTGGGCCGGGGCGCTTACCATATAAAACTTGGCGGGAGCGTTGGCCTTTTCGCTGGCAAAAAGCACTTCTCTGCTGCCCATGGAGATATAGATGCAGTCCTTATAGCCCATAGGGTAAGCAGTGCCGTCTACCGTGATGGTACCCTTGCCGCCAATGTTGAAGATACCGATCTCCCGACGTTCCAGGAAGTATTTGGTGCCAAAGTTAGCCCAGACGTCAATGCCCTTGTCAATAGGCACGGTTTCGGTGGTAGGCATACAGCCCAGGGTTACCATACGGTCCACATGGCTGTAAACGGCGGTAACCTCATTGGGGCGGTACAGGTTTTGGATTAGAAATTCCTCCCGGGTTTCCTGGGTGGTGTAACGCTTAAAATCCCTTTGGTTTGCGGAATAGCGGATGTCCATGGCAAGCAGCTCCTTTGCATATTTTTGTTAGGCTTATTGTACACCATTTGGCAAAAAGTTGCAAGAGAGGGTGTCCTATTTTCAAAATGCTTCATCCGTCCCACAAGCGGGCCTGAGAAAAATGACCGCTCCTAAAACAAGAAAGCCGATCATGCCAATGAGGCCGGATGGCTTTGGCCCCAAAAGAGCGTTATAGGTGGTTACACAAATAAAAAGCGGTGCTTCCCGAATGGCGTTAAGCGCTCCGTGGGCAATACAGGCAGGGAAGATACTGCCTGATTTCAGCGTTAGGTAGGAGCAGAAGGCGCCAATGCTGACGGCAAAAAGCACCATCATTAACATACCGGACCAGGGCGCGCCTGGATAGTTCCCGGCATAGTTTAAGCCAAAGCAAACCAGCGGGGCATGGGCAAGCCCCCATAAAATACCGTCCAGCAAAATGGCTTTTCGTACCCCAAGCTCTTCCACCAGCAGCGGCAGGAGAAAGCCTCTCCAGCCAAGCTCTTCACCAAAAGCGGCAATATGGTTGACAATAACCAGCGGCGACGCCAACATAAAAAGCAGCCCGATCCCTATCACCACGGGAAGAGTAAGCTGCGGCAGCTCGACCGTTTGCCCGCTGAGGGCGAGAAGCTCCGCCGGATAGCTCAGGGACAGGTCCAGATGGTTTGGAAATATGGAAAAATAGAGCACCACGCCGGTTACTTCCAATATGCCGGGAAGAAATGCCGCCAGCAGATATTGTTTCCAGGCTTTCCGCAGATTTAGCCGCAGGAACAGCCGGCAGGAACATAAACACCACTGACGTAAGAAGCATCAGCAGGCTATTAGGCCTGGCATGCAGCAGAAAAAGCGGGAGGGTGCACAGAAAGACCAGGATAAACTCAATGCCGATGAACGCAAGGATCTTTTGCCTTGGGTTTATCCTGCTTTCCCTTTTAACCGGCATTTTGACGGCCTCCTTTGCTCAGTTCCCCCGCCTGCCTCCGGTACAGCGTTACGCTCCAGAACACCAACACCGCCGCCCAGGCAAACAGCCAGGCTTCAGTTGCCCAGGGGCCTACAACACCCCGCTGGGACATAGCGGGGAATAAATCCGCCATGGCGTGGGCCAGCACCGCAAGGGGCAGATAGACCTTTTTACCGGCCGCAATACCGTACCCTACCACTACCGTCAATGAAATATGCAGGGCCATGGCGCTGATTCTCTCCAGAACCGTAAGCGCCCCTGACGCCGCGTCAAAGCTTGCTGCGGAAAACACCATGGCCTGAACAGACGCGGCAGCGCTTTCCGGCAAGCTGCCGGTTACCCCAAGGGCCTGCAGCGCTTGGGCCGCGCCCTGGGTCTGGAATACCACCGCTACAACCAGCAGGTTTATTACTGCCAGCAGGGAGATGGCCCATACCTCAATTCCCCCGTGGCCGATGCCGTACATCACCATATTTTCCCGGGTTTTGTTCTTTTTCATCAGGAACTTTATAATGACATACCTGCCGCATTCCTCAAAAATGCCTGCCATTAGGATGCCGTAAATCACATAAGCGGGAGTGCTGCCGTTGATAAACCGGGAGATAGGGGTATCCATTACAATGCAAACCATATGTACCCCCAGCTCCAGCACCCGGACGCACACCATAAACCCCGCCGCCCCAATAAACAGCGGCGCAAGAGAAACGGACGTTCCGCACCGCTTTTTCCAGAAAACAGCACACACAACCGGCAGCAAAAACAAAACTACTGCCGTTATCACCAGGGACGGGACTGCACTTTTTGCAATCTCCACATTTTGCAATAAACCTTCCATAATTGGTTCGCTCCTCTCTATTATTTAACCGTTTAGTTAAATATAACATCATACTTCTGGTTTGTCAATAGAGGAGAGCGCTTAAGTCTGCTGTTCCGTCCCGTAAACCTCCACGCAGAAGCCGTGGCTGCCGCACTCTGTGCAGGTAAGCCTGCGGGTGCTGGGGGTATGGGCGGCAAAAAGCATCTGGCTGAGCCTGGGCTTAAATACCGCGTGGCACTTGGGGCAGATATACGCCACCTTTTTGCAATAGTAGACGGTCATCCATGCCCCCAAACCAACGGCAAAACACATCCCCAGGGCAAAGGGAAGCCAAATGCCCTTCAAAGTCCACAGCAGCAGGGTGGAAACCTCGATGATGTCCATTAAAATTCCCACAAGAATCATATTCCGGTGTACTTTGCGCAGTTTTGCTTTGTTTTCCATTAGATAAGCTATGTCCCCCACCGATTCCAGAGAGAAATGCTCTACCTTTTTCAGGGTTGCTTTCAGCTCGGTCAGCTTCTGCAGCTTTTGCTGACGTTCTGCAATTTCGGTCTCCAGGGTTTTCTGCTGCTGCTCCAGCAGGATGGAGAGTACCTCCTGAGAGTCCCCCTCCGCCAACAGTTCCTTAATGCTGTTAATGGGCAGATCCAGCTCCCGCAGAAAGCAGATGATCCTCATCCGGCGCAGGTCGTCCTCGGAATAAAGTCTCCGGCCGCCTTCAGTCAGTTCGCTGGGGGTTAAAATCCCGCGGACGTCGTAATACTGCACCGTACGGACAGACACCCCGCACAGCTTCGCCATCTCTCCGGTTGTATACATGGACATAGCCTTTCACCTCCTTCGCCCCCTACCTTAGCATATCCCCCGGCGTTACAAGCAATAGGTTACCCAAGGGGATTTTTTGAAATTCCCGCATTTTTTCAAAAAAATTGCGGTTTTGGGGACGAAACTGCCGCTTTATCCTCTCATACTCTCGGAGGGCCTTGCCTGGAAACCGGTATGAAAGGTTGCCAGCAGAATTACCGTACTGATTACGTCCAGCACAGGCAGCAGCTGCAAAATATAATGGAAGCTCCCTGGGCGCCCTCTATTTTCCGGCTGCTTCCGCAAAAGCATGATGTAGCAGACCCCTACCCACCCGCTTTGAAAAATCATCAAACAGGTGATGATAATGGGAATGGGCACCAGAAAAATTAAAATCCCCCGGGAGGCCCCCACCAGTGAGAACCATACCAGAAAGCTGTAAAGAAAATTGATCACATAAAAAGGCAGCGACCCCAGCTTTAACAAAATCCAACCCTTTTGCAGCGCCGCCAGATTCCCTTTCAGGTACGCTGAGGCAGCCATGCCCACGCAAATCCAGCCTATCAGCTGCACGGCGCCTATAACAATAAAATAGAGAAAAAGCATTCCGATAGAAGTGGTGTTCCACTCCTGAATTCCCAAAATTCCGATGGGGACCGCAATACTAAGCGCCAAATGGAGATACATCCCGATTAAAAAGATTTTTGCGGATTTCATCTCAAATCCCTCCACAACTCCATAGAAATTCAGCCTTTTACCGGAGTATAATTTTCTAAAATGGTAAGGATATCCTCTTGATAAAGATTACCGCCCAACACCTCCCCATTTGGAGAAACACAGATTGTGCGGATGTCCTCAGGATTTTCGTCATAAGGATTTTCATACTGCCGGTTGGGGTCAAAGTACTCCGCCAGATATTTTAAGGCATTGCCGCTGGGGAAGATTACATTGCCCTCTGCGGCAGAAATGCCCATCTCTTCAAACTCCCGCAGAATCCGGGCAGTTTGCCGGTTGTAGGGGTTCCGGTCCTCCGGGCTTACAAGCCATGCCGGCTGAGTACGCAGAAAAACCCCTGCCGACTGTACCGCTTTGGCAAAGCACTTTACCGGTTCCAGGGGAATCGTCTCCTGGTGAAAAGCATCTACCGAAAGCAGGATGGCGTTGACACCGCTTTGGGCCAGTTTTTCCGCAATTTCCCGGATGTTTCCCTCCTTTTTGGAGAAAAAGCCGTTGGTAATCAGCTGCCGTTTGGGGATTTCCATCTCCCGGGCGGCACTGTGGATTTGGCAGACTACCTCCGGATGAAGCAAAGGCTCCCCGCCAAAGGTCATCAGCGAATCGATGGAGAAATTACCGCAAACCTGCCGCACCAAAAGGGCCGCCTTGTCACCGTTGATATACTCCCTGAAGGCGGCATGGTCCCCTTCGGAACAGTGCTTGCAGCGCCCGGTGCAAGCATAGGTCACTACAAATTCTATACGGTTTATGTTTTTGATGTATGGATTCATCCTTTTCTCTCCTTTTACAGTAAAGGCCCCGCTTTGGCGCTTTCAGGACAAAAGCACAGCCCGATCTGCCCAAAGCCTTTTCAAAGCCTCTGCCGGCATGGGTTTTTGGAAAATGCACCCGGCATGGTTGGCAGCGCGACGTCCTAAAGTTATATGTTGAAACAGGCTCTAAAAGGATGCCTCAACCGGCATGGAGGGGCTGGCGTTCAGGGTCATGTCTCCGCGGGCGCCGGCCTGATACTCAAAGTACCCCTGGGCGGCGATCATGGCGGCGTTATCCCCGCAAAGGGAGAGGGGCGGCAGGTAGAGGGAATAGCCTTTTTTCCGGCAGGCCTTCTCCAGGCTTGCCCGCAGGCCGGAGTTGGCGCTTACCCCGCCCGCCACCGCAATGGTGGTATAGCCTAAATCCTCTGCCCCGCGAAGCAGCCGCTCGGTTAGAGTTTCGGCTACTGTAGCCTGCAGGCTTGCCGCCAAATCCTCCCGGCAGATTTGCTCCCCTTTTTGCTGAGCGTTGTGCAGCAGGTTGATCACCGCCGTTTTTAGGCCGGAAAAGCTGAAGTCATAGGGGCTGCCGTCAATTTTAGGCTTAGGCAGACGGTATGCTTTTGGGTTGCCCTGCTTTGCCGCTTTGTCAATCTCCACCCCGCCGGGATAAGGGTAGCCCATGGCCCTGGCCGCCTTGTCAAAGGCTTCGCCGGCGGCGTCGTCCCGGGTGCGGCCGATTACGCGAAAGCGGGTATAGTCCAGCACCTCCACAATATGGCTGTGGCCGCCGGAGGCCACCAGGCAGAGATAAGGCGGTTTTAACTCCGGCCAAGCCAGATAATTTGCCGCAATATGCCCCCGGATATGATGCACCGGTACCAACGGCTTGCCGGAGGCCAGGCTTACCCCCTTGGCAAAATTCACCCCTACCAACAGGGCGCCGATCAGCCCGGGAGCCGCAGTAACTGCAATGGCATCCAGCTCCTCCAAAGTGCAGTTGGCCTGGGCCAGCGCTTCGTCCACTACGGGGATGATATTTTCGGTATGCCTGCGGGAGGCAATTTCCGGCACCACGCCGCCATATTGCCGGTGCTCGGCAATTTGAGAGTTAATAACGGAGGAGAGGATTTTCCGTCCATCCTCCACCACGGCTGCCGCTGTTTCGTCGCAGGAGCTTTCTATTCCAAGAATCCGCATTTGTTCTGCCGCCTTTCTTTTTTTGGGGACGTCCCGTACCTTGTCAGTTCATATGCTTTAACCAAGCCGCAGGGGTGCAGGACGTCCCTAAAACTGCAATTTGAACTCCATGATACTCTCCTCCTGATTTTATCCCATTCCGGCAAGCCTTGACACGGTGCGCAAAGGGCTGTGCCGGCAGTTGCGTCCTAAAAACGCTGTAATAATAGTAGGATACCACACCCCTGGGCAAAAAGCAACTTGCGCCCGCTTGAGGACAGCAAAAAAGAGGGAAGCTTCGCGCTCCCCCCTCTGCTTATTGTCAGGTGCTGCTTTTAGGCACAATGTACTCAAAAGCAATATCCCCACGCACATACTCGTAGTTATCCAGCTTAATTTCCCGGAACCCGAACTTTTGATAGATGTGTATTGCCGCCTGAAAAACGGCGCTGCCCGCTCCTTTATGAGGGAGGTGCTTTTTGCCTATGCCATCAGCTTTACCATAACCGCCTTCTGAGCATGGAGCCGGTTCTCCGCCTCGTCAAAAATCTCCTGGGCGTGGCTTTCAAAGACGTCGGCGGCAATTTCTTCTCCCCGGTGGGCGGGCAGACAGTGCTGCACCATGGCGTCCGGCTTTGCCACGGCCAGCAGCTCACGGCTTACCTGATAGCCTGCAAAGGCTTTTCTCCGCTGTTCGGCCTCCCCTTCCTGCCCCATGGAGGCCCATACGTCGGTAAAGATCACGTCAGCGCCCTTGGCTGCGGCAAAGATGTCGTCAGTAAGGGTAAAGTTGGGGGAAGCGTTGGCAAAATCCAGCACCTTGGGGTCAGGCCGGTATCCTTCCGGGCAGGCGGCGGCGACGGTCATGCCGGTTTTTAAGCCGCCTACAATCAGGGAGTTGGCCATATTGTTGCCATCCCCGATATAGCACATTTTTAAGCCTGCCAGCTTGCCCTTGTACTCCCGGATGGTCATCAGGTCAGCAAGCACCTGGCAGGGGTGGCAAAAGTCGGTAAGCCCGTTGATTACCGGAATGCTGCCAAAGGAAGCCAGATCCTCTACTTCTTTTTGAGCATAGGTGCGGATCATAATGCCGTCCAGATAGCGGGAGAGTACCCGGGCGGTGTCCTCCACCGGCTCACCCCGGCCAATCTGCATATCGCTGGCACTGAGGAACAGGGGATGTCCCCCAAGCTGAGACATACCCACCTCAAAAGAAACCCGGGTGCGGGTAGAGGCTTTCTGGAAGATCATGCCCAAGGTTTTGCCCTGCAGATGGGGGTGGGGGATGCCATGCTTCTGCTCATATTTCAGCTGGTCCGCCAGGTTCAGGATATCGGTAATTTCATCGCCGGATAAGTCCAGCAGTTTTAACAGGTGTTTCATAGCAGTAACTCCTTTTTCTCGGTTTTGTGGACAAAAGTGCAGATTTCGTTCTTGCGCCTTAAATTAAGTACGAATACAGATACAGCCCGGCACGCTTTTCCCGGCAGAAATTTATCACTTGTCTAAAACCTCCGCCAATACCGCTATTCCCCTGTCCATTTCCTCATAAGTAATGGTCAGCGGGGGCAGCAGACGAAGCTTTTCCTTTGCCGTTAAAGCGATCAGGCCCTTTTCAATGCACCGGGCCACTGCCTCCCGGGAGGTAATCCCTTCTAAGGCAACTCCCAGCATCAACCCCTTGCCGGAAACGCCGGTCACTTTGCTCATCCGGGAAATTTTATCCCGCAGGTACTGGCCTTTTTGGGCAACCTCCTGCAAAAAGCTGTCGGTTAAGCGGTTAAGCACCACCTGCACTCCAGCGCATACCACCGGATTTCCTCCAAAGGTGGTGGCGTGATCCCCGGGGCCTAACACAGCGGAGGTTTTTTGGTTAAACAGCACCGCCCCAACAGGCAGCCCGCCGCCCAACCCCTTTGCGGCGGTAAGAATATCCGGCTGCACCCCATACTGTTGGCAGCAGAATAAGCTCCCGGTGCGCCCAACACCGGTTTGCACCTCGTCCCCGATAACTAAAAGATCCTTCTGGGCACAAAGGTCAAACACGCCTTTTACAAAGCCGGCCTCCAGGGAGATCACCCCGCCCTCGCCCTGAACAAATTCCATCATAACGGCGCAGGTTTTATCGCTTATTTTCGCCGCGACGTCCTGCAGGTTATTGGCCTGTGCATACACAAAGCCCTCGGTAAAGGGGAAAAAGTACTTGTGGAATACCTCCTGGCCGGTGGCCTTCAAAGTAGTTACCGTACGGCCATGAAAAGAGTTTACCAACGTAATAATCTCATAGCGGCCCTCGCCGTACTTATCGTAGCTGTATTTGCGGGCGGCCTTGATGGCGCCCTCATTGGCCTCGGCGCCGGAGTTGGCAAAAAACACCTTGCTGTAGCCGGTTTTATCGCACAGCAGCTTAGCGGCCTGGGCGCAGGGGGCGGTGTAGTAGAGATTGGAGGTATGCTGTAACGTCCCGGCCTGCTTTGCAATGGCAGCAGCCCACTCCGGGTCACAGTAGCCCAGGGAATTTACCCCGATACCGCTGGAAAAATCTACATACTCCCTGCCGTCATAGTCCTTGCAGACAGCACCCTTGCCCTCGGCAATGGCCAAATCAAACCGGGCGTAAGAGTGGAGGACATTCTGCTGGTCCAGTTCCTTTACCTGCTCAAAATTCATGATAGCACTTCCTTTTAGTAAAACATCGTTCCAATACCTTGGTCGGATAAAATTTCAATCAGGATAGAATGGGGGGTGCGTCCGTCAATAATAACCGCTTTTTTAACCCCCCGGCGCACCGCCTCCACGCAGCACTCAATTTTAGGGATCATACCGCCGGAAATAATGCCCTGCCGGATCAGGGAAGGCACCTCGCTTACCTGCACAAAGGGGATTAGCGTGCTTTCATCCTCCTTATCCCGCAGCAGGCCGCGGATGTCGGTCATTAAAATCACGTTTTCCGCCTTCAGCTCAGCGGCAATTCTGGCGGCGGCAGTATCTGCGTTAATATTGTAGGTATTGCCCTCCTGATCGGTACCCACAGTAGCCACCACCGGGATATAACCGTTGTTCAGGGCAACCTCAATAGGGGCGGTGTCAATTTTGACAATATCGCCTACAAAGCCCAGATCTACCTCACCCTGAAGCTTTTTCGCCTCAATCATGCCTCCGTCCATACCGCAAAGGCCCAAGGACTTACCCCCATGGCGGTGGAGCAAAGACACCAGGCTTTTGTTGATTTTACCTGCCAGTACCATCTGCACCACCTGGGCGGTTTCCTCATCGGTGTACCGCAGCCCGCCAATAAATTTGGATTCCTTGCCGATCTTTTTCAGCATCTCAGTAATTTCCGGCCCGCCGCCGTGCACCAGCACCACTCGGATGCCCACCAGGGAAAGCAGCACAATATCGCTCATAACCGCCTGCTTCAGTTCCTCGTTGATCATAGCGTTGCCGCCGTATTTTACCACAATGGTTTTCTGAGAATATTTTTGGATGTAAGGCAGCGCCTGGTTCAGCACCTGGGCTCTGTCCATGTTGGAAATGGGGTTCATCCTTTTCACACCTCTGTTTTTCGTTTCTTCATGGGGACGAAACTGCCGCTTTGCCGTCTTGCGCCTTTAGTCAAGGCGTTCACTCCTCACGATTATTTTACCTTGAAATCAGCTTCTATAATCCCCGTTGATCTTCACATAATCATAAGTCAAGTCACAGCCCCAGGCCACAGCTTCCCCTGCGCCTTGGTTCAGTTCTACTAAAATCTGAATCTCGTCTTCTCCAAGCACCACTTTGGCAAACTCCTCGGAGAACTCTATCCCGGAGCCGCCCTTGCATACAGGAAGCGTCCCTTTGGCAGAGGCCAGAGCCACATCCACCTTGGTGATATCAAACTCCGCCTCCGCATACCCGATAGCGCAAAGCACCCGGCCCCAGTTGGCGTCCTCGCCAAAAACCGCGCATTTGAACAGGTTGGAGGTAATTACAGACTTTGCCACCACCCGGGCGGTCTCTTGATCCGGCGCGCCGGTTACCTTGCATTCCATCAGCTTGGAGGCGCCCTCGCCATCCTTGGCTATCCCCCGGGATAATGCTACCGTCAGCACATGAAGCGCAGCAGCAAAGGTCCGGTATGCAGTGCCGTCGCGGGAAATTATTTTGTTGCCCGCCATACCGTTGGCCATTATGGTAACAGTATCGTTCGTAGAGGTGTCCCGGTCCACACTTACCATATTAAAGCTGTGGGGGACGTCCTCCGAAAGGGCTTTTTGCAGCATCTCCGGGGAAATTGCCGCGTCAGTGGTAATAAAGCAGAGCATAGTTGCCATATTGGGGTGGATCATCCCGGAGCCTTTGGCAATTGCCCCCATTTTGCAGGGCACACCGTCCAGCTCAAAAGCCACGGCATACTCTTTTTTTACGGTATCAGTGGTCATAATAGCCTTTGCAGCTTCGTCGGAACCGGTGTAGGAGAGGCTTTGTGCCAGCTGAGGCATCGCTTTTGCCATAGGCTCGGTGGAAAGGGGCTGCCCGATAACTCCGGTAGAGCCCACAATAAAGTCCTCCGGCTGCAACCCGGTACTTTTTGCGGCAATTTCGCACATTTTTTGGGCGATCTCCATACCGTCGGCATTACAGGTGTTGGCGTTGCCGCTATTGCAGATTACCCCTTGGGCGGTTCCGTTGGCAATATTCGCTTTTGTTTGCAGAATAGGCGCGCCCTTTACCTTATTTTTCGTATAAACTCCCGCTGCCGTACAGGGGACGTCGCTTACAATCAGCGCCAGATCATTTTTTGTAGTGTTGGGCCGGATGCCGCAGTGGATACCCGCAGCCCGAAAGCCCTTAGGGGCGCACACGCCGCCTTCAATCATCTGCATGGAAATTTCCTCCTCGTTTTACTCCAAGCCGGTGGCTTCCTCCAGCCCCAGCATAATATTCATACACTGTACCGCCGCGCCGGAGGCCCCCTTGCCTAAATTATCAAACCGGGAGCACAGCAGGATCTGCTCCTCGTTACCGCAAACAAAAAGCTCCATCCGGTTTGTCCCCGCCAAATTGCTGGCCGGCAGGGTTTTATCTGTAAGCACCTCTTCCCCCTGGAAGGGCATTACCCTTACAAAATGCTGGCCCTCGTAGTAGTTCGTCAACCGTTCCCACAGCTCCTTTGCCGTTATAGGACAAGGCAGCAAGCGGGCAATCACCGGCACTGTCACAACCATGCCGCTGTAAAAATCGGCTACAATCGGGTTAAACACAGGGGGAAAGCTAAGCCCGCATACCCTTTGCATCTCCGGCAGATGCTTATGGGTAAGCCCCAAAGCATATTGGCGGGGGCTTTTGTAATAGTCCGGGCGGTTTTCATCCTCATATTGGGCAATCATCTTTTTGCCCCCGCCGCTGTAGCCGGTAATGGAATGGCAGACCACCGGGTAATCCTTGGGCAGGATGCCCATAGCCACCAGCGGGTAAACCAAAGAAATCATCCCCGAAGCATGGCACCCAGGAACAGTAGTGCGTTTGGAGTCCCCAAGCCTTTCCCTGTGCGCTTTTGAAAGCTCCGGAAAGCCATAGCACCAGCCCGCCGCCGTACGGTGAGCGGTAGAAGCGTCGATGATCCGGGCATTGCTTCCCTCGGCAAGTTTCACGGCTTCTCGGGCGGCATCGTCCGGCAGGCATAAAAAAGTAATGTCCGAGCTGTGGATCAGCTTTTGCCTCTCCCCGGCATCCTTTCGCCGCTGTTCATCAATCCGCAAAATTTCCAAATCCGGGCGGGCTTCCAGCCGCTCCATAATTTTTAGCCCGGTGGTGCCCTCCTGGCCGTCAATAAACACCCGATACTGCTTCCCCATGGGGTTTTCCTCCTTCTCTAAATCCCGTTGTCTTTCTTCCTTACGTTGGCTTGCCGGACGGAAGCGCTGCCGGTAAGCTTTCTGCTATATAGGGCGGCTTTAGGGAATTCTGCACTCTGTGGAGTGTAGCCAAAAAGGCTTTGCCCCTCTGGACTCTATACCACCGTTCTTTCCGCTCCACAATACCTTAACTTTGGCTATATGCTGCTAATTTTTCCCTTAATTCCGAAATCTGCTTCTCCACCATGGCTGGAGCCGGGCCGCCCTCTACCATCCTGCCGTTTACACAGGTTTCCAGCCGGATCGCCGCATATACATCCTCATCAAACAGCCCGCAAAGCTGACGGTACTGGCTCAGGGGCAATTCCTCCAGTGTGGTGGATTTCTCCATACAAAGCGCCACCAGCTGCCCCGTAATCTTATAAGCATCCCGGAAAGGCAGCCCCCGCTTCACCAGATAATCGGCGCAGTCTGTCGCATTGATAAAGCCCTTGGCCGCCGCCAGCCGCATATTCTCCTTCAGCACCCGCATGGTCTGCGTCATGGGAATTACCGTGGTGAGGCAAAGCTTTACCGTATCCACCGCGTCAAAAATGGCCTCTTTATCCTCTTGCATATCCTTGTTATAGGCAAGGGGCAGTCCCTTCATCATCGTAAGCAGCGTCATCAAATCTCCATACACCCGGCCGGTTTTTCCCCGGATCAGCTCAGTAATATCCGGGTTTTTCTTCTGGGGCATAATGCTGGAGCCGGTGGCAAAAGCGTCGTCCAGCTCAATAAACTTGAACTCCCAGGAGCACCACAGGATCACTTCCTCCGAAAAGCGGGAAAGGTGCATCATAATGGTAGAAATCGCCGCCGCCAAATCAATGCAGAAGTCCCGATCCGAAACGCCGTCCAGGCTGTTCTGTGAAACAGAGTCAAAGCCTAAAAGCCTGGCGGTCAGTCTTCTGTCCAGCGGGTAGGTAGTGCCGGCCAAAGCGCCGCTGCCCAAAGGCATTACGTTCATACGCTGTTTGGCGGCCTGTAAACGGTCCAAATCCCGAAGCATCATTTGTCCATATGCCATCAGGTGGTGCCCAAAGGTAATGGGCTGGGCCCGCTGCAAATGGGTATACCCCGGCATTACAGTATCCACATGCTGCTCCGCCAAATCGCAGAGGGTTGCGGCAAACTGCTTTACCAAAGCGGCAATCTCATCAATCTGATCCCGCAAATACAGCCGGATATCCAGCGCCACCTGATCATTCCGGCTTCTGGCGGTATGCAGCCGCTTGCCGGCATCCCCAATCCGGGCGGTAAGCTCCGCCTCTACAAACATATGGATGTCCTCGGCATCCGGGTCAAAGGCCAGCGCGCCGGATTCCAAATCCGCCAAAATGCCCTTTAAGCCCTTTACAATCTCCCGGGCGTCCTCATGGGTGATGATTCCGGTTTCCCGCAGCATAGTGGCATGGGCCATGCTTCCCTGAATATCCTGCTTATACATTCTGGCATCAAAGGAGATGGAGGAATTAAAGTCGTTCACCCGCTGATCGGCTTCCTTCGCAAATCTTCCTGCCCAAAGCTTCATCTCAAAATACGTCCTTTCTATGAGGGAGAACAGAATCCAGAATAAGAAACGGGAACTTTTCTTTTGCAAAAAGTTCCCGGCTCTCCCGCTTGTTCGGTGGAATACGGAAGTTTCATGCAGTTTTATCAGGACGGCACAGCCGATTGCTATTCTCCGGCCTTCCAGGCAGCTTTCCATTTTTTGCAGGCCTTTCCCCGGTGCGTCAAAGCGGTAGGCGGCAGTTACGTCCCAAAACCAAAAGCTGAAAGATAACTCCGACTACTTCTCCCCGCGCTTTTGATCCAGCATAGCCTTTACCTTGATAGGCAGCCCATACAGATTGATAAAGCCTTGGGAATCCATCTGGTCGTAAATTTCATCCTCGCCAAAGGTGGCAACCTCCTCGTCATAGAGGGTGTAGGGGCTGGTAGTGCCCGCGTTGATGATATTGCCCTTATACAGCTTCAGCTTTACCTCGCCGGTAACAGTCTGCTGAGTAGAGGTAACAAAGGCACTCAAAGCCTCCCGCAGGGGGGTGTACCACTGGCCATTGTAGACTAAATCAGCAAACTTTAAGGCAACCTGCTGCTTGTAGTGGAGGGTTTCCTTATCCAAACAAAGGGTTTCCAGCACCTCGTGGGCGTGGTAGAGAATCGTTCCGCCGGGGGTTTCATACACGCCGCGGCTCTTCATGCCTACCAGACGGTTCTCCACAATATCCGCAAGGCCGATGCCGTTCTCGCCGCCCAGCTTGTTCAACTTCTCCACCAAAGCGATACTGTCCAGCTTTTCGCCGTCAATGGCGGTGGGGATGCCCTTTTCAAAGGTAATGGTCACATAAGTGGCCTTATCCGGGGCCTTTTCGGGAGAAACACCCATCTCCAAAATCTTATCATACATCGGCTCGTTGGCAGGGTCCTCCAAATCCAGCCCCTCGTGGGAAAGATGCCACAGGTTCTTATCCTTGGAGTAGTTGGTCTCCCGGGTAATCTTCAGGGGAATATTCCGGGCCTCAGCGTAAGCAATTTCCTCTTCCCGGGACTTGATTTCCCAGGTTCTCCAAGGAGCGATAATGGCCATCTCAGGAGCAAACGCCTTAATGGTCAGTTCAAAACGCACCTGATCATTGCCCTTGCCGGTACAGCCGTGGGCAATCGCGTCGGCGCCCTCGGCCTTAGCAATTTCTACAATCCTCTTGGCAATAGGGGGGCGCGCAAAGGAGGTGCCCAGCAGATACCGGTTTTCATACACAGCGCCGGCCTGCATGGTAGGCCAGATAAAATCCTCAATAAACTCCTTGCGCAGATCCTCGATGTACAGCTTGGAAGCGCCGGTTTTCAGCGCTTTTTCCTCCAGGCCCTCCAGTTCCGTACCTTGGCCCACATCAGCCGCTACGGCAATTACCTCACAGCCATAGTTTTCCTTCAGCCACGGGATGATAATAGAGGTATCCAGCCCGCCGGAATAAGCCAAAACCACTTTATTAAATTTCTTCTTTTCCATATTCCAATTCCTCCAAGTTCAAATCTGCTTCTTATTATACACCGGCCTGCCATAAAATCAAGAGGGTTTTTGCATATTTATTCAATCCTTTAGAACTTTAGTCAGCTTGACCGAATCCTTTCACAAGAAGATCAAATTTCTAATAAAAGTTGCCAACAAATTTTTGACGTCCGGCAGATAAATTTAAGCGGCAGTATTTGCGAATGTGTATATATTCATAAAAACTGTATATTTTTTCGTTTTGGACATAACATGCTAAATTGGCAGTCCCGTCCACAAAAGCCTTGGTAAAAAAATACTGGTTGATTTTTACTGCAAAAAAAGCTATAGTGAAAAGTACGCCGGCGCCTTATCCGGCAAATGGAGGGATTTTTATGAAACCGCAATATCTCAGGCGAAGCTGGGCAGAAATCAATTTGGATCACCTGGATTATAATATGGAGCAAATACGGGCAAGGCTTTCCCCCAACTGCCAGATTATGGGGGTTGTCAAGGCAGACGCCTACGGCCATGGCGACCTGCAGATCGCCCAACGGCTGCGGCAGCAGGGGGTAGGCTGGTTCGGGGTTTCCAATTTGGAGGAGGCCATGTCCCTGCGTCGGGGCGGCTTTGAGGAGGAAATTTTGATTTTTGGCGTTACCCCGCCGGAGCAGGCCCGCAGGCTGGCCCTTTACCGGATTACCCAAACCGTTTTCTCCCCAGAGTATGCTCAAAGCCTCTCTCAGGCGGCAGTGCATCAGGGAGTACAGGTGGAAGTCCACATAAAAGCGGATACCGGTATGGGGCGGATCGGGTTTCTCGCCTTGGATCATCTGGAAAAAGCGGCCGACGATATCCGAAAGGCATGCTTGCTGCCCGGGCTGATACATACTGGAATTTTCACCCACTTTTCGGTAGCGGATGAGCTTTCCCCGGAATCCCGGGAATACACCCAAGCCCAGTTTGAGGCTTTTCTCCGCCTGATCGACCAACTGGAGCAGTTAGGCATCCGCTTCCGCATACGTCACTGCTGCAACAGCGCCGGGCTGCTGTTAAACCCCAAAATGCACCTGGACATGGTTCGCCCCGGAGTCATTTTATATGGGATGCACCCCAGTCCCGAATGCCGGAACGCCATTGATCTAAAGCCGGTAATGGAGCTAAAGTCCATCATCTCCCTGATCAAGGACCTGCCGCCCCATCACTCGGTAAGCTACGGGCGCACTTTTCGTTCCGGGACGTCGCCGGTACGGGTAGCCACAGTGCCCATCGGCTATGCGGACGGCTACTCCAGGCTGCTTTCCAACAAGGCCCGGGTGCTGGTGCAGGGCAAACTGGCCCCCCAGATCGGCAACGTCTGCATGGACCAAATGATGCTGGATGTCACCCAAATTCCCCAGGCTCAGGCGGGGGATGTAGTCACCCTGTTGGGCGCGCAGGGGCAAAACGCCATTTCAGCGGATGATCTTGCCCAGATTACCGGCACCATCAACTATGAAATCACCTGCCAGGTAAGCCGGCGGATTCCCCGGGTATATCTTTCCGGCGGCAAGGAGATTGCGGTGGTAAATTATCTCCACACGCCCCCAGTTTAAGGGACAGTACAGCAAACCAAAAGCCCCAGGCTCTTTTTTCAGGAGAGTCCGGGGCTTTTTTCATCTTTTTGGGGACGGGACTGCCAATTTACGATCCTGTGCTTATGCCCAAAGCAGCCAAAACTTTTGCCAACTATCCTTTTCGAAAAAATGAGATGCCCAGCTTCTTCCTAAGCCTCTTTTCAGAGGCTACCTGCAATCGCCCGCCCCCGTTTCGCCTTCATTAACCCTATGGGGCATCCAGGTAGTTTCGTCCTCTGCGAAAAGCACCCATTTCCGTCCAAGACTAAAACCGCAGAACCTTTCCCAGGTTTTCTGCTCCATACACTCTCAAATTAGTCCAGTATCCCCATCAGCTCCGTGTACTTCATCGGCTCCGGGCGCTCCGGCCTGGAGACTATCTCCACAAACCTCCCGCTGTCACTGCTCTGCTGGAAGCTTGCCATAATCTCCAGCACATGGAAGGTAATATCGCTGGATGCCCTGCGTTTCCTCCCTGTCTGAATCGCCTTCGCCATATCTGCCAGCCCCAGTCCCCGGCTGTTTTCCCGGTACGGGAACATCAGGGGAATCTCCTTAAACTCGCTCTCCCCCGCCCGCAAAAGCCGTACCGGCCCGCCAAAATAGTTGGGGTCCGGCACAGATAACGTGCCCTCGGAGCCATAAATCTCAATCCTCGGAACCTCCGCCCCATATACGTCAAAGGTGGTAAAAATAGTGCCCACAGCACCGGTGGCAAACCGGAGCAGCCCCGTCACATAAGTAGAAACCTCCACATCCACCACCTTGCCAAACTTAGGCTGGCTGGTAATCACCCGCTGGTCAAAGGACTTTTTCGCCATACCTGCCGTACATTCCACCGGCCCCAGCAAATTTACCAGCGCAGTAAGGTAATAAGGCCCCATGTCCAGCATCGGCCCGCCGCCAAACTGATAGTAAAACTCCGGGTCCGGGTGCCAGCTCTCATGTCCCCGGCACACCATAAAGGCGGAAGCCCCCACCGGCGTGCCAATACATCCGCTGTCGATCAGCTTGCGGCAGGTTTGAATGCCCGCCCCCAAAAAGGTATCCGGCGCGCCGCCAATCAGGCGGTTATTCTCCTTTGCCAGACGTAACAGTTCTTTTCCTTCCTCCAGCGTTGCCCCCAAAGGCTTCTCGGAGTAAACATGCTTTCCCGCCTTCAGCGCTTGGGAGGTTACCCCAAAGTGTTCATAAGGCCGGGTCAGGTTCAGGACGATATCCACCTCCGGGTCAGCAAACAGCTCATACATATCCTTATACAGCTTAGGGATCTGGTACTCCTCCACCGCCTTTTCCGCCCGCTCCCGGATCAAGTCACAAACGCCCAGCACTTCAATCTCCTGATACAGCCCGGTAATATTCTTCAGGTAAATACCACTAATAGCCCCTACCCCAACAATGCCGATTTTCACTGTTTTTTTCATAATTTTGCCCTCCTTTTGCCTTATTTCCACTCTGTTTTTGCTTAATTTCGGCTAATTTTGGCCTGCTTTCAGGAATCATTTGGAAAGCCAAAAGAACAAATGTTTCACGTGAAACATTTTTGCATGAAAATTGCACTGCACCTTTTCGCTTTCCCTCCTGGGAAGGAAAGCAAAAAGGTGGACAAAACATTTTCTGTGCTCCACATGCCTTAAATTCAAAGCGCAAAAATTTTCGCATCCCCTTCCCCATTAAAATCCGTCCCGCAGGGACACCTACACTATTCCCTATTCACTCTTACTTTTTACCTCAAGTTATTAGTACATTTTCGCCTTATTTTCAAACCGCTCTGTGGTCAGGTTATGGTCGATAGCATACTGCTTGCCGGCAGCGGCCCACAGCATACCCCGGCGCATTAACTCCTGGGCGCTGGGGCTTTTGTCGAACACATCGTCGTGGTGGCCAAGGGAGGTATAAAACACCCTGCCATTGCCCCAATATTTGGTCCAGGCTACCGGCATATCCACCGGCTTGTTGGAAATATGGTAGTAGCTTACCGAGGGGAACCGGGTGGTTGCCAGCACCTCAATGGCCGGGTCAATATGCAGGTAATAATGCTCGCTTTTTACCGGGAAGTCCTCCAGGCCCTCTACAATCGGGCTGGAACCATGGCAGATGTTTACAGTATACTCAATGCCGTCGCCGCCGGGATGGCTCACCCACTGGCCGCCGGTAATAAACTGCCACTCGGTATCCTCCCGGAAGGAATCACACATGCCGCCGTGGCAGCCGGCCAGGCCCACTCCCGCGCCAACCGCCTTCGCCACGTTCTGAGAACACTCCCGGGGGATGCTGCCCATAGTCCAGCAGGCTACAATCAGGTCAAGGCCCATCAGCATCTCCAAATCCTTCAGGACATCCAGAGTATCGGAAATCTGTGTGCTAAAGCCGGATTCCTCCAGCAGCCCGGCAAACCGTTTGGAGGTAAGCTGCGGCTCGTGGCCATCCCAGCCGCCCTGTAAAATCAGTGCTTTTTTCATCTTCATCGCTCCTTTTTTCTTATTATGACGTCGCGCCCCGGGGCGGTCCGGCGCTTCTTTTTACAGCCTGCACCGGGTTTTAGCGCTGTGTAGGCAGCTTAAAAACAGCAAAGCCCCTGATACCGGCGCAGCAGAACAAAAGCCCTGTTCCGTCCCACAAACAACCGCCGTTATATATTGCAGACGATGGACCTGCCCTCCCGGGCGGACTCAAAAACGCAGTCGATCAGCCGCATTACCCGCAGAGACTGCTCCGGCTTGACAATCAGCTCTGCCGTACCGTTAAGCACCCCCACAATGTTTTTGTAATAGTCCGACCAGTCACTTTCCACCTGTGGCAAAGGCAGAACCTCCGTAGTCTGTACCGGGCGGGGGGCCATGGTCCGGGTAGGGCCGGCCTCGGTGTAAACAATTTCGTCGTCCCAGCCCATCTCCTCATCGGTATTCAGGCGGACAATTTTACCGTTGCACTGCCAATCTTCCACCACAGCGGTGCCGTCGGTACAGCAAACGTGCCAGCGGGGCTGGTTAATAAAGCAGTTTGTGGCAATTTCCACCAGGACAGAGGTGCCGTCCTCCATCCGCAGCATGGCCTTGAAATTGTCGTCCACTTCGTCAGAAAACACCTGGAACAGCTGGGCATACACCTGGGTTACCCTGCCGGGAAGCACCCAAAGCAGCTGGTCAAACAGATGAACGCCCCAGTCGTACACCATACCGCCGCCGTTTACCTTGTAGCTGCGCCAGCCGTGCATGGCCCGGCGGGAGCCCTGCACCCGGCTTTCGATATAATAGGGCTTGCCGATGGTGTTCTGCTCCAAAATGGTTTTAACAATGCGAAAATCCTTATCCCACCGGCGGTTTTGATGCACAGCAAACAGCCTGCCGGTTTTCTCCGCCACGGCGATAATCTCGGTAAGCTCCGCAGCATTCAGGGTAACGGGCTTTTCACAAACTACGTTTTTCCCATGCTCCAGGCAGGCAATGGCCAGCTCTTTATGAAAATTGTTGGGCACGGCAATGGTTACCAGGTCCAGCTCCCGGTCGTTCAGCAGCTCTTCCAGGCTTTTATAGGGGTACAGCCCTTTTTCTTCGGCCTTTTCCAGCATTTCCGGGCGGATATCCCAAGCGCCCTTTACCCGAATTTCCGGCACCCGGGCGGCAATATTCTCATGATGCCAGCCTCCCATACCGCCATAACCGATAATTGCGGAACAATAAGCCATAAACAGTCGCTCCCTTTCCATTTTTCATCTGTTTTGTGCAAAACAGTGTCTACACCATAAAATTACCATAAAACCGAAGAAAACGCCGGTCTTTTTGTGAATTTATATGGACAAAATTTGCGGTTTTCACTATACTATAATAAAGGAAAACAGCCGCCGCAAAAAGGGCAGGCATAAAGCTTCGCGACGTCCTGCAAAGGGGGAACTTATGAGCATATTTTTTGAACGCCGGGAGGGCTCGGTAAGCGTTTTTGAGGGAAGCGGGATGAACTTTCCTCCTCATCTTCATCAGCATGTGGAGCTGCTGTATTTGTTGGAGGGCCGGCTGCAGGTTTTTACCAACGGGCGCTGGCGCAGCCTGCAGGCCGGGGAGGTGTATGTTTCCTTTCCTAACACGGTGCATGAGTACCGCACGGTTGAAGAAAACCGGTACCTGATGGTTATTTTTCATCCGGAGCAGATCCCCTACTTTCAGCGGAAGCTTACCGACTGGCTTTGCAGTGAGCCCTTTATTACCGGCGTTGCGCCGGAAAGCGAGATCGGCCAGGCCTTTGCAAGGGTAACTGTGGAGGCGCGCAGAGAACCAAAAGAGCAGGACGTCCTGGCGGCATACTTAAACCTTTTGGCAGCGCTGCTTTTGCGGCATTTCACTTTAATTCCCCGCACGGACTACCGGGAGGAGGAGTGGTTTCCGCGGCTGCTGGAGTATCTTTCCTGCAGCTTTACCCAAGAAATCAGCCTGGAGAAGCTGGCAAGGGAAATGGGGGTAAGCTCCTGGCATTTATCCCGGGTGTTTTCAGAACGGGTGGGGTATACCATCCCCCAATACCTGCATCAACTGCGGGTGGGCCAGGCGGCGCAGCCGCTGCTGTCTACCCGGGATACCGTAACAGATATCTGCTTTGCCTGCGGGTATAAGAATATCCGCTCCTTCAACCGGGCCTTCCGGCAGATGATGGGGTGCACCCCCAGCGCGTTCCGGATAAAAAGCCGGCAGCCTGCCGCCCAAAATGAGGGAACCTTGCTGCCAGAAAATCAAAGCCCCAGGCCCTTTTAAGGGAGAACCTGGGGCTTTCGTTTTTCAGGACGTCCTGCAGGCGGTTTATTTTGCCGCTTTCAGGGGATACAGACGCTGCCCATATGGCGCCCTGCTTTCAGGGAAAGTTTGGAAATTTGGCTTTTCACTGTATGAAAACTATGGTATAATGTAAAAGTAAGAGGGAATAGTGAATAGGGAATAGTGTAGGTACGCACCCTGCGGGAGCGATTGGAATATTGCAGTGAGGTGGGGTGGCTGTTTTGTGTTGAGATTGATTTTTGGGATTTTTGTGTTTTATCTATATTTTTTTTAAAGGAGCGTTTTTGGTTATGCTGCACCCTGGAGAAAAGGCCCCTGATTTTGCTTTATATAATCAGAATAATGAGCTGGTCCGTCTTTCCGATTTGAGAGGGAAGAAGGTGGCGCTTTATTTTTACCCTAAGGATAATACTGCCGGCTGTACCAAGCAGGCCTGCGGCTTTGGGGAGCTTGTTCCTGAATTTGAAGAGCAGAATGCTGTGGTGCTTGGTATCAGCAAGGATAGCGTGGCTTCTCATGAAAAGTTTGCCCGGAAGTATGGCTTTTCCTTTTCCATTTTATCCGACCCGGAGCTGACCGCGATAAAGGCCTACGACGTTTGGCAGGAGAAAAAAATGTGCGGCAAGGTCTCCATGGGGGTGGTGCGTACCTCTTTCCTCATCGACGAGGAGGGAGTGATCCGACAGGTGTGGAACAAGGCCAAAGCGGATGCAAACCCTCAGCAGCTGCTGGATTATCTGACCGGGCCGCAGAACTAAAAGCTTCCGGGACGTCCTGCAGGCTGCCGACAACACTACCTACAAGGAGAATAGACGAAATGGACAAAATATTGAGTGTATTAACAAAAGAGCTGGAGCATGCTTTTGCCGCTGCCGGATATGAGCCAAGCTACGGCAGGGTAACCGTTTCCAACCGGCCGGATTTGTGCGAGTACCAGTGCAACGGCGCCATGGCGGCGGCAAAGGCCTACAAAAAAAAGCCCATAGACATTGCCAATGCCGTGGCGGAGCGGCTTGCCGGCAACCCTTTGTTTGACGAAGTGCAGGCGGTTATGCCCGGGTTCATTAACCTAAAGCTCAGCCCGGAATATTTGGCCGGGTACTTAAATCAAATGGCTGTGCATCCCAAACTGGGTGCGCAGGAGGCGGAAACCCCCCAAACCATTGTAATTGACTACGGCGGGGCAAATGTAGCCAAGCCTTTACATGTAGGACATCTCCGGTCCGCCATCATCGGGGAAAGCATTAAGCGGATGGGACGCTTTTTTGGCCATAAGGTTATTGGGGATGTGCATTTGGGGGACTGGGGCCTGCAGATGGGCCTGATTATCGAGGAGCTGCGGGATAGGCAGCCGGAGCTGCCCTATTTTCAACAAAACTTTGCAGGGGAGTACCCCGCCGAGCCCCCCTTTACCTTAGGGGAGCTGGAGGAAATTTATCCCGCCGCCAGCGCCAAATCCAAGGAGGACGAGGCTTTTAAGGAGAGGGCCCAGCAGGCTACTCTGCAGCTGCAAAGCGGGCATCCGGCTTACAGGGCGCTGTGGCGTCATATTATGAATGTTTCCCTGCCGGATTTGAAGAAGAATTACAACAATTTGAACGTGTTTTTTGACCTTTGGAAAGGGGAAAGCGACGCTCAGCCCTATATTCCCGATTTAATTGAGGACCTGGTGCAGAAGGGCCTTGCCTATGAGAGCCAGGGGGCCTTGGTGGTGGATATTGCCCAGGAAAGCGACTCCAAGGAGCTGCCCCCCTGTATTGTGCGGAAGTCCGACGGGGCGGCGCTGTATGCTACCTCTGACCTGGCGACAATTATGGAACGGGAAAAGCTTTATAAGCCAAACCGGTACATCTATCTGGCGGATAAACGGCAGGAGCTGCATTTTACCCAGGTGTTCCGGGTGGCAAAAAAAGCGGGCATTGTAAAGCAGGATACCTCTATGGCCTTTTTAGGCTTTGGCACCATGAACGGCAGGGACGGCAAGCCCTTTAAGACCAGAGAGGGCGGCGTAATGCGGCTGGAAGCACTGATCGGGGACATTAACCGGCAGGTACTCAGCCGGATTCAGGAAAACCGGACAGTGCCTGAGGCGGAAGCGATGGAAACAGCCAGAATGATCGGGCTGGCAGCATTAAAATACGGGGATCTTTCCAACCAGGCGGCCAAGGACTATGTGTTTGATCTGGAGCGGTTCATCTCCTTTGAGGGCAATACCGGGCCTTATATCCAGTATACGGCGGTACGGATTCAGTCCATTTTGGAGAAGTACCGGCAGCAGTATCCTGAAAGGAAGGCAGGGGAAATTCTGGCAGCGGCTTCGTCGGGAGAAAAGGCGCTGATGCTGGAGCTTGCCCGGTTTGGGGAGGCAATGGAAGCGGCCTTTGGGGAAACTGCGCCCCATAAGGTGTGCCAGTATATTTACGAGCTTTCCAACGCGTTTAACAGCTTTTATCACGATACCAAAATTTTAGCCGAGCAGGACGAAAGCAGGCAGGGCAGCTGGATTGCGTTGATCACGCTGGTGCGGCGGGCGCTGGGGCTGGCGCTGGAGCTGCTGGGGATTGAGATTCCCTCTCATATGTAGGGCTTTCAGGGAATATTTCCCCAAGGAAGAGAATCGTGCAGGTACGCGCCCCGGGGAACGATTTTAATGTTGCAGTGGATAAGATTTGGCCATAGCAGGTGCTTGCTTCTTAAACGGGCGGCTGTGTCGGGAAAGGACTTTTGTATGGAACTGGACAAGGATTTTCAGGCCCAGCTGGAAAAAAGGCTGGAGCAAATCGGGATGCTGGACGTCCCTACAGCTGCTTTTGCGGAGCAGGTAAACCGATTTGGCGGGAAGGAAACGGTTGTGCGAATGCTCTCCCGAAGCCAGCTTTCCCCCGGGTTTGAAAAGCTGCGGGAGGCCGGCCGGCTAAAGCTTTCGGTAGAGGCACTGGTCATTCAGGGCAAATATGCCCCGCTGTTTGAGGACAGCACAGTGGATGAGGCCCTCGCCCGCCTGTTTGACGCCGGGTATTTTGCCGGTTAAGCCATTTTTAAGCCTGTGGGACGAAGTATTCCACTTTTTCTCGGAAGGTTTGTGGAAAATCTTCCGCTGATTGACATCAAAAAAACTCCCTCTCGCTTTTGCAGAAGAGGGAGTTTTTTTACTGTTTTGGGGACAGGACTGCTCTTTTCAGTTTTGTGCCCGGGACTGCAAAGCAGCCGGTACGTCCCAAAAAAAATTACGGGGCAGGCTCCTCGTCAGGGTTAGGGCCGGTGTCACTTTGGCTGGGGATGTCGTCCTGTTGGGGGGCAGAAGCGCTTTGCTCCCCAACAGGCTGCTGTGCTGAGGCAGAAAAGCTGTAGTTCAGGCAGTGGGCGCCCATAACCTCCTGCAAAAGAGCCTCAATCCAGGGGATAGAAAAGTCCCGGGTGCCCAGGTTGATAGTCCAGTGCTTTTCTGCCAGCTCAGAGGTATACTCCGCCAAGGGATAGAGGGTCAAATTATCATAATTGCGCTCGTAGTGGGTTACAATAGGGGTTAAAAACGGGTCGGTAAAAAAGATCTCTCCGGTTTCCAGGTTCTTCTTAATTTCCAGCTCCAAAATGCCGCTGATCAGATTATTGCCGGTGTTCTGGGCGGAAATAAAGTTGCCTAAAGAGTAGATCACGATAGTTTGGCCGTACTCGCCTACCCACTCTATGGGCTGCAGCACATGGGGATGCTGGCCCAGAATAATATCCGCGCCCCAGTTTGCCATCTGGTGGGCAAGGTTCCGCTGGGCGTCGTTGACAATATGGGAGTTCTCGGTGCCCCAGTGGACCGAAACAATCACCACGTCCGCCAGCCGCCTGGCCTTTTCAATCTGATGCTGGATTTTATCCAGTTCGCTGGTGTAAATCAGTTGATAAGGGACGTCCGCACTGAGCTTTAAGCCGTTGGTATGCTCGGTAAAGGCTACCAAAGCCACCGAAATCCCGTTTTTGCTCAGCACCCGGATGTTTTCCATATCCGCTTCGTCCCGATAAAGCCCTGCCACTACCAGATCATGCTGTTGCTGCTGCCGGTCCCAATAATCCAAGGTGGCGGCAATGCCCTGTGCGCCTTTGTCCAATGTGTGATTGTTGGATTGGGAAAACAGGTTAAAGCCCAGCTGGATCATGGTATCCCCTACCTGGGTAGGGGAGTTGAACAGAGGATAACTGGAGGGCTCAAATACATCGGAGGCCAGCAAAGTTTCCTGGTTCAAAAAGGCAAAATCCGCGCCCTCCAGCAGGGGGGCAATCCGCTCATAGGCAGGGTAAAAGTCATACCCCAGCTCTCCTTTTAGGGTAGAGCGTATTGCCGCCTGCTGGTATATGACGTCGTGGATCAGGTTGTCTCCGGCTGCCTTTAAGGTTACCGTTACTTCGGGAGGCGGCGCAGGCTCTGAGCTTTCCGGCTCCGAAGAAGAGCCCTGCTGAGAGCCGGAGGCCGCCGAGCTGGATTCCGAGGAGCTTTGGGGCAGCTCCGGAATCTCCCGGGTGCAGCCGGCAGTACCAACAATAAGGGAAAACCCTGTGATCAGGGCCAGCAGAAGAGAAGCAGTTTTTTTCAAATACAAGCACCTGGCTTTCTTTTATGTAAATAAATGAGCGAGAAGCTACTATCCATTACTATAGCGAAAAACAGCGGCTTCGTCAAGATGCGACAAAGGATGGGAGTTTGTTCTGCAAGCGGCAGAACAAATGTTTCACGTGAAACATTTTTAGGCAAGGCTCCTTCAAAGGCCGGAAGAAACCAAACCGGCAGTTCTGTCCTACAAAAAGCAGGCGTTAGGGGATGTTGTGCCGCACCCGGTAGTCTGCCAGCAGCAGGTCTACCATTCTGCCATAGCTTTTTACGCCGTCGGTTTGGCTGTTTACCTTCAAATAGGTATCGTTGACGGTTTCGGAAACCTTGGAGACAGTACCCTCGTGGGCGGCCCAATACTGGCTGTTGTACTGGAAGTCCCGCTGGACACCCGGCGCGTATTTTGCCGCCAGCAGGCAGAAGGTTTCGTAATCCGCACTATACAAGCTGTTCATGGAGTGAACCAGCGCCAGCATGACACCGCTGTATTCTACATCCATGTTGTCGGAAAGGCAGCAGGCCAGATAAGCCAGAAAATTGGCCTCGTCCTCCCGCATAAACCCCCGCAGGTGGGAAAGCTCGTGGCACATGGTAGCCGGGATGGTGTACTCCGGGGCAGCGGTGTTTATATTGGCCTCAAAGGTGTAGGGGAAGAAAAAACCAGTGATTTGCGTATAGGACATCAGCGGGGACAAAAGCACAGGCTTTGGTTTCCCATACTCTCCGGCAAGCACCGGGTAATCCTGGCTTAAAAGCTCCATACAGCGGGCGGCCTCCTCTCCAGTTCCTTGAATGGTTTGGTTCAGGGCCATAACGCCGTTTTCCTCCCCCACCTGCTCCCGCAGGGTGTTGGCCCGGGCAATCAGCTCCTCACATAAGCCGGAAAGCTCCTGCACCGAAGAAGGGCGAAGCTCCAGACCGCTGTAGGTGGAAAAAGGGGTGCGATGATAATTTACCCCGCAGAACAGCACAAAAACCAAGTACAGCAGGCTGGCGAAAATGCCCAGATTCACTGCCCCCTGGTATAGAATAAACAGCCGATCCAGCCGTTTATCAAACATATGGCGAAGCAGGACGACCAGGTAAATAAGTACCCCTGCTACAACGGCGGCCAGCAGCAGCTCCGCCACAGAAAAAGGCACTGTGTTGGAAAGCCGGTTGACCGTTTGGGAAAGCCCGGGGTACAGCCAAGCGGCATACCAGCTGTCTACCCAGTGGGGAAAGGCGGCGGCCAGCCAGCTGATCAGCAAGGTGAGGGGGAAAGCCAGCAGCAGCCAAAGCCGCTTTAGCAGATACTTTTTCTTCATAAAGGGGGATCGTCCTTTCCTTGAAATTGAGGAGGGGCTTGGCCATAAGCCCGGAGAAAATAAGGCTGCTGTGACGTCCTGCAAAAAAGAGGCTTTGCGCCCCGGCCCCAGCCGCCGGGATATGGAAAAGGATTCCGGAAAAACTGCCCGGAACCCTTTTGTCCTAATTCCAAATGACGTATTATACGATAAGTTGAAAACGTGCAGTTATTTGTTTGCAGCAGTGTATTCCATCCGCAAAAGATACTGGGTGGTGCCCGGCTCTAAGCGGCGCTCCCCGGTGGGGGAAAAGCCGCGGGCCTTATAAAAGCCCAAAGCTTTTTCGTTTTGCTCCAGCACCCATAAAAAACGGGCGCCTTGCTTAAGCGCAAAGGACAAAAGCGCCGAGCCGATGCCTTCTCCCTGAAAAAAAGGGTCAATATACAGCTGCTGCAGCTCGGTTCCCTGCAAATGAACCAGCCCTTTCACAAAGGGGTTATCATACACCCAAAGGCCGGCCAGCTTTTCCGGGTGAGAAAGGTACTCCTGCGCCAAGGGAAGCACCTGCATTTCCCCAAAGGAAACCAGGTCGTTTTGAAAGATAGGGCGGTAGGCGGCGCGCTTTGCAAAAATCAAAATTTCCGCCAGGCGGGAGGCGTCCTCCTTAGCGGCTTTCCGGATGACTTCCATACTGACTCCCCTTATATTACAATACGACAATAGTGATCCCATGATTGCAGCGGGTATAATCCGAGTCCTTGGAAAGAGAGGGCTCTGCCGCAAGGGCTGTGCGGGCAGCAGCCGAAAATGGGGAGAAATCCTCCCCTGGCACAAACTCCTTGATCTGCCCCGCAGCCCTTTTGGCAGCCAGCTCCTGACGCAGGCGGGTACGCAGTACGCCGCCCCGGCCGGAGGAACCGTAGCCGTGGATGATCTTAATAACCGGGCAGCGATAGGCTTTGGCGGAACGGAGGGCCTGCTCCAGCAGGGGAACAGCCTGGGCTGCGGTGGGCATTCCCTGCTCCAGGTTGACGGTACGGTAGGCCATTGATGATGCTCCTTTGTTTGGAATGGAAAATGAGGCTTTGCAACACAGGCAGGCGCGACGTCCCACAGGAAAAAGATATGCAACCGTTATGTAAGCAGTACCGAGCAGAATACCCCTACTGTTCCAAACAAAAAGGAGGAGGAAAGCCCCGCCAGCAGCGGACTTGCCGAAAGACGCCGTACAATGCTGCCTGTACATAGAGAGAATACCAGCAGAATCAGGTTGACCAGCGAGTTCCAAAAGCTGGTATAAGCCCCGCCCAACAGGTGAAACAGGGGGATAATCCAATAAGGCAGCAGGAACACCGCCCAGGCTGCGGGCTTGCTCCAAAAGGGCAGCTTGGCCTGCTCCAAGGCAATGGTTTCATAGTGAAAAAAGAAGCAGCCAAAGCCCATCAGCAAGGTAGTAAGCAGCAGCCAGAGAATTCTGGTAACGGAGAAATTTGCCCGGTAAAACCCAGAGGAAGCCAATACTGTAACGACAGCCGCCACAACAATCAGGATAAACAACCCGGAACAGCTGCGGATCGGGTAAATTCCATGAGAACAGGAAAGCGGCTTGCGGTTGGTTCCGGGCAGGATTTTGCATTGGTACAAAACCAGCAGCAGCAGTCCACAGCTGCACATCAGGCAGACGGAAAACAGGCTGAAAGCAGGCTGTCCGCCGGGAAGCAGCCCTAAAAGCCCCTGGAGAGGCATTACCAAAAGCAGGCTGCAAAGCCAAACCGGTATCCTCCAAAGCAAAAATTGGGGCAGAGAGGTTATTTCGGTTTTGGTACGGCAGGCATCCGGGTCACCATAACGGTTTGCGGCAAACAAGCTGCCCAGCAGTACTGTCATACCAAGGCTTAAGGCTAAACCAATCCAGCATAGCCGCCGGCCCAAGGGCACAAAGCTTTGGGAGGAAATGGTGCGCAGGTTCAAGGTGTTGCGCAGCCATTCCTTCATCTCTTGAAGAATTTTCCCCGACGATGTTTGAAAGCTGTGGAATACCCCCGGCACTATTGTAAGGGAAATATTGCCGTCAATACCGCCCCCCGGTTCCCCTTTTTCCAGCGACGGCACAGCGCCGGTAAGCTTTTGGTACAGCAGGGAGAGAGACTCCGGTGTGGCAAGGTCGTCCTTCCAGCTGCCGATAATCTGCATGGGAACTTGAATGCTGCTTTGGTTCAGGCGGGAAACCCAGCCCTCTGCAGTGTCGTCTATAACCGAGAGGTAGACCGAGTGGGTGTTTTCATCCAGGTTAATCTGTGGGGCGATCAATACAGCGCCTTGGCAGCCTTGTCCCTCCTGCAGCAGCTCTAAAATAACTCGGGCGCCAAAACCGTGGCCTATCAAAATAATCTGCTCGTCGGAGTAGCTCAGCCTGCTTTTCAGCTCGGCAATACCGGCGGAAAGCTCCCGCTTCATCTGGGCCAACCGCTGCTGGTCCGAAAGCCGGAGGGAGGAGGACGCCCCGTGGCCGGAATAATCCAGAGTAAGCACGTGACCACCACCATCCCGCAGCTCCCGCACGATGGGGCGCAGGCTTACCTGGTCGGCGCCAAAATCCCCTGCCACCACCACCCCAAAGGGCTTGGAGCCCCTGTAAAAGGTGGCGGAAAGGCTTTGCTCCTCTACCTGCAGCTCTACCGGCTGGCCGGCGGCAATCAGGGGGTAATCCAGCGCAGCCAAGCCAATCAGGCATACGGTAAACAGGGATACAAATATCCAGAAGAAAAATCTTGCCCCTTTCAAAAAATCCCCTCTTCTCTATTGGTTTTGCGGACGTCCTGCAAGCGGGCAATTATGCGCACCACAGCAGGCAAGCCTTATTGGGAGGTAGCAACTGATCAGAGCAGCCATGTCCCTAAAAAGGCTTTCAGGTAATTCCAAGCCGGATTTTGCACCGGCAATTTTGCATATTGGAATCATTATAACACAAAACGGAGCTGTTTGCAGTATTTTTTAGATATTTTTCAGGGAATTTGTCAAAAAATTGGGCATCCTTTTTTTGACAGCAGTGAAAAGGGCAGCAAAAAAGCCCTGAGGAAATCTCCCCAGGGCTTTCTATCTAATTGATTGACAGCTAAAATTACTTCAGCTCAACCTTAGCGCCGGCATCCTCCAGCTTCTTCTTGATTTCCTCAGCATCAGCCTTGGAAGCAGCTTCCTTCAGGGTCTTAGGAGCGTTGTCAACCAGATCCTTTGCTTCCTTCAGGCCCAGGCCGGTGATCTCCTTCACCAGCTTGATCACGTTCATCTTGCTTGCGCCAGCCTCAGCCAGCACTACGTCAAACTCGGTCTTCTCCTCAGCAGCAGGAGCAGCAGCGGCAGGAGCAGCAGCAACAGCAACAGGAGCAGCAGCGGAAACGCCGAACTCCTCCTCCAGAGCCTTTACCAGCTCGGAGAGCTCCAGAACGGTCAGGGATTTAACGGTTTCAATCAGATTTAATACTTTCTCAGAAGCCATGATATTTTACCTCCAAATAATTTTCATTTTTAGGCGCTCAAATTATGCGCCCTGTTTTTCAGCGATTGCGTTAAGCGCAACCACCAGACCCCGCAGATTGGCGTTAAGCACATTGGCAAAGCCGGAAATCGGTGCATTGAGGGAGCCCAGAACCTTGGCCACCAGCACTTCTCTGCTGGGCAGCTTAGCCAGCTCATTTACGCCGGCAGCATCCAAAGCCTTACCTTCCACAAAGCCTGCTTTTACAGTGAACTTATCCTTAGAATCCTCAGCAAACTTAGCCAGAATCTTGGCAGCTGCAACCGGGTCCTCCTTGCTCACAGCCAAAGCCGTGGTGCCCTCCAGAACCTTAGTAAGCTCCTCGTAACCAACCTCGTTCATAGCAAAGCGAAGCATGGTGTTCTTTACTACAAAGTAATCCACCCCAGCCTCCCGCAGCTCTTTACGAAGCTTGGTATCCTCTGCAACGGTGATGCCCTTATAATCAACCAGAACACCTGCAACAGATTCTTCCAGTTTTGCTTTCAGATCAGCAACCAGCTGCTGTTTCTGCTGTAAAACCTTCTCACTTGGCAAATCGATTCACCTCCTGCTAAATCGGCGAGTTCGCCGGAATAAAACTGCGGGTAAAAAGCGGCAAGCCTCTGCCCGCTGTTTTTTCAATCACCCGCCTTTTCCCATCTCCGGGGGGACGTAACTGCCGCTTTATGCCCTTAAAGGCAGCCCACAGGCTTCCAGCTTCCGGGACGTCCCAAAAAAGGGAAACCCCGCGCCTACCTTAAAGGAAAACAGCCGCACCCGGCAAAAGAAAAAGGCTCCTCCGTCAATCCGGAAAAGAGCCTTGTTATTACAAAAAAGCATCTCTTCCTCGGCAGGCGGGCAAACACCCTTTCATCCCCCAAGAGGGAACCTGCTGTCTTTGGATTCAACAGCCCTTATAGTATAAAAGAAAAACCTCCTGTTGTCAAGAGGTTTTTCCTTTAAAATCATCGCCGGCCAAAAAATTTCCGTACTTCGTCGCCTTTTGGCGGCTACTTTTCCCGGCCGGGGATCCCTGCTCCTTATGTAAGCGAAAACGCCTCGGGAACAGGGCGATGAAATATCAAAATAAAAAACAAACTAAAATCCTTATTTAATGAGAGTAATACCACCGATAAGAGGCAGAGTAGCGCCTTCACCCTTGCATACATGCACCAGATTGAGAATCCAGCATACCAGCTCAAAGATGCTGACAACCAGAGCAAGAATAGCAACAACAAGGCCAACTACAGGAATGTTGGAAAGAACGTTCAGCACGCCTACCACTACTGCCAACAGGACAACCAGCAGGCTCTGGTTGGCGAAAAACCGGCCATAGTTAGAATCCTTGGCGGATACCAAAGGCAGGAAGAACAGGATGGGGAAAATGCAGGCAATTAAAGTGATGGTCTTGTTCTTCTGGACGTCCTCCGGCTCGAAAGCTACTACAGGTTGATTACTCATAAGAAAAACCTCCTCAATAATAGAAGCGCCCCCAACACCGGGAATTCCAGCGCAAAAGACGTCTTCTTTTTTCTTTGCTCTTTTGGAAAACTTAATCCATTTCCACAAAGGCAAATATTTTACAATAAAAATTTTGTAGAATTTTTGCAGTTACGATTATGTATTTCCACGATTTTCTTGCCTATTCTCTGCCCTTTTTTAACAAAAAACGGATCTTATTTCACACAAAAAGGCCGGTGGACGAAATTCATCCCCGGCCCTTTTCGCAAAAAATCAGTTCTCCTTAACAGAAGGGACAGAAGCAAATCTGCTGGGATTGATTTTGATGCCAGGCCCCATAGTAGTAGCAACCACACAGGACCGGATATACTGGCCCTTTGCGGCGGCGGGCTTTGCCTTAACAATAGCGCTCAGCAAAGTGTCAAAGTTCTGCTGAAGCTTCTCTACACCAAAGGAAGCCTTGCCAATGGGGCAATGGATAATGTTTGTTTTATCCAAACGATACTCAATCTTACCGGCCTTGGCCTCGGTAACAGCCCGGGCTACATCGGTAGTAACGGTACCGGCCTTGGGGTTAGGCATCAAGCCGCGGGGGCCTAATACTCTACCCAAACGTCCCACCACGCCCATCATGTCAGGGGTAGCAATAACAACGTCAAAATCCATCCAGTTTTCCTGCTGGATCTTCTGCATCAAGTCCTCAGCGCCAACATACTCAGCGCCTGCGTTCTGTGCCAAAGCGACGTTATCGCCCTTGGCAAATACCAAAACCCGTACCTTTTTGCCGGTACCGTTGGGCAGCACTACCGCGCCGCGAACCTGCTGGTCAGCATGACGGGAGTCAACACCCAAGCGAACATGAACCTCTACGGTTTCGTCAAACTTGGCTTTAGCGGTTTTGGTGCACATATCCAATGCTTCAGGAGCGTCATAAAGCCTGGCACGATCCACCAGCTTTGTGCTGTCCTGATACTTCTTACCGTGTTTCATCTTTGTTCTCCTCCAATTCGAGTGGTATATAACGGAAGTTTTCCTCCCACCCGGGCGTAATCAAAGGCGGACTGCCCGAAGGCAAGTTGCCTAAGTCAAGTAACTGACTTATTCTCCAACCACAACGCCCATGCTGCGAGCGGTTCCTGCGATCATGCTCATCGCAGATTCAATGCTGGCGGCATTCAGATCAGGCATTTTCTGCTCTGCGATCTTTCTTACCTGCTCCTTGCTGATAGTAGCAACCTTCGTCTTGTTGGGAACGCCGGATGCAGTCTCAATCCCACAAGCCTTTTTGATAAGAACAGCGGCAGGGGGAGTTTTTGTGATGAAGCTGAAGGATCTGTCGGCATAAACAGTGATTACTACAGGGATCAGAAGCCCTGCGTCACCCTTTGTGCGCTCGTTAAATTCCTTTGTAAACGCCATTATATTGACGCCGTGCTGACCCAGCGCAGGGCCTACAGGCGGCGCCGGAGTAGCCTTACCAGCCGGTATCTGCAGCTTGATATAACCGGTTACCTTTTGAGCCATTGTTTGCACCTCCAAAAATATGTGGTTCCTGGCGGAAGGGTATCTCCCCTCCTCCCACGGGCCTTTTCTCAAACCGGAGAAGCAGCCCAGCGGCATAATCTCACGCCGCAAAAAAGCGCCCCTTTTTGTAAAGGGAGCCTTTTTTCGTATTTTGCGGGCCGGCTTTCAGGCCATCCCCGCTGCTATAAGCTTTGGGACGGCACTGCCGTCCTAAAGTTTACAGGCTTATTAATAAGCCTCGACCTTATCTATGGCAACCTCCAGCAAGGTTTCGCTGCCATACATATCCACGCCAACCTTAACGGTTTTGCTGTCCTGGTCGATGCTTTTGACCACGCCTGTCCACATTCCTCCGCCGGGGGCGGTAAAGCCCTCGTCGTTAATTTGAACATAATCGCCCACCCGGAGGGTCTCCTCCTCGGTTCTGGTAATGTCAACGCTCAGCGCCTCCACCTCCTGTTCAGTAAGAGGCACAGGGTCGGTAGCGGAGCCCACAAAGCCGGTTACCCCCCGCACATTGCGAACAATATACCGGGTATCGTCATTCATGATCATTTTCACCAGCACATAACCGGGGAAAATCTTCCGTTCCACTTCCCGCTGCGTATCGTTTTTGGTTTCAACCACCTTTTCGGTAGGGATTTTAATATCGGTAATCACGTCCTGGAGCTTACGGTTTTCCACAATCCGTTCCAGGTTGGTGGCCACCTTATTTTCATATCCCGAATAGGTATGCACCACATACCATAAGGCTTTTCTGTTTTCGGAATCAGACATTCATTCATTCCTCCAGCTCATTGAAATTGTTCCGGCGAACCTGCCGGATGCAAGAGCCGGCGTAAATGGCAGGTCAAGCTTTGCCCAGCAGGAAGTTCACCACCGTTTTCAGCACGAAATCCAGCGCGCCCAAAAAGGCGGAGGATACGATCACTGCAGTGATGACTACGCCGGTATTGTTCAGCACCTGCTTTTTGGTGGGCCAAACAATTTTTTTGGTTTCACCCCTCATGTCCTTAACGGAGCGAACAACGTTGGAGGAAAGCTTTTTAATGCCGCCTGCTTCCTTTTTCTTGGAATCAGACTTTTTAGCATCCAGGGCTTTTTTGGCGTTGGAGTCTTTCTCAGCCATTTTTTGAAATCCCGCCTTTCTCCTACTTGCTCTCTCTGTGAAGAGTGTGCTTTCTGCAGAACCGGCAATACTTATTCATTTCCAGTCTGTCCGGGTCATTTTTCTTGTTTTTCATTGTGTCATAGTTGCGCTGTTTGCACTCTGTACAAGCCAAGGTTACTTTCACTCTCATATCGGCACCTCCCAGTACGGTTTTTTGGCCTCCCTCAAACAAAGGGGACGATTTTGGATCTGCGCATAAAAAAATACCCTTTTAGAGGTAATAAGAGTATATCATAGCTTGCGGAGTAAGTCAAGAATTTTTTAGGTAAGAAGGAAGAGTGAATAGTAAATAGTGAAGGTGTCCCTTCGGGACAAATTAAAAAGAAAAGCTATTTCAAAATCCAACGAACTAAATCTATCCTCTGCAACATTTCAAATCGCGCCTGTCTGGCGCGTTCCTTCCTTATTCACTATTCACTCTTCCCTATTACTTCAAAAAAGTTCTTTTTTTCCCCGTTTCTGCCTATAATTAGGGTAGAAACCGATTGCTTCTCAGCAGTTTCTATGATAAAATAAGTCTGTTTCGTTATAAAAGTCATAAGCTCTGGCGACGGCACTGCCGCTTTTTCGCCGGAATCTTTCAGGAAAGGCTTTCTACAGCCTTTGGGCTTTTAAGGGGCAGGGATGGAGGTCTTTTATTTATGGTATCCAAGCTTCGCACTGCAGTTATTTTCGGCGGGGTGTCCAGCGAGCATGAGGTTTCACTGGTTTCCGCTTATTCGGTTATCTCAAACATACCGGCAGACCGTTACGACGTCATAAAATTAGGCATTACCCGTGAGGGGGGCTGGTTTTTGTACGACGGTCCCTTAGACAACATCCCAGCCGGCAAATGGGCGGAAAAACGCTACCTTACCCCGGCCATCCTTTCTCCGGACAGAGTGCGGCGAGGAATCCTCTCCTGCGGGTGGAACCCGGAGCAGGGCGCAACCCTGCTGAATATTGACTGTGTGTTTCCGGTACTCCACGGCAAAAACGGGGAGGACGGCACCCTGCAGGGGCTTTTGGAGCTTTCGGGCATCCCCTATGTAGGCTGTGGAGTGGCTGCCAGCGCCAATTGTATGGATAAATTTCTCACCCATACCTTGCTGGAAGCCGCCGGCGTTCCCACCGCCCCCTGGCAGCCGGTGCTGCCCCCGGATATGGAAAGCTTTGAACAAACCGCCCAAATTATTGAGGAAAAGTTAGGCTACCCGGTGTTTGTAAAGCCTTCCCGGGCGGGGTCGTCGGTAGGGGTAAGCAAGGCGGGGGATCGTAACTCCCTGCGCACCGCCCTGGAGACCGCTTTCCTTCAGGACAGCAAGGTGCTGGTGGAAAAGGCCATTGCAGGCAAAGAGGTGGAGTGCGCCGTTTTGGGCAATTGCTGTGACGTAAGCGGGCCCAAGGCGGCCCAAGCTCTGGGGGAAATTGCCCCCCGGCAGGAGTTTTACAGCTACAGCGCCAAGTATCAGGATGATTCTACCGACCTGTATATCCCCGCCCGCATTGCGGAAAACTCGGCAGAGCAGCTTCGTCAGCTGGCGGTAAGGGCCTACAAGGCCATGGGATGCGACGGCCTTGCCCGGGTGGACTTTTTCGTCCGGGAGGACGGCTCGGTGCTGCTGAATGAGATCAACACCCCGCCGGGCTTTACTTCTATTAGTATGTACCCCAAGCTTTGGGAGGCCTCCGGCACCCCCTACCCGGAGCTTTTGGACCGGCTGATTACTTTGGCGATGGAAAAAGGGCAGGCAAAGTAGCTTTTGGGGACGTCGGCAAGCGGCAAAGCCGCTGGACAGGCGCCACACTTAGCTTTAACGCCCAAAAGGGAGGAACTGGTTTGTTATGAAAAAGCTGCCTTTGTTAAAAGCAAACCCAGGGGTAAACGAAAGTGCCATCCGGCTGTTGGAGCACCGGTTTCACTTTCGAATGCCCCCGGATATGGAGCATTTTTACCGGCAGTATAACGGGGCCACCCTGCCCCCTCACGGATATATTGACCCGGAGGGATGCCAGCTGCAGTTTTTTCATCCCATCGGCGTCCAGTATCAGGAGCATATCCTGACAATCAATAAGCTGCTGGAATGGCAGGAGATGGACGGGTTTATCCCCATGTATTACATTCCTTTCTGCTCTGATGCAGCGGGGGATTCCTATTATATTCGGGTGGACGAAGCCAGTTACGGCAAGGTTTACTACATTTTTGATGAATTTCTTGACGAATTTTTAGAAGACCCGGAGAGCCAGGGTTTTGTTGCCAACAGCTTTTCGGAGTTTTTGCAGCAGATACGCTTTTAATAAACGGCAGAGAAGGAACAGCTTCCAGATGATAAACCCATGTGGAGGAAAACCAACTGGGGGAATGTGCAAAGGTAATCCAAGAAAGCTTTGGCTTTGTACATCCCGGCACAAAAAAGTTTAACTTTTTCCCCTTTACCTGCGGATATATGGAAAAGCAGCTTTGACTTTTGGAGGAATTTTATGGATAACCGTCCCATTGGGGTATTTGATTCCGGCCTGGGGGGGCTTACGGCGTTCCGGGAGCTGAGAAAGGCGCTGCCCGGGGAGAATATCCTCTATTTTGGGGATACAGGCAGGGTGCCCTACGGCACCAAAACCCGAAGCACTATCTTAAAATATGCAGATCAGGACATCCGGTTTCTGCTTTCCCATAATGTAAAGATGGTGATTGCGGCCTGCGGTACCGTCAGCGCAAACCTGCCGCAGAACTTTGCAGAAGCTCTGCCGGTGCCCTTTGCCGGGGTAATCCGCCATACGGTACGGGCCGCCTGCGCCGCTACCAAAAACGGCAAAATTGGCGTAATTGCCACCCCGGCCACGGTAAAAAGCGGAGCCTTTGAAAAAGAAATTTTAGCGGAGCACCCGGAATTTCAGGTATTTTCCAACCCCTGCGCCCTGTTTGTACCGCTGGTTGAAAGCGGCTTTATCCAGCCGGATAACCCGGTAACCCGTTTAGTGGCTCAGCAGTATCTGGAGCCTTTGGTGCAGGCAGGGGTGGATACCCTGATTTTAGGCTGCACCCACTACCCTATTATCGCCCAGACGTTACAGCAGATTATGGGCCAAAGCGTTACCCTGATCAACTCCGGCAAAGAGACAGCCGCATATGCCAAGGGCTACCTGGAACGTCATAAAATGCTGGCCGGCGCTCAGGAGCTCCCTTACAGCAAATTTTTTGTCAGTGACAGTGTGGAGGGCTTCAGCGAAATTGCGGGCATCTTTTTGGGCAGTGACATTCATCACGACGTACAGCGGATTGATTTAGAGGAATTTCAAACCAATCAAAATAAAACGGAGGGGCCATTTTGAAAAAGGACGTGTTAATTTCCATAACCGGCACCCAGCGGGTGGACGGGGAAAAGGACGTGGTAGAGCTAACTACCATCGGCAGCCTGTACAATAAAAACGGCATTCATTATTTGACGTACCAGGAGCCGGACGACTCCGGCTACGAGGGTACCCGCACTACCTTGAAGCTGGAGAGCAGTACCCGGGTTTCCATGATGCGCTATGGGGCCCAGGGCGCGGTTTCCAACCTGATTGTAGAAAAAGGGGTGCGGCACCAGTGCGCCTATCAAACCGAGTACGGAATCATGACCATCGGCGTACTGGGGGATCGCATTCAAAACAGCATGACCGACCAAGGCGGAAGCTGCCTGTTTCAGTATACGCTGGACGTCAACACAGCCTTGGCCAGTGAAAACGAGGTAAAAATCTTGGTAAAAGAGCGGCAGACAGAACAGCTGCTCTGAGCTTCCAAAACAAAAATCAAGCTGCCGCAAAGGGGAAAGGCTTCCCGTTTTGCAGCAGCTTTTTTGTTATGGCGCCGGCTTTATTCTTACAGGACGTCGCCGGAGCCTGAGGAAACACCAAATCTTTCCGCTAATATCCCCAGCCTTCTGCGGAAAAAGCTTTCCAAATCTGCACATTTTTCCTTTACCTTCAACACATCAAAAAGGGCCAGCCTTACCCGATCTATCAACGAGCAAACCAGCCAGAGACCAAAGGCCGTGCCCAACACGGCAAGTACCGCCAGCAACGGAGGCAGACTGCTGTAACCGGCAAAGCGGCCTGTTATGAAATGCTCCCGAATCAGCGGCTCCTCATGAATTAAGTAAACCCCGAAGGAAACCGGAGCAAAAAAGGCAATCAGCTTTTTCCAAACACCTTTAACCGACAGCTTCGCAAAAAACAGCAGTAAAAATACGGCGCACAGCAAAATGGTAGGGGAGGTATAACGGATCAAATAGGTGCCGCCCTTGGGCTCACCCAGAATCCAGCATGCGCCCTTGTCTATTACAAACTTAGAAAGCCAGGTGAACAGCACGCAGGCCCCATACCCTACTGCACACTTCCAGGCCGCAAGCTTATCCGCAATGCTGTATTTGCGAAGGTACCCTCCGATCAAATACAAAACTGCCAGCCAAACCGCACTGTAACCGTAGCCTGTATGCCCAAAGTCCGAGTGAAATCCTGTCGAAATCCCAGCCAAAACAAAAATGACAGCCATCAGTCCTATTAACCTGGGCCTGTCCAGCTTCTCCAACAAAAAATTCAGCACAGGAATAAAGAAGAACATGCAAAAATACGACATAAGATACCAGTAAGTATCATAAATATAAGGAAACAAAGCATAGAGAATTGTTTTGATTCCCACCAAGTCAGGCGAAAAACATAAAAACAGCGCCGTTATTGGAACAGTATAAAAAAGAGCCTGCAGCGCTAAGCAGATCATATTCGAGTATTTAACGGTTCTGCCGTATCCCACGTAGCCGGAAATCAGGGCAAAGCAATTCACCGCACAAAACGCCATCACTTCCAGCAGCCATGTAAGGAAGTAGTTCGCAGAAAAAGGCGCCACAGACTTGAGCACCTCTCCATGCCCCAGCACATGCAGTACTGGAATCATCCACATCGCCACAATCCGCAAAGCGTCTATACCATAATTACGCTCTGTCTGTCTAATTATGTCCGCATTTTGTATTGGTGTCACCCTCTTTAATAAAGTTCCCAAAAAAATTTTCAATCGCTCTTGCAAAAGAGTTCTGCTGACTTACCTCAACCGGAAAAGTGTGCACAACTTATCTGCCAGTGCCCATTTTCGCTCAACCTCTTTCCACAACTTGAGATAAATAACCGCAAGCAGATAGGACACCAAAAACACCACACCAACTGCCAATGGAATCACCAAGCGGTTATCCCAGGCAGAACCAAATATAGGCATAAGTTTTTCTAAAATATCCCAAACACCTGCATGGAATAAGTAAATAAAAAAAGTATATTGAGCTACCTTTGCAAAACTTTTTTTAATACGTAATACGGAAAACCCCGCAAATATCAAAACCGAAGCTAACACCACCACTGGGTTCCACGGTCCCAGTAAAGTGTATTTTTCATCTTTTGGCAAAGTTCCCGTTAAGATATGGTATTGTATCCATCCCTGCAACAACAACGCCAACAATCCCGCTACAACGAGGCAAACACTCAACCGGTTATTTTTTTGCTTTTGTCCCCAAGCTTTCAGCCTACTGCCTACCAGAAGGTACCCTATATAACAAAAAGAGCCGCCAATGTCCCATTTTAACTCGCGAGTACTTGTCCACATACTAAAACAGGCAAATATTAAAAAGCACCAAGAAACCCTGGCAAAGCTTTTTTCTGTAATGCCTGTACGGAAGCGAATTACCGCTGGCACCAACAAATAAACACCGATCAATGCATAAAGATACCACATATGATAAAAAGGAGCTCCCGCAACAAATTCTTTTATAGGAAGAAGCAACCGTCCCCAGCCTTCTTTATTTATGTACATCGCTACTGTAGCTCTCAGCATTGCATACAAAAAATACAGAATGCTAAAAATCACTGTCTGCAGCCCAATGTTTTTGAAAGACTTACAATAAAAATATCGGTACTCCATATTGCGGGAATCATCCAGAATAAAGGCTCCAGTTAACATCATAAAGCACGGCACTGCAAAGCGAGACAAGGCATTATATACATTGGTAGAAAAAAAGTGTTGTTGATAAATAAAGCCATCTTCATTTGAAAAGGCGTGTATATAAAAAGCGCTTACATGAATAACAATTACTGCAATACAGCAAACAAACCTTAAAAAGTCATAATTTGTCTGTCTGTCTGTCTGTCTGTCTGTCTGTC